>NZ_QTQA01000010.1:0-290633 GCF_003853825.1 Burkholderia sp. Bp9012 | reverse complement strand
CGGCGCGGGCAGCTCGCCTACCGCTACGATCCGGTGGGCCGCTTGCTCGAAGCGCAAAGCCGGCTCGGCCACGAGACGTTTGACTTCGACCCGGCCAGCAACCTCATCGACCCGGCCGAGCAGCGCGAAGCCGAGCGCCAGCGCATGCCGCGCATCAAGGCGCTGGATAACCTGCTCAAGCAATACGCGGGTACCCACTACCAGTACGACGCGCGCGGCAACCTCACGCAGCGTTGGGACAACGGCAAGGAAGGCCGCTTCACCTGGGATCTGTTCGACCGGCTTACGCACTACGAAGACGATCGCCTGAAGGTCGACTACACCTACGACGCGCTTGGGCGGCGTCTGTCCAAGCACAGCCAGGCGCACTACGAGGAAAGAAGGGAGGCTGGCCCGCACTGGAACCGCGCCGAGCGTGTGAAACGCAACCGCGCGCTGCAATGCGGCTTCACGCTATACGGCTGGGATGGTGACACGCTGGCCTGGGAAAGCAAGATCGCCGACGAGGATGGCTTTGGTGCGCGCACCACGCACTACGTGTACGAGCCCGGCAGCTTTGTGCCGGTGGCGCAGGCAGTGCGCGAGGAAGCCATCGAACTGCTCGACCAGCCCGAGTACGGCGACTACTACCGGCAGGATGAAGACCCGCTATGGCTGCTGCCGCCGCCCGCACCAGCCATCGACAGAGTGGCGTGGTACCAGTGCGATCACCTCGGCACGCCGCAGGAACTGACGGACGAGCACAGCGAGATCGCCTGGAGCGCGGAGTACCGCGCGTGGGGTGTTGCGCAGGAGGCGATTCGCAAGGCCTCGGGGAAGGCACCGATCGCCAACCCCATCCGCTTCCAGGGGCAGTACCATGACCATGAGACCGGGCTGCATTACAACCGGCACCGGTACTATGATCCGAGTAGCGGACGGTTCGTATCGAAAGACCGATCGGGCTCGCCGGCGGGATCAACGTCTATCAATACGCGCCAAACCCGATTGAGTGGAGCGACCCGTTAGGGTTATCGAGAACACCGGTAGGCGCTGGAAGAAAGCAAACGTCGTCAAAGGCAAACCAAAACGCCAATTGCCCATGCAGAGGCAAGTGGAAAGTAAATCATTTCGACAGGGTATGTTCGGGCAACGTACCTGGCGTTGGGCATGCTAAGTATGTCCGAGATCCTGGAGCCGGCATGTGGTGGTCTGAAGATCAAACAGGGCATGGGGACAGTGCTTGGAAGGTATACGATAAGAATGGTGTATGGGTGGCAGATGCTGATGTTTATGGCGATTACATGAAAAAACACAAGAGCGATACGGGGAAGAATATTGATTTTAAATCGTTGAAATGCAAGGATTCAAAATGATTCGCTCCGCTGAGGAATTTGTTGCGCTACGGAATAGTGATATCAAAGATGAGTATGATCGTGCTGCGACTGATGAGGCTCCCGTGGCAGTATGGAAAGATGTCATCGATAGATTTCCAGAATATAGGAGATGGGTTGCTCACAATAAGACTGTCCAGCTCGAAATCTTGGCGTTGCTTTGCCAATATGAGGCTGATGTTCGTCGCTTTGTCGCGGTAAAAAGGAAATTGTCTGATGATTTATTTGAACTTCTGTCAAAAGATATCGACGTAGTGGTTCGGCAAGGTATCGCCTCAAATAAAAAGACTCCTATCTCGATAATTAGGAGGCTTGCGCAAGATGAAGATGAGGATGTTTCTAGAATTGCTAAATACAATCTTGAGGGCAGATAGGTGTTAGCCGATAGCATTTACGCAGATTGGCTATTACCAGTGTGATCAGATCGGCTCGCCGAAGGAACTGACGGACGAGCACAGCGAGATTGCGTGGAGCGCGGAGTACCGCGCGTGGGGTGTCGCGCAGGAGACGATCCGCAAGGCCTCGGGGAAGGCACTGATCGCCAATCCCATCCGCTTCCAGGGGCAGTACCATGACCATGAGACGGGGCTGCATTACAACCGGCATCGGTACTATGATCCAGCTACGGGGCGGTTCGTATCGAAGGATCCGATCGGGCTGGCGGGCGGGGTCAACGCCTTCCAGTACGCGCCGAATCCGACGCTCTGGACCGATCCTCTTGGTTTAGCGAGAAAGTGTAATTCATGTCCGGGTAAGGATGACCGCCAATGCGATGAAGTGCACGATGACTACAATCAAGCGATGAATAGTGCCCTTGATTTTACGAAGATTACAGCAAAGAGAGCTATTCCAAATCCAGCCAAATTCGGCTCTCAGCGCTTTAACGGAAGGCGTGCTCCCGATGAATATCGAGGATTTCGTGTTGAGCACGATGAAAGGCATGGTGCTCACATCAACGTCTTCAACGGGAAAGGGAACGAAAAAACGATCTGCTTTAATGCATCTGGAAAGACGGTTGCCAAGATAGTCAAGAGGTTCAATAGATGATCTTCTCTAGTGAATGTGCTAATTATGTTGCCGCCCACTCATGTGCTCGGGGTGAAGAAAGGCAGATGCTTGATATGCTCAGGAAATCTCTTCCTGCGAGTTCGTCGTCTATCGACTGGAGTCGCATTATTAAGAAGAAAGAGGTAAATGGTGTTGATCGAGCGCGGTTAAGTAATGAGCTGAAAGTTCTTTCGACTTCTATGGGGGCGGCGATAACTGACGTTTTTTATGTCTTCAATTTGGACGATGCTGTCCCGGCACTTAAGACAAGCTTGTCAGAATGGCTGAGGTTTGTGAGTGAGCTGGATTTTGTAGATACGATATTTTTATCGAAATCTGGCAAGCTCATTATTCATTGGGATTTCTATATGAATCTGCACGCGACAACCATATAAGTGGGCTGGATGTGCGTCACTAACCCGAAGGGCTGCTAATGAGCGGGTCTTCCCGGCTTCGGCGCTTGGGATGACGCGGAGGAGGCGATCAGCGATGTGGCTCGCAAGGCCGAGGTCGTGAATCCGCTGTACTTGGTTGTGGCACGACTACGATTGAGTAGCGGACCAACTTCTGCATACTGCCGAGCGACGCCGATATGCTACGTAGCACAAGGTGAGGCGGAGAGTCGGTCAACACTCGATAGCGTCACGACGACGAGTGCACTCTGCGTCAGCGCACGAGATTATGGGCAATCGTTAGGGTACTGGTACCGGGTGGTAGACGGGTCTTCACTATAACCTATAACCTGTATCGGTACTATGATCCCACCGTTGGACGCTACCTCTCGAAAGATCCGATTGGGCTTGCAGGCGGGATCAACGTCTATCAATACGCACCCAATCCGACGGGGTGGGTTGATCCGCTTGGCTTATCCGGTTTTGAACCTAAGGTTATAACTAGCGGAACTGTCTTTAGAAATGCATCGGGAACCCCCCGATAGCCTGACTCCGCGCTTAGGAAAAGACACGACCCGAATCGATGTGAAAGAGCCGGGCTTGTCGGCAGCCACTTCGGAAGCGGGATTGGACAGAGGGAAATATGTGGAGCTGGACGTCGGAAAGCTTTGTTCGTGCGGGCTTCAAGCGACGCATGATAAGCCGAATGGTCACGTGACCATTCGACCGATAAACGATCCGATCGATTCCAAATTGACAGACTGGGCGAAGTCCAGAGGAAGCGGCTCGACGCATTCTCTGATAGAAGGTATATTGGAAGCAGTCACTGGTCGGGGGAAAAGTGATGGCGACAGATATTAAATCCTATTTGTCAGACTATGTAGCAAGGGTAGAATGTGTTATTGAAAAGAGGGTCAAGATTGAGTCATCGAATTCAGGGTTTTACCAAAACTCTCTCGGCGGCACGGCATACGTAAGCTTCTACCCAATGGAGATCGATCTAACACTTGATCTGACAGGTATGGGTGATAAATATAGGGTAACTGCCGATCTGACGGATCAAGAGGGAAAATTGATTTCCGGAGATATTTTTAAATTCGACGGGAATTCAGAGTATTTGTGCATGGAGCTTGACGCGTTCTTCTCTGATTTGGTTAAGTTGGTTTCGGATCGTCTTTAAATGAATGAGATGGCCGCGTCAGCGGCCCCTCGTTCGTCTACAACCGGCATCGGTACTGCGATCCACAATCGGTAGGTTTGTATCGAAAGACCCCATCAGATTGAAGGGGGGTATCAACGTATATCAATATGCGTCCAATCCGATACAGTGGATCGACCCATTGGGGTTGTCAGGATACGACGTTTCTGCCAATACCGCCGGGCCGGATACTTTGGCGCGAGGGGCACATGTCAATGTAAGCGGTCCTGGACTGCCGCCTAGCGGGCGGCATATTACGTTGACGCCTAACGCAGACGGAAGCCATGTGGATCTGGGGCCGGCGGATAAAGCCACGCGCAATATGTCCGAGTCTCAATGGAAGAAAGTATGTAGCTGCGATGTCAAATGCCTCGACAAAGCAAGGAACGTTGATCGCTTGGCCGAGGCTTCACAGGCCGGTGTGGACGCATGTCCAAATTCAAATCGAGCATCAGAACTCAAAAAGGTTACTGAGATTCTCGGCAAGCATGGTGCATCTGGGACGAATCCTATTTCTAAGTAAACAGAGATGGCAATTTATTTTTATGAAATTATTGATGTGCTGCTGCAATCTAATGGCGATGATCCAGGCAGGTTGATCCGTGGTGAGGATGGCGATAAGTCGCAGCTCGAGGATCGAGGCTACGATGTTGTAGGGGAAATTCCCGATTTCCATTTGTACGAGAAGTATATGCATGTAAATCATAGGAATAGGGAAATTAATTCTCTGTATAAGTTGTATTATCTTGGCGAAACTTATGTCGGTAGCTCTGTCGACTTTGGGCCGGGCGTAAGGTTGATGGCTTTGCTTAAGCGAATTTGGGATGGGGTTCAACTAAGTTTTCTGAGGGACGATGTTCATCTTTATTTTTCTGACGACAAAAAAGATGGTGCAATTGTGTTGGGTCAGTACTCTGTTATCCGGTTTGGCCGAAGAAATGTAAGATCTGGGTATGCTGTGGTGGGCGTGGATTATGCGTCCGTTGGAAATGAAAAGTTAATAACGGGGAGTATAGGGGCGGCAATGGATATGCTCGATGAGCGGCCGTTGGGTAGTTTGAGGAAGTATTCTTCTGAATACGGAAAATTGATCAATTTCTACTTCGGCTGATTAAGCTGATGTGAAGCGTGGTACGAGTGGGACAGCTTCGATCGACTGGTACGGTTCGGCAACGGCCGGGTATCGGTGCACTACTGGTACGATGCGCTGGGGCGACGGGTGGGGAAGGAATCGAACGCGCAGGTGAGATACAGTGCCAGTGACGGCAGTGGTTACCGGGAAGCGGAGACGGCGCGGCTGAACGCGGAGCACGGCTATGGTTTGACGCTGTACGGCTGGGACGGCGACACGCTGGCGTGGGAGAGCAAGATCGCCGACGAGGACGGCTTCGGCGCACGCACCACGCACTATGTGTACGAGCCGGGCAGCTTTGTGCCGGTGGCGCAGGCGGTGCGCGAGGAAGCCATCGAATTGCTCGACCAGCCGGAGTACGGCGACTACTACCGGCAGGATGAAGACCCGCTGTGGGGCCCTCCGCCGCCGTGCAGCATGGGAGTTGACACTGGGCTTCGCAGGGCCGCGGTCAGTGACGTTTCTATTTCGCGACGTGCAACGTCATGAATTTCCGAGAGTTTCGTATCGTTCATCGTTCGGTCGACGACGACCGGCGCAGTGACGTCCTTATTTCGCAAACGGTGACAACTTTACTTTGTTCTGTGGCTACGTGTATGGCCCGCGGTCGCCGGATGACCTCGGGCCGCTTCACTTTTCATGGAGATGCGGATCGCTGTCGCGCACCTTCGTGACGCAAGCTACTCCACCACCTTGAACACCCGGTTCTTCTCGATCATACCGGCTTTCGGCAGCTTGCCGTCATCGTGGGCCTCGGGCCGCAGATGCCGCTCGTCGAGCGCCGGTCCCGTATAGCGGCTGCGCGGCCGGATCACCTTGCCGACGCGCAGTTGCTCGATGCAGTGTGCGAGCAGCCCGACACTGCGCGCGATCGCAAACAACCCGAATGCCGCATCGGTCGGCAATTGAAGCTGTACCGCCAGCATCACAAGCGCGACGTCGATGGTCGGCCGCTGGCCGGTGAGCGTCGTGACCTTATCGACAAAGTACCCGAGTTCGGTGGGCGGATCGAGTCGCGCGAGCAGCGCAGCGGCGCGCGGATCGCCGTCGGGGTAAAGATGGTGACCGAAACCTGGAATCGGGATCGCGGACTTCAGGTGATGATCGACCACGCGCTCGGCGCCGAGCCGTTCAACGTCGTCGAACACGGCACGCACGCGCCCCGACGCGTCGCCGTGCAGCGGGCCCGACAATGTCGTGAGGCCTGTCAGCAGGCAGCCAGCGAGCGACGCGCCGGTCGACGCGGTGATGCGTGCGGCGAATGCCGAACTCGTGATCTCGTGATCGGCGACCAGCACCATCGCACGGCGCAGCAGGTCCGCGCCATGGTCGTCGACGCCCCAGCCCGCCGCGAGCCGCTGATGGATCCAGGGCCGCCCCGCATCGGCATCGTCGTACGCGCCGAACGCGCGCGACACGATCGCGACGAGCTGCCCGGCCTCGGCGTGCAGCGCGCTGTCGAGCCGGCCGAGCGTCGAGTGACCGTGCGCGGCCAGTGTCGCGAGCATCGTGAACGCGCATTGCCGATCGCGCTCGCTGGGCGGCAACGCAACCGCCGGCGCGTCGAACGACACAGGCGTGGTGGCTTGCCACAGCAGCGCGGCCGTTTCCTCGAGCGTGGCGGTGTCCGCGAGTTGAATGCTGTCGCGGCCGCGATACCACGCGCGGCCCTTGGAGAAAGTGGTGATGCCGCTGTAGATGCACGGCTCGGCGCCGAAGATCGTGCTGGCCGCCAGCGCTGCCCGCTTGCGGCCGACCTGTTTCTTGCGGCACAGCGCGACCACGTCATCGACGCGATACAGGCTCCTGCGTGGATCATCGGGATCCTGCATCACGGCGATGCTGCCGCGGCTCGCATACGCATAGATGGTCTGCGCCCGCACGCCGAGCCGCCGCGCCGCTTCCGTCAGGGTGATCCAGTTCTGCATGGCGTGTCGTGATCAGATGCGTCCGGCGACCGGCCGCTTGCGACGACTATAGACCGGGTTCAACTGAATGTCATCTCGGTCGCGCGCCGCTCGAGCACCTCAACGAGGATGTCGCCCGGTGCTCGCACGAAACAGCCGCACACGCCAGCGCGAATCCGCGTCACCGGTTGCACGATTTCCGCGCCATTGTCGACCAGATGCGCGTAGGCAGCATCGAGATCATCGACCCGCACGCCGAAGTGATCGATGCCTTGCACGCGGACGCCGTCCGGCACGATCGCCGAACGCGCATCCGGCAGTGCCGTGATGAACAAGTTGACGGTGCCGATTCGCAGGTCGACGCGGCCGGGGCGTCGCACGACTTCGGCGTTCAGGCAACGCGCGAACCATGCGGCCGTGGCCTTGGCATCAACTGAGCAGAGTTGCAGGTGATCCCATTTGAATTCGATCATGATCGAGGTCAGTACGTGAAGGAGTGGCCGGAATGGGAGATGAACGGGGTCAGAGCTCGATACGCGACAGCTTGCCGAGCAATACCGAGTACGACAGCGTGCCGACGAGGCAGATTGCGCCCATCAGGTTCAGCGCCCAGAAAAAGTTGCCGGTGTGCTGCGTCACGTAGCCGATCATCAGCGGCGTGGTGACGGCCGCGATATTCGCGGCAAGGCTGGTGATGCTGCTGGTGAGCCCGACATAGCGTTTCGGCGCGATTTCGGACACGGCGGCCCACGACATCGAGCCGATCCCCTGCGCGAAGAACGCGATGGTGAGGATCGCGATCACCAGCGCATTCGAGTGCACGAAATTGACGAGTACGATCGATGCGCCGAGGAAGGTGCCGATCACGAGCGGCGCCTTGCGGGACGACGACATCGACACGCCGCGCCGGATGCAGAGATCCGACAGATAGCCGGCGATCAGGATCCCCAGCGTCGCGCCGATGAACGGCATCGCCTGGAAGAAGCCGACCTTGATCATCGACATGTGCCGCTCTTCGACGAGATAGGTCATGAACCACGTCGTGAAGAACACCAGTAGCGTGTTGTTGCAGAACTTGCCCAGACAGATCGCGAGGATCTGCCGGTAGCCGAGCAGGCGCAGCGCCATGCGCCAATCGAACCGGTCGCGCGCGGTCACCACAGGCTGTCCTTCGGTGATGTACTGTAGTTCGGCCGCGTTGACGCGCGGATGCCGCGACGGATCGCGATAGAGCCGGTACCAGACAACGCTGAACAGGATGCCGAACGCGCCGGTCGCGAAGAACACGGTACGCCAGCCGAACGCCGACGAGATCCACAGCAGCAGCCCGGTGAAGAGCGGTGTGCCGATGTACTGGCCCATCACGTACACACTCGTCGCAAACCCGCGCTCCTGGACCGGAAACCACATCGTCACCGCGCGCGCGTTCGACGGAAACGCGGGCGCCTCGAGCGCGCCCATCGCGAGCCGCGAGCCGAGCAGCATGTGATAGCCATGCGCGAGCCCTTGCGTGAGCGTCGCGAGCGACCAGCCGACGAGCGACAGCGCATACGCTACGCGCGAGCCGAGCAGGTCGGCGAGCACGCCTGCCGGCAGCAGTGCGATCGAGTATGCGAGGCCGAACACCGCGAACAGCTCGCCCATCTGCACGCGGGTGAGCGCGAGATCCTTCGACAGCGCGGGCGCGACGATGCCGAGCGCCGAGCGGTCGACGTAGTTGAGGATGGTGGCCACCAGCAGCATCGACAGCACGCCGTAGCGCGCCCTCGATCGTCTCGCGAGGGCTGCGGGCGCGTCGAGATCGCGCATCACCGAAACCTGCTCTTCTGCGGTTTTCAATGTCGTCTCCTTATATATTCGATTTGATGGGCCGGCGCGCAGTCGTCGTGCGCGCTCGCGCGCGTCAGGTCAACCGCGCCCGACGAACGGCATCGCGCTCGCCATGATCGTCATGTGCAGAATGTTCGCTTCGAGCGGCAGGCTCGCCATCTGCACGATCGCGTGCGCGACGTGCGCGACGTCGACGCGCGGCTCCGGCGCGACGCGGCCGTCGGCCTGCAGCACGCCGCTGTTCATGCGCTCCGTCAGCGACGTGGCGGCATTGCCGATGTCGATCTGGCCGCATGCGATATTGAACGGACGACCGTCGAGCGCGAGCGAGCGTGTGATGCCGAGCACCGCGTGCTTCGTGGCCGTGTATGCGATCGTGTTCGGGCGCGGCGTGTGCGCGGAGATCGACCCGTTGTTGATGATGCGCCCGCCTTGCGGCGTTTGCTGCTTCATCTGGCGCCATGCGGCGCGGGCGCACAGGAACACGCCCGTCAGGTTGGTCGCGATCACGTCGTTCCAGAATTTCAGCGAGTAGTCGTCGAGTGGCACCGCACCCGCGTTGCGGCCGGCGTTGTTGAACAGCACGTCGAGGCGCCCGAAGTCTTGTGCGATCTGCGCGAAGCTCGCGTCGACCGATGCTTCGTCGGAAACGTCGGTCGGAATGGCCGCCGCGTCACCTCCGGCGCGCTCGATGATTTCCTTCGTCGCGAGCAGCGGATCGATGCGCCTGCCGAGCAGTGCGACGGTGAAACCTGTGCGCGCGAGCGCCACAGCCGCCGCCTGCCCGATTCCGGTACCGGCGCCCGTCACTGCCGCAATTTTTTTCTCTGCCTGCATTTTCACGACCTCGTCGTCAGTTCGTTGAACGTGCAAAAAGCATTGCGCGACGGCGATCCTGCAGCAATCTTGATTCTTTCAATCAATATCAACTGCCCCGTCCGGTCGTGGTGGCGTCAGGGTTTTCCTGAGTTCGCCGACGCGTCGGGCGGAGGCCGGACCGTCCCGGCGTATCGCAAACCACACGACCGTAACCGTTCGGCAATTCGGCTGTTCGATGCCACACGAACATGTTGATCGAATCAATCAATATTGACCCGCGTCGACCGCGCTTCGTAGGCTGTGTTCCGTTTTCCGACCTAAGGACGAGACCATGCCTGACAACAATCGCACCCGCCTGCTGGTGGCGCGACGCGTGCCGGCCGCGGTGGCCGCACGCGCGGAAGCTGACTTCAACGCTTATGTAACCGACGCCGACATGGACGCGCCGTCCGTCGTCGAGTTCTGCAACCGCTACGACACGCCGGCGGTGCTGATCGGCAAGAAATCAGGGCTGCAGGCCGAGCACATCGCGGCATTGCCGCCGAGCGTGAAGATCATTGCGAACGCGAGCGCCGGCTACGATCACATGGATGTGACCGCCGCGCGCGCGCGCGGTATCGTGGTCAGCAACGCACCCGACGCGCTCACCGACTGCACGGCCGATTTCACGCTGCTGCTGATGCTGGCCGCGTGCCGGCGTGCGTCGGAGTACGAGCGTATCGTGCGCGCCGGTTGGGGAAAGTCGTTCGGCATGACGGACATGCTCGGCACGCGCGTGAACGGCAAGACGCTCGGCGTCGTCGGTTTCGGCCGGATCGGGCGGGCGGTTGCGCAGCGTGCGCGGGGTTTCGGAATGAAAATCGTCTATACCGACCGGCGGCCCGCACCGCCGGAGATCGAAGCCGGCGCACGCTATTGCGCGGACCTCGACACGCTGCTGCCGCAGTGCGACATTCTCACGCTGCACGTGCCAGGCGGCGGCACGCCGCTGATGACGCGTCGCGAATTCGGCCTGCTGCGCGACGGTGCGGTGTTCGTGAACGCAGCGCGCGGCAGTCTCGTCGACGAGGATGCGCTGTACGATGCATTGGCATCGCAGCGGCTCTTTGGCGCGGGGCTCGACGTCTACCGGAACGAGCCGAATATCGATCCGCGCTTCGCCACGCTCGACAATGTGTTTCTGTCGCCGCACATGGCGAGCGCGACGATCGAGACGCGCGACCAGATGGGGTTTACCGCGCTCGACAACGTCGCGGCGGTGCTTGAGGGGAGGGCGGCACCGAACGCGCTGTGACGGCGACCGGGGTGGCCGCTCATTGATGCCGGGGCGTCCGATGGCAGGAACCCCGGCGCTCGGCACATGCTTACCGCCCCCCCCTCTCCGCCACCAGCACCTCATGTGTTGGTGGAAGCCGTTAAAAGGGCTGGGAATCGGCCGCGTGGAGGCGCATCCAGGTCGTGACAGTCATGTAACCATCCGCAATCACCCCGTGGGCGTCGGGAAATCAATACAGGGGACGCGGTCAGTGCGTCGGTGGTGCGAGACAACAAAGCCGAATGTAGAACTCGGCATCGACATCGGCTATGTTCGTCGCGCCCGGTGCAATCGCAAGGGTTCGAGCAAGCAAAATCGCATAGAAGCCGGGAACCGGCCATCGTCAATCGCAGTCGTCGTGGCTGCGCTGGCGGAATCCGGCAAGCTGCCACGAGTGTGGGCTTCCGCCATGCCGCGCACCAAGCGATTGAACCAAGAAATGACACGAGTTCTCGAAGACAGTGAATGCGGAGACCAAAATGAAGTCGTAGTTTTGACTGATGGAGCTCGAGACCTAGCCGGCGTCGCCAACAATCTGCCATACGACAACGAGTGGGTTCTCGATTGAGCACACATCGGACGGATGATGCGACGCGTTGATCAGGCTATCGCGCCTTTGGTATACGAGCGACTCACGGACGGTGGATCAGCGTTTGAGTTATGTGATCTGTTTGTCCGCTTCCGCCATTACGTTTGGGTCGGACGCACATTTGCCTGGAAGCAGCTTGCAGCCAGACTCGCTCGCTTGCTTGACCTCCGCGAGAAGCGCGATCCTGCGGTGAGACGTGAAGTCAGGAAAGCGAGCTATAGCCTGTTGAATGTGGTCACGTATCTCAACAGTAACGTCGAGTCGCTGATTGACTATCGCACCTGGCAATGCTCGGCAGGGCGGATCTCCACCGGATTCGTGGAATCGTCAATCAATCGAATCATTGGCCGTCGCATGTGCAAGGGCCAGCAGATGCGCTGGAGTCGCGTGGGAGCACACAGTGTCGTGCAATTGCGCGTGGCACTGTTGAACCGGGAATTTCACGAACTCGCACAGCGCCAGTTTCCGTGCATTGGACTGCAGCGCGTTAGTTGGCCATGGCGATGAGCTTCCGGGCCTTTTTAACGGCTTCCTTCAACAGCAGCTGCAGGAGCGGATGCAGTCGATGCTGCTCGAGCGCAGCGCACGGTCGCGCCGGCCCGACGAAGTGATCCGGCGCCAAGTGGCGCACCTGCGCGACGCGTAGCAGATGACACCTGATCTCGTGCTGAAAGATCCATACATCCTCGACTTTCTCGGCCTCAATGATCACTATCTGGAGCGTGATCTCGAGGATGCGATTCTGCGCGAGATGGAACAGTTCTGTTGATTTCCACCGCATCCCCGGTGGGTCAATTCCGCGTGGACATCAACAGCCGCAGCGTTCGCACCAAATCCAACGGGGGGATGCAGCATCACCCGGTACTCGAACAGCGGCAGGTCACGCACTCGGCGAACCGTTGTCTCGTGGATCTGCGGGCAGCGTGTCCCACATTGCTCGCAGTACATGACCTTGCTGACCGGCTTCAAATACAGCGACAGCCTGCGGCCTTCGCCTTCCGGCTATTCCACACGCTCCAAATCGCTGACCTGTCCAGCAACCCGGTGCCTGAAGTGCCTTGCGATCGAGCAATTCCTCCTCCTGACCTCCTTACAGTCAGGCGTCAGATTCGCAATCGGCATCAAATCTTCCACGGTTTCCTGTGATGAACCATTTTTAAGCCATTTCCTAGTGTTTTCCCTTAAATGGCTGTGTCGGGTTTTTCCCGTAGTTCGCCTCCGCGAGCGCCCAGTGCCCGGCGCAGCAGTAGTTCCCGTCAAATCGCGCCCGGCCGCGCCAATACTGGCTGTAGCGTCACTGGTACTTTTCCACAAGCGCCGGCTTTTTTCGTCCGTAGCCGATGCATTACCAAAGGTATGGGAAAGCGCACAAAAAATGTATCTGGAACAACGAAATTGGATTGATACGCTGCAATCACTGTATCAGCGCCGTCAACCACGCAGAAGCGGCATCGGGCCCACCCGCCAATCGGGCTATCGATGCCGAATCAGACGAAGTTCGCGGTTTCCCTTACCAGTTAGTCGGGACGACAGAATGACTCCAAATCTGACGTTTGCGCCGGGCGACGTACTTCCCCCCGAAGCAATCCACACCGACGGTGCGCCGTCGATCGCCCGTTCGAGTATCGCGACCGGAACCGACATCCTGACCGTCAGGCATCTGTCGAAGATTTTCGGTCCGAAGCCGGAGCGTGCGATCGAGATGATGAAGCGCGGCGTCGGCCGCAACGAGATTTTCGCTGAAACCGGCAACATGGTGGCGGTCAACGACGTGAGCCTGAGCGTGCGCGCCGGCGAGATCTTCGTGATCATGGGATTGTCGGGATCCGGGAAATCGACGCTCGTCCGGCTGCTGAATCGCCTGATCGAGCCGACGTCCGGTCAGGTCGTGCTCGAAGGCCGCGACATCGCACCGATGTCGACGCCAGAACTGCGCGACGTCCGGCGCCAGAAGATGGCGATGGTGTTCCAGTCGTTCGCATTGCTGCCTAACCGCACCGTGATCGACAACATCGCGTACGGGCTCGAAGTCGCGGGTATCAAGAAGGCGCAGCGCTACGACGTCGCGCGTGCCGCGCTGGAGCGCGTCGGCCTGGGGTCGTACGAAAAGCTGCTGCCGAGCGAACTGTCGGGCGGCATGCAGCAGCGCGTGGGCCTGGCACGTGCGCTGGCGGTGAATCCGTCGGTTCTGCTGATGGATGAGGCATTCTCCGCGCTCGATCCGCTGATCCGCTTCGAAATGCAGAACGAGTTGCTGCGCCTGCAGAAGGAAGAGCAGCGCACGATCGTGTTCATCTCCCACGATATCGAGGAAGCGGTCAAGATCGGCGGGCGCATCGGCATCATGAAGGACGGCTGCCTGATCCAGGTCGGTACGCCGGCCGAACTGATCCAGACGCCGGCCGACGCGTACGTGCAGGACTTCTTCCGCAACGTCGACGTGTCGCGCTTCCTGAAGGCGTCGAGCATGATGACGAAGATCGAACGCGGACTGCTTCGCTGCGATGCGGGCACGCCGTCCGACCGTTACCTGAACCAGCTGATCGACAGCGGCGCGGAATGCGGCTACGTATGCGACGAGGCCGGCCATTACCTGGGCTGCGTCACGCCCGCGACGCTTCACCGGTCCGGCACGCGGCCGATTCGCGAGGCATTCCTGAACGACTTCAATGCGGTTCCGATCGATACCGATCTGCATCGGCTCGCGTCGATCGCGCTGACGCAGCAGCACGACGTGCCGGTGACGGACGCAGCGGGACAACTGGCGGGCGTCGTGTCCTGCCGGACGATACTCAAGCAGATGATGCAACGGAGGGCAGCATGAATTCGTCGGTGATCGGGAAGTTCGCGGAGAACTTCGTCAATTTCCTGTTTCTGCATTTCCGCGGCGGCTTCGACACGTTCTCGGCGGGGCTTGGCGCGGTCGTGAAGCTGCTCGAGGACGGCCTTGCCGCCGTGCCGTTCATCGCGATGGTCGTGATCCTGGTCGGCCTCGCACTGTGGCGCCGCGGCATCGTGTTTTCGGTCTTCGTCGGCGGCGCGCTGCTTGTGATTCACTACATGGGCTTGTGGGCGCAGACGGTGTCGACCCTCGCGCTCGTGACCGCGGCGACGTTCTTCAGCCTCGTGATCGGTGTGCCGCTCGGCATCTGGGGCGCACGCAACAACCGGATCGGCATGATCCTGCGCTCGCTGCTCGACTTCATGCAGACGATGCCCGCGTTCGTGTACCTGATCCCGGCCGTGATCCTGTTCGGGCTCGGACGCGTGCCGGCGGTGATCGCGACGATCGTGTTCGCGATGCCGCCCGTCGTGCGGCTGACGACGCTCGGCATCCGGCAGGTGCGCGAGGAACTGATCGAAGCCGGCCGCTCGTTCGGCAGCACCGACTGGCAGCTGCTGTGGAAGATCCAGCTGCCGAACGCGTTGCCGTCGATCATGGCCGGCGTGAACCAGACGATCATGATGGCGCTGTCGATGGTGGTGGTCGCGTCGATGATCGGCGCGGGCGGCCTCGGCGAATACGTGCTGAGCGGGATCCAGCGGCTCGACATCGGGATCGGCTTCGAAGGCGGGCTGGGCGTGGTGCTGCTCGCGATCGTGCTGGACCGCCTGACGGAAAGCTTTGGCGTGAAGGCGAAGAAGAAGGCGAAGAAGCCGATGGCCCGCACCGGCAAGGCCGGCCCGCACGGCGAGGCACGCACCTGATGAGCACAGAGGTGAAACGCAGTTGACGGACGATCAAGCGCCGCGGCCACGGTGCCGCGGCTCAGCCGGTGTAGCAGTGCATGGAGACCAGAAACGCCGATAAAGGCGTTCCTCATTCTTGAAAGACTCGCGTGATTAAAAAGGAGTACTAGATGAAAATCCATACGTTCAAGTCGCTTCTGGCGAAACTTGCGGTATCGACGGTGGTTGCCTGCAGCGCAGGTGTGGGCGCGGCGGCGGCGGCCGAACCGGTCAAGATCGCGGTGACCAACTGGGCGGACGTGCTGGCGGTGGCCAATGTCGCGAAGTACGTGCTGGAGACCCAACTCAAGCAGCCGGTGCAGTTCGTGCAGGCCGACATCGGCATCCAGTACCAGGGCGTCGCGCGCGGCGATCTCGACATCATGGTCGGTGGCTGGCTGCCGGTCACGCACGGCACGTACTACGCGAAGTACAAGAACGATCTGGAAGACGTCGGCATCATCTACACCGGCGGCAAGAACGGCTGGGCCGTGCCGACCTACGTTCCGGAATCGGAGCTGTCGTCGATCGCCGACCTGAACAAGCCGGAAGTCAAGAGCAAGCTGAACGGCACGATCCAGGGCATCGAGCCGGGTGGCGGCCTGATGCAGGCGTCGGAGAAGACGATCAAGGCCTACAACCTGGAAGGCTACAACCTCCAGGCATCGAGCGAGGCCGGGATGCTGGCGAGCGTGTCGCGTGCGTACCAGTCGAAGCAGTGGATCGTCGCGACGGTCTGGAGCCCGCACTGGCTGTTCCAGAAGTGGCAGATGCGTTACCTGAAGGACCCGAAGGGCACGCTCGGCGGTGAAGAACAGGTCCACGCGTTCGCGTCGAAGAAGTTCGCGGGCAAGTTCCCGCGCGCCGACGTGTTCTTCAAGCACCTGATGCTGACGCTGGCCGACGTCGAGGCGATCGAGTTCGAAGGCAACAGCACGAACGACTACGCGACGGCTGCGAAGAAATTCGTCGATGCCCACCCGGACAAGCTGAAGGCCTGGCTGCAGCAGTAACGTCGTGCGGCGGTAGCGCAGGCGACGCGTTCGACGTCGTCCGCGTGAACCGGCCAGGTGTATCGCCGCAAGCCGATGGCCGGTGCCGCAACGATGGTGCCGGCTTGGCAGCGGACGGTACACGCAGTCGATGCAGCCCATCACGAACCGCGCCGCGGAGTCACCAAGTGAACGAGAACGCCCGATTTTTTTCCGAAACCCTCCAGAGCCGAGATCCGGTGATCGCATCGGAGATCGCACTGGAGCTGCGTCGCCAGCAAACCCAGATCGAGCTGATCGCGTCCGAAAACATCGCGTCCGCGGCGGTGTTGGAAGCCCAGGGAACCGTGCTGACGAACAAGTACGCGGAAGGCTACCCGTCCCGGCGGTACTACGGCGGTTGCGATCATGTCGACCGGATCGAGGCGCTCGCGATCGACCGCGCGTGCGCACTGTTCGACGCGAACCATGCGAACGTCCAGCCGCACTCGGGCGCGCAGGCAAACGGTGCAGTGATGCTCGCGCTGGCCAGGCCCGGCGACACGGTGATGGGCATGTCGCTCGATGCGGGCGGCCACCTCACGCACGGTGCGCGGGCCGGGCTGTCGGGGAAATGGTTCAACGCGGTGCAGTACGGCGTGAACCCGGACACGCTGCGCATCGATTACGACGACGTGCGCCGACTCGCCGAGCGTCATCGCCCGAAGCTGATCATTGCGGGCTATTCCGCGTATCCGCGCGCGCTCGACTTCGCCGCGTTTCGCGAGATCGCGGACAGCGTCGACGCGAAGCTGATGGTCGACATGGCGCACATCGCCGGCATCATCGCGGCCGGCCACCATCAGAATCCGGTGCCGTTCGCGGACGTGGTGACGTCCACCACGCACAAGACGCTGCGCGGCCCGCGCGGCGGCTTCATCCTGACGAACCACGCCGAGGTCGCGAAGCAGATCAATTCGGCGGTCTTTCCGGGGCTGCAAGGCGGGCCGCTGATGCACGTCGTCGCGGGC
Organism: Burkholderia sp. Bp9012; assembly: GCF_003853825.1. NCBI lineage: Bacteria > Pseudomonadati > Pseudomonadota > Betaproteobacteria > Burkholderiales > Burkholderiaceae > Burkholderia > Burkholderia sp. Bp9012. Next base: position 273,300 of record NZ_QTQA01000010.1, on the reverse strand, counting down.
AAGGCCGTGGCATTCGCGGAAGCACTTCGTCCCGAATTTACCCGCTATATCGACCAGATGCTGCGCAATGCGCAGGCGCTCGCGGGCGTGCTGACGGCAGGCGGCCTGACGCTCGTCACGGGCGGAACGGACAACCACCTGCTGCTGGTCGACCTGCGTTCGCGGCGCATCACCGGCACGCAGGCAGAGAAGGCGCTGGAGCGCGCAGGCATCACCTGCAGCAAGAACGGCATTCCGTTCGATACGGAAAACTTCACCGTCACGTCTGGCATCCGGCTCGGCACGCCGGCCGGCACCACGCGCGGTTTCAGTATCGCGCAGTTCGAGCAGATCGGCGAAATGATCCTCGACGTGCTGGACGCGATCGAGCGAGACCCGGCCGGCGACGAAGCGGTCGAGCGCGCGGTGCGCACGCGCGTGCGCGACCTGTGCAACCAGTTTCCAATCTACGCGCATGCGGAGGTGTTCGCCTGAGCTCGGAAGCGGGCCAGGTCAGGAATATCGTTCGGATAACGTAGCTAACCGGTCGGCGCGCATGCATCAACGTGCCGACGACATTGAGTCGAATTGCCGGTTTCCTGCCCGACGGCGGGAACCTGGCGCACCCACCTGAATGAGGAATCGAAATGAGCTTCGAGGGCGTACACACACCGCTGGTCACCCCGTTCGACGCGGACGGCGAAATCGATCACGAACTGCTCGGCCGGCATGCGGCCGATCTCGCCGGCCGCGTGTCTGGCCTCGGCATCGGCGGCACGACGGGCGAATACTATGCATTGAGTTTCGACGAGCGCGTGCGCACGTTCGACACGGTCGCGGCCGCAGCCGGCGGCAAGACGTTCCTGACCGCGGGCATCAATGCGACGACGACGAAGGAAGTGCTGCGTCTCGGCCGCGAAGCGAAACGCGCGGGATTGAACGCGCTGCTCGTTGCCGCGCCGTATTACGCGCAACCGACCCAGCAGGAACTGCTCGCGCATTTGCTCGCCGTGGACGACGCGCTCGACATGCCGATCATGCTGTACAACTTCCCGGCGCGCACCGGCACCGAAATCGGCGACGGAATTCTCGAAACGCTGCTCGAGCGCAAGAATTTCGTCGCGATGAAGGAAAGCACCGGCGACATCGCGCATCTGCATCACCTGTCCACGCATTTCGGCGGCCGGCTCGTGCTGAGCTGCGGCATGGATGACCAGGCGCTCGAGTTCTTCGCATGGGGCGCCCGCAGCTGGGTCGGCGGCGCATCGAACTTCTTGCCCGAAGCGCACACCGACCTGTTCGACGCATGCGTGACGCGCGGCGATTTCGCGACCGGCCGCAATCTGATGGCGCAACTGCTGCCGGTGCTCGAACTGCTCGAGCGCAGCGGCAAGTTCATTCAGTACGTGCGTTACGGGTGCGAGCTGGCCGGCTTGCCGGTAGGCGTCGCGCGCGCACCGCTCGGCGCGCTGTCGGGCGACGAGCGTGACGCGTTCGCGAAGCTCGTGAAGCCGCTGCTGCGCGAGCGCCGGTAATTCATCATGAGCACGAATCTGGAATTCGCGCGGTTTCCGGCGCCAGACGGGATGAATGGCTGGTGGGAGAGCCTGCCGCCCGCGACGGACGCCCGCACCGTCGCGTCCGAGAGCCGGTTCGACTGGGTCGTCGTCGGCGGCGGCATCACCGGGCTGTGCGCGGCCCGCCGGCTCGCGGAACTCGCGCCCGGCGCGTCCATCGCGCTCGTGGAGGCCGACCGGATCGGCCGCACGACGGCCGGGCGCAATTCCGGATTCTTCGTCGACCTGCCGCACGACATCAGCAGCGAAAGCTACTCACGCAGCATCGAGGAAGATCGCGCCGACGTGCGGTTTCAGCGGCACGGCATCGACTATGTGCGTGACATCGTGAGGCGCTTCAGCATCGACTGCGACTGGCGCGACGACGGCAAATTTCACGCATCGGCGAACAAGAAGGGCGCCGCCGCGCTCGCGCATTTTGCCGACGGCCTGACCCGCATCGGCGAAGCATTCGAATGGCTCGACCAAGCCGCGATCAAGGCTGTGACCGGCACCGACTTCTACACGGGCGCGCTGTTCACGCCGGGCTGCAGCACAGTGCAGCCGGCTGCGCTAATGCGCGGGCTCGCGACCACGCAGCCGGACAACGTGACGGTGTTCGAGCTCAGCCCGGTCACGCTGATCGGGCCGCGCGGCGACACGCGCGTGCTGCATTTCGCCGGCGGCACGATCGTCGCGAAGCAGGTGATCCTGTGCACGAACGCGTACGCGGCGACTTTCGGCATGCATTCGAACGGCTTGCTGCCGGTCTATACGTTTGCGTCGCTCACGCGCCCGATGAATGCCGACGAAGTCGCGAAGCTCGGCGGCACGCGCTCGTGGGCGGTGATTCCGGCCGATCCGATGGGCACGACCGTGCGGCGCCTGATCACCGATCGCATTTGCGTGCGCAACCATTTCGCGTTCCGGCCGGACGTGAAGGTGTCTGCGGCTGATCTGGCGAAGGCGCGGCATCTGCATCAGCGCTCGTTCGCGCGCCGCTTCCCGGTGCTCGGCGGCGTCGAGCTCGAATATACGTGGGGCGGGCCGCTGTGCCTGTCCGCGAACAACGGCGCGCTGTTCGGCAAGCGCGCCGACGGTCTCTACGAGGCGATCGGCTGCAACGGCCTCGGGCTGAGCCGCGGATCGTCGTCCGGCAAGCTGATCGCCGAATATGCGCTCGGCGAATCGAACAGCCTCGTGCAGCAGCTGCTAAAGCAGCCGCATCCGCGCCCGCTGCCGGTCCGACCGATCCTCGACCTGGCCGTGTCGGCGACGATCTGGGCCAAGGAATTCTCGGCAGGTGCCGAGCTTTGATTTTCAAGGAAACGACATGACGACCCATCAGGATTGGAAACAGAAGGCGAATGCGTTGTCGCTCGACGGTCGCGCATTCATCGCAGGGCAACGCAGTGCGGCGGCGTCGGGCGAAACGTTCGCCACGCTCAACCCCGCGTCCGGCAAGGTGCTCGCCGAGGTCGCGCGCTGCAACGCACGCGACGTCGAGCGGGCGGTCGCGGCCGCGCGCGACGCGTTCGAGTCGGGTGTCTGGTCGAAGGCCGCGCCCGCGCATCGCAAGGCGGTGCTGCTGCGCCTCGCGCAGCTGATCGACGAGCACGCAGAGGAACTCGCGCTACTCGAGGCGCTGGAAGCCGGCAAGCCGATCGGCGAATGCCTGGGGCTGGACATTCCCGAATCGGCCGCGTGCATTCGCTGGCACGCGGAAGTGACGGACAAGCGCTACGACGCGTTGTCACCGTCCGGCGCCGGCGTCGTCAGCATGATCACGCGCGAACCGATCGGCGTCGTCGGCGCCGTGCTGCCGTGGAATTTCCCGGCGCTGATGCTAGCGTGGAAAATTGGCCCCGCGCTGTCGGTTGGCAACAGCGTGGTCGTGAAGCCTGCCGAGCAGACGTCGCTGTCGACGCTGCGCATCGCCGATCTCGCGCTGGAAGCCGGCGTGCCGCCCGGCGTGTTCAGCGTCGTGACCGGGTTCGGCGGCGAAGCGGGCGAGGCGATCGGCCGCCATCCGGACGTCGATCTCGTCGCGTTCACCGGCTCGACCGCGACCGGCAAGCGCTTCCTCCACTACTCGGCCGACACCAACCTGAAGCGCGTCGTGCTCGAGTGCGGCGGCAAAAATCCGCAGGTGATCCTGCCGGACGTCGCGAACCTCGACGCGGTGGCCGAGCAGGCGGTCGCAGCGGCATTCTGGAACATGGGCGAGAACTGCAGCGCCGGCTCGCGGATCCTCGTGCCGTCGAGCCGCAAGGCCGAACTGCTGGAGAAGATCCAGGCCGTGCTCGCCGGCTGGAAGACTGGCGATCCGCTCGACCCGGACGTGAAGCTCGGGGCGCTGATCGAGCAGAAGCATTACGAGAAGGTGCTCGGCCATATCGAGAAGGCGAAGGCAGAAGGCGCGCACGTGGTGTGCGGCGGCCGCGCGATCCTCGCGGAGACCGGCGGCTGGTTCGTCGAACCGACGATCTTCGACCGGGTGACGCTGGAGATGAGCATCGCGCGCGATGAGGTGTTTGGGCCGGTCGTCTGCTTCATCGAATACGACGACGTCGACGATGCGGTTCGGATCGCGAACGATACGTGCTATGGGCTGGCCGCGTCGCTGTGGACCGACAACGTGAATAGCGCGCACAAGATCGCCGCGCGGATTCGCGCGGGCACGGTCACCGTGAACTGCTTCGGCGAAGGCGACCTGTCGACGCCGTTCGGCGGCTTCAAGCAATCGGGGTTCGGCGGGCGCGACAAGTCCGTCTACGCGCACGATCAATATTGCGAGCTGAAGACCACCTGGCTGAAGCTCGACTGAGTGCGCGGGCCGGGCACGACGCGCGATGGTGCGCCGAACCATGCGTCGCCCGCATGGTCGCCGGTCGTTCGGCCTGCGGGAGTCGCGCACAGCGCGACAAGCGGCGACCCTTGCGGCCGCCGAACCGAGGTGCGACTTGCAGTCCCCGTAATCGCTTTCGATAATGGCGGCGCGGTGCACAATCGATCGAAAATGGCGTCGTCGCGACGCTGTTGCGGCGGCCGGGCCGCCCTTGTCAGCCGCCCGGCCGACGCGCAAGCTGCAATATTCGGATAATTGAATGGTTTGCGATGAGACAGCCCGCGGCCAGCGTGCGGGACTGTTGTCGACGGGTGCGTCGACGCAGCGTCCGACCTCCGTTTTGAGAGTGAAAGCCATGTTGAAGAAGCAATTGTTTGCCGACCGACTTCTCGCGCAGATGCCGTCGCTTCGCGCGCTGCGGTGCTTCGTGACGGCGGCGCGCTACGAGAGCTTCACCCAGGCGGCCGAGGTGCTGTGCGTGACGCAGGCCGCGATCAGCCGGCAGATCAAGGAACTCGAGGATTCGCTCGACGTCGCTCTGTTCGAGCGCACCGGCCGGCACATCGCGCTGACGGATGCCGGACGGATTCTCTACAACGCGTCGTATCTGTCGATCATGAACATCGCCGAGGCGGCGGAGGCCGTGCGGCGCACCGACAAGCACGCGTTGATGGTCTGCGTGTCGCACACGTTCTCGGCGCTGTGGCTGTCGTCGCGGCTGCCCGCGTTTCGCGAGCAGTTTCCGAATATCCAGCTGCACGTGATCGTCACCGAACATTTCATGGAGCTCGACGGGCTCATCGAGCCCGACGTGATCATCACGAAGAACCCGCCGCGCGAGCCCGAGTTCGAATCCGAGCCGCTGTTTCATGACATCGTGTATCCAGTCTGCAGCCCGTCGTTTTACGAGCGGCATTTCCACGGCCGGTCGCTGAAGCCGCTGGACCTGCTGACGAGCCCGACGTTGAATCTGTCGATGCTCGGCCGCGCGCAGGTGTGCGAGCACGTCGACTGGCGCGTGTGGCGCAACTGGTTTCAGCAGAGCGACGGCACCGATATGCTGAGTCAGAACAAGTATCTGGAAAGCAACGACTACCGGCTGCTCGTCGCGCAGGCCGAGGCCGGCGAGGGCACGCTGCTCGGCTGGCATCACCTCGTGCACCGGCAGATCGACCAGGGCATCCTGATGCGGCCGGTGCAGGACGTGCTGGTGTTTCGCGATCGCCATCACTACCTGATCACGCACCGGAATGCGCAGCCGCGCCCGGAGTATCGGATGTTCCGGGAGTGGCTGAGCGACGAGGTCGGCGTGATGATGCACGGCTGGCTCGACACCGGCGTCGAGATCGCGGGCTAGCGCATCGGCTGCATCGCTCGATCGCGCTGTTCGACAAGGAAGTCTTTCCCGTTTGCTCTCCGGCGTGGCTGCGGCAGGACAGCGCGCTACGGACACGGCGTCGCGCTTGGCTGGGGGTGGTTCGTTCACGACCTGCTTGATACGGCGTCGATTTCAGAATTGAAACTTCGGTTCCATATTTGACGCGGTGCGGCGCCGGGCCTCGCGGCCGGTCACGGTACATCAACGCCGTCCGTTCCATTCTCGATGTGGCCTGCTTTTTGCATTACCGGAGCGACATGCTGGATGTCCGCTCGTTTGACGGATCTTTCCGGATAAACGGAAACGAACCCGACAGTTCGACGGATGCCGCCGATTTTCAATCGTAAGGTGATGCAATGACTGACTACGACAAACGAAGCACCGTATCTGACGGCGACGCGCATTGCGATGCGCAGGAACGCCTGGCGGACGCCAATCGATCCGCATTGACGCCCGGATGGGTCGGCGCACGCCGCCTCGACACGAACTGGGCCTGGGCGAAAGGAACGTCAGGCTACGACTGGATGGATCACGCGCCGCTTTTCGATCCCCGCGATTGATCCTCCCGCGAGCGCAGGTCGTGCCACGGGCTCGCCGTGGTTAGACCGGCGACCGAACCGGCCGGCGAGCCGGTCCCTTATTTCCGGCTGGTCGGCTGGATGCTATTCGTCGTCGCGATGTCGATAGCGGCTGTCCGGCGATCTGGCGAACATGTCGACTGGCGAAAGCCGGGACGATGCAACCTCGAATGACCGACGCGAGAATCCGCACGCCGCCCAGCGAGGCAGGCGGGTGGAGGACGGCGCGTCGGCGAGCTCAATTCAATTCTTCACTATCCATGGCCGCCGTGACGCCTACCCCCATCCAGTCCATCCTGATCGCGAACCGCTCGGAAATCTCCATTCGCGTAATGCGTGCCGCCGCCGAACTGAACATGCGTACGGTGGCGGTCTATTCGAAGGAAGACCGGCTCGCGCTGCATCGCTTCAAGGCGGACGAGAGCTACCTGATCGGCGAGGGCAAGAAGCCGCTCGCCGCGTATCTGGACATCGACGACATCCTGCGTGTCGCACGGCAGGCGAAGGTCGACGCGATTCACCCCGGTTACGGCTTCCTGTCCGAGAACCCGGACTTCGCGCAGGCCGTGATCGACGCCGGCATCCGCTGGATCGGTCCGTCGCCGGACGTGATGCGCACGCTCGGCAACAAGGTTGCCGCGCGCAATGCGGCGATCGCGGCCGGCGTGCCGGTGATGCCCGCGACCGCGCCGCTGCCGGGCGATCTCGACGCGTGCCGGGCGCTGGCCGCGGAGGTCGGCTATCCGCTGATGCTGAAGGCGAGCTGGGGCGGCGGTGGACGCGGGATGCGCGTACTGGAAAACGCTCAGGACCTCGAAACCCTGCTGCCTGTCGCGCGCCGCGAGGCGCTGGCCGCATTCGGCAACGACGAGGTGTACGTCGAGAAACTCGTGCGCAATGCGCGGCACGTCGAGGTGCAGGTGCTCGGCGACCTGCACGGCACGGTCGTCCATTTGTACGAGCGCGACTGCACGGTGCAGCGACGCAACCAGAAGGTCGTCGAACGCGCACCGGCGCCATATCTCGACGACGCGGGCCGGCAGGCGCTGTGCGAATCCGCGCTGCGCCTGATGCGCGCGGTCGGTTACACGCATGCGGGCACCGTCGAATTCCTGATGGATGCCGACACCGGCCAGTTCTACTTCATCGAGGTGAACCCGCGCATCCAGGTCGAGCACACGGTGACCGAGATGATCACCGGCATCGACATCGTGAAGGCGCAGATTCGCATCACGGAAGGCGCCCGTATTGGTCTCGCCGAGGACGCAACGGACGGCGACGGCGCGCTCGTCGCACGTGCGGCAGGCGTGCCGGAACAGCAGGCGATTCCGCTGAACGGCAACGCATTGCAATGCCGGATCACGACCGAGGATCCGGAGAACGACTTCCTGCCCGACTACGGGCGGCTCACGGCCTATCGCAGCGCGGCGGGCTTCGGCGTGCGCCTCGACGCCGGCACCGCCTACGGCGGCGCGGTGATCACGCCGTACTACGACTCGCTGCTCGTGAAAGTGACGACCTGGGCGCCGACGGCCGCCGAATCGATCCACCGGATGGATCGCGCGCTGCGCGAGTTCCGCATTCGCGGCGTCACGTCGAACCTGCAGTTCCTCGAGAACGTGATCAATCACCCGGCCTTCATCGCGGGCGACGTGACGACGCGCTTCATCGACAAGACGCCGGAGCTGCTCGCATTCGCGAAGCGCGGCGATCGTGCGACGAAGCTGCTGCGCTATCTCGGCGAGCTGAACGTGAACGGAAACGCCGAGATGAGCGGCCGCACGCTGCCGGCACTGCCGTTGCCGAAGCCGGTGTTGCCGAAGATCGATACGGCCGTGGCGATTCCTGCGGGCACGCGCGATCGCTTGCGTGAGCTTGGTCCCGAGAAATTCGCGCGCTGGATGCTCGACCAGAAGCAGGTGCTGCTGACCGACACGACGATGCGCGACGCGCACCAGTCGCTGTTCGCGACGCGCATGCGCACCGCCGACATGCTGCCGATCGCGCCGTTCTATGCGCGCGAGCTGTCGCAGCTGTTCTCGCTCGAATGCTGGGGCGGCGCGACGTTCGACGTCGCGCTGCGGTTCCTGAAGGAAGACCCGTGGGAGCGGCTTGCGCTGCTGCGCGAACGCGTGCCGAACATCCTGTTCCAGATGCTGCTGCGCGGCTCGAACGCGGTCGGCTATACGAACTACGCGGACAACGTCGTGCGCTTCTTCGTGCAGCAGGCCGCGAGTGCCGGCGTCGACGTGTTCCGCGTGTTCGATTCGCTGAACTGGGTGCGCAACATGCGCGTGGCGATCGATGCGGTGGGCGAGAGCGGGATGCTGTGCGAAGGCGCGATCTGCTACACCGGCGATCTGTTCGACACGTCGCGCTCGAAGTACGACCTCAAGTACTACGTCGGCATCGCGCGCGAACTGCAGCAGGCCGGCGTGCACGTGCTCGGCATCAAGGACATGGCCGGCATCTGCCGCCCGCAGGCGGTCGCGACGCTCGTGAAGGCGCTCAAGGAGGAAACCGGGCTGCCCGTGCATTTCCATACGCACGACACGAGCGGCATCGCCGCGGCGTCGGTGCTTGCGGCAGTCGGTGCGGGCTGCGATGCGGTTGACGGCGCGCTCGACGCGATGAGCGGGCTCACGTCGCAGCCGAACCTGTCGAGCATCGCGGCGGCACTGGCCGGCGGCGAACGCGATCCGGGGCTGGATCAGGACCGTCTGCACGAAGCGTCGATGTACTGGGAAGGCGTGCGCCGGTATTACGCGCCATTCGAATCCGAGATCCGCGCGGGCACGGCTGACGTCTACCGTCACGAGATGCCCGGCGGCCAGTACACGAACCTGCGCGAGCAGGCGCGTTCGCTCGGTATCGATCATCGCTGGACCGAGGTGTCGCGTGCGTATGCGGACGTGAACCGGCTGTTCGGCGACATCGTCAAGGTCACGCCGACGTCGAAGGTGGTCGGCGACATGGCGTTGATGATGGTCGCGAACGACCTGAGCGTGGACGACGTGCGCAACCCGGACAAGGACCTCGCGTTCCCCGAATCGGTCGTATCGCTGTTCAAGGGCGAGCTGGGCTTCCCACCCGACGGCTTTCCGGCCGAACTGTCGCGCAAGGTGCTCAAGAGCGAGCCGCCGGCACCGTATCGTCCCGGCGACCAGATTCCGCCGGTCGACCTCGACACGGTACGCAAGCAGGCCGAGGCTGCGTGCGAGCAGCCGCTCGACGACCGGCAACTCGCGTCCTACCTGATGTATCCGAAACAGACGGTCGACTATTACGCGCACGTTCGCGCGTACAGCGATACGTCGGTCGTGCCGACGTCCGCGTTCCTGTACGGCCTGCAGCCACAGGAGGAAGTGGCGATCGACATCGAGCCGGGCAAGACGCTGCTCGTATCGCTGCAGGGCCAGCATGCCGATGCGCAGGACGGCATCGTGAAGGTGCTGTTCGAGCTGAACGGCCAGTCGCGTTCCGCGCTGGTCGAGCAGAAGAGCGTCGTGCAGGCGGGCAAGGAGCGCCATGGTCTGCAGCGTGCCGATCCGGCGAATCCGATGCATGTTGCCGCGCCGATGCCGGGCTCGGTCGTGACGGTGGCCGTACAGCCGGGGCAGCGCGTGGCGGCCGGCACTACGCTGATCGCGCTGGAGGCGATGAAGATGGAAACACACATCGCGGCGGAGCGCGACTGCGAGATCGCGGCCGTGCATGTGAAGCCGGGCGAACGGGTGGCGGCGAAGGATCTGCTGATCGAGTTGAAAGACCCGACACAATGAGGGTTGCCGCGATCGGTCGTGCGTGGTGACCGGGCAGGGCATCGCAATCGGCACACCGCCTGCTCGGGGGGGGGGCGTGCCGAACTGTTCGGCGACGGCTGCCTGCGCGTCGTTACGCGCCGACGCGCAGGCAGCCGGCCCGCCATCGGTCAGTACACCGCGTCGCTGCCCCCCTGATCGGTCACGATCGCAACCCCCGAGCTCGTGCCGAGCCGCGTCGCGCCGGCCTCGATCATCGCAAGCGCGGTCGCGCGGTCGCGTACACCGCCAGACGCCTTCACACCGAGCACGGGGCCGACCGTGCGGCGCATCAGCGCGACATCCGCGAGCGTCGCGCCGCCGTGGCCGAAGCCGGTCGACGTCTTCACGAACGCGACGCCGATGTCGCGGCACATCTCGCACACGTGTACCTTCTCGTCGTCGGTCAGCAACCCCGTTTCGAGGATCACCTTGAGCGGCACCGTGCCGCAGGCACGGTGCACGGCGTCGATATCGGCCTTCACGTCGTCGGCGCGGCCGCTCTTCAGCGCGCCGAGGTTGATCACCATGTCGATCTCGCGCGCGCCCGCCGCGATCGCGGCCGACGCCTCGAACGCCTTCGCGGCGGACAGGCCCGCGCCGAGCGGGAAGCCGACCACCGCACACACAAGCACGCCGGTGTCGGCCAGCTCGCGCGCGGCGAGCGGCACGTTCGCCGAATTCACGCAGACCGAGTAGAAGCGATGCTCGGCCGCCTGGCGGCAGAGTTCGCGGATCTGTGCGTCGCTCGCGTCGGGCGCGAGCAGCGTGTGATCGATGGTTTGAGCGAGTTGGGCGTTGGAAAGCGGCATGTTTCAGGACTCCACGGATCGTGTGCGGTAAGGGCACACGTAAAGTTGATGTTTTCACATCGGTTTGTTACAAATACGACATTCCGGCCGGGCCCGCGCGCCCGGCATGACAAGCGACGGATGCGACGGGTACGCAGGATACTGGCATGGAAACGAAGAAGGGCGAACGGATCAAGACGCTGATGAACGTGCTGCAAGGGCAGAACGCGATTCATCTGAGGGAAGTCGCCGAACTGTTCGGCGTGTCGGAAATGACGATCCGACGCGACCTCGCGGACAATCCGCACGGCCTCAGCCTGATCGGCGGCTACGTGACGCGCCACTTCGCCGCGCAGCGCAGCGACATCGGCGAGTACGTCGTCAGCGCCGAGAACAACCGGCAGACCGAGGAGAAACGCCGCATTGGCAAGCTGGCCGCGCAGTTCGTGACGACCGGCGACACGATCTTCGTCGACTGCGGCTCGACCACGCCGTTCATCGTCGACTTCATCCCCGACGACCTCGAATTCACCGCCGTCTGCAATTCGCTGAACGTGTTCGCGAAGCTGCAGCAGAAACCGCATTGCAGCGTGATCCTGTGCGGCGGCGTGTATCACCGCAAGAACATGGTGTTCGAGTCGGTGGCCGAGACGGGCATCCTCGACACGGTGCGCGTGTCGAAGGCGTTCATCTCCGCGGCCGGCGTGAGCGACCGCTGCGGCGTCACGTGCTTCAACTTCCACGAAGTCGACGCGAAGAAGAAAGTGATGGAACGCGCGCAGAACCGCTTCCTGCTCGTCGACCACACGAAGTTCGACGAAGTGCGCGCGGCCTATTTCGCCGAGCTGACCGACTTCAACTACGTGATCTCGGACGGGCAGCTGAGCCGCCGGTACGAAACGACGATCCGCGAACACGGGATCGCGCTCGTGACCTGATGCAGCATGGCGGCGCAGTTCGATCTCGCCTCGCATCGTCAGGCTCCTGACGTGTTGCGCGCAGCGGCATAGCGCGCGGGCGCGTTGCCGTCGGCGGCTGCGTCGGGCATCGCCGCCGGCTGGTGCCGCAGGCAGTAGAAGCCGTAGTAGACGATCACGACGAAGCACGCGAGCGGCACGACGAATGCGAGCTGCATGTTGCCGCCCGTGTGATCGGAGATCAGCCCCTGGATCAGCGGTACGACCGCGCCGCCGACGATGCTCATCACGAGGATCGAGCCGCCGTATTCGGTGTCCTTGCCGAGCCCGTCGATCGTGAGGCCATAGATCGTCGGCCAGCACGGGCCGAGGAACACGCTCACGCCCACGGCTGCATAGACGGCCGTGATGTTGTGCACGCTGATCGTGTACGCGAGCAGCACGATGCACAGGATGCCGTAGACGATCAGCACCTTGGCCGGGCCGACGCGCTTCATCACGAGCGTCGCGATCAGCTTGCCGACGAAGAACGCGAAGAACGTCGCGAGCAGGTAGTGCGACGCGCCGCGCTCGGTGAGGCCGCCGATCTGCATCGCGAGCCGGATGGTGAAGCTCCAGACACCCACTTGTGCACCGACGTACAGGAACTGCGCGACGATCCCCGCGACGAAGCGCCGGTTGCCGAACAGGCGCGCCAGCGTGCCGCGCGCGTCGATCCGGTGCGTGGCCACGCCGGGGCCGTTACCCTTGCAGGCCGGGTAGGGCGTGAGCGCAAACACGACGAACACGCCCGCGAGCACGACGATCAGCCACTTGTACGGCTCGAGCGTGGCCTGGATCATCGCGAGCTGGTGGACGTGGGCTTCGGCCGCCGACATCGCGGCGAGCTGCGCATGCGACGCATCGCCCTCCTTGAAGATCAGGAAGCTGCCCATGTACACGCCGGCCATCGCGCCGAACGGATAGAACGTCTGCGAGATGTTCAGCCGCCGCGTGCTGGTTTCGCGCGGGCCCATCAGTGTCGAATACGAGTTCGACGCGGTTTCGAGGAACGACAGGCCCGCAGCGATCACGAACAGCGCGACGAGGAACATCCCGTACTTCGCCATCGACGCGGCCGGGAAGAACAGCAGGCAGCCGGTCGTGTACAGCAGCAGGCCGACGAGGATCGTCGTCTTGTAGCTGAACTTCTTCACGACGGTCGCGGCTGGAATCGCGAGAAAGAAATAGCCGAGATAGAACGCGGACTGCACGAACGCCGATTCGAAATCGGACAGGAAGAACGATTTCTTGAACTGCGCGATCAGCACGTCGTTCAGGTTCGCGGCGGTGCCCCACAGCGCGAACAGGCAGCACAGCAGCGTGAACGCGAAGAGCGGCGTGCGGTTCAGGTAATAGCCGTCGGGGGCGTGTTCGATTCTGGTACGGCCCATGGGTGTCTCCTTCCCGGTTGTCTCGTCGATGAAGGCGCCGTTCAGATGCCGGCGTCGCGGAGGAAGCGTTCGAACGTCGCGGCGTCGGCGTACGACTTCTGCGTGCCGAGGCCCATGACCGAATGCGCGGCGTAGGCCGACGCGTAGCGCATCGCGTCGATCGCATCGCGCGTCGCCGCGTAGCAGCGCGCGAAGCAGCCGATGTACGCGTCGCCGGCGCCCGTCGTGTCGCGCGCATCGACCTGTACGCCCGGCACGTGCCGCGCGCCGTCGCGTGACACGAGCAGCGAGCCGTCGCTGCCGAGCGTGACGAGCACGTGCTTGAGCCCGCGCGCGATCAGCGATTCGGCGGCGCGGGTGGCGCTCGCGCGCGAATCGACCGGCATGCCCGACACGATCGCGAGTTCGGTCTCGTTCGGCACGAAGAATTCGACGGACCGGATCCGCTCGAAATCAAGATCGGCCACGGCGGGCGCGGGGTTCAGCAGCACGGGAATGCCGTGCCGGGCACCGAATTCGATCGCGTGATAGACGGTGTCGAGCTCGATCTCGAGCTGCAGCACGATCAGCGCGCATTCGACGAGCTGCGGCGCGGCCGCGTCGATGTCGGCGGGCGTCAGGTGGCGGTTCGCGCCCTTGACGATCAGGATGCTGTTGCTCGAATCGGGTTCGACGAAGATCGGCGCGACGCCGCTCGGCACGCCGGCGACCTTGCGCACGTGCGTGGTGTCGATGCCCTCGCGCTCGAAGTTGCGGATCGTGTTGTCGGCGAACACGTCGTCGCCGACCTTCGTGACCATCACGACACGCGCACCGAGGCGCGCGGCCGCGACGGCCTGGTTCGCGCCCTTGCCGCCGCAGCCGAGCTCGAAGTTCGGCGCCTCGAGCGTTTCGCCCCGGGCGGGTATGCGCGTGACGTAGGTCACGAGATCGACCATGTTGCTGCCGATGACGGCGATTGTCTCCATCTGCGTCTCTTCCTTGGAATGGGGGGCGTATACGATCGACGGCGGCCACCATGGATGAGAATAAAATCACAATAAATGTGATAATGCAATCGTATGATGTTATGCGGGTCACTATGTGGGATCGGCCCGGGTGCGCCTGGTACTGGGCGAACCAGACGCAGGACATCTGGGCGTGACCGCGCTCATCCTGAAGTCGCTGGCGGGTCTGGTGCGCGACGCCGCACGCGGCGAGCGTGCGCGTCCCGACCAGGTTCGCGCACCGGGCATCGGGCCCGCGAAGGTCATACGTGCGGCTCGCGGCTCAGCCAGTCAATGCGACGACACGAACACCGCATCGTCGAATGGCGCCGGAATCGCGAACTGCGCGCGCATGCGCTTCGTCTCCTGCGCGGGCGTCAGGCCGAACAGCCGCTTGAATTCCCGGCTGAACTGCGACGCGCTCGCATAACCGACCGCATGGCCGGCCGCCTCCGCAGTCAGGTCCTGGCGCACCATCAACAGGCGCGCCTGATGCAGCCGCGTCGACTTCAGGTACTGCATCGGCGACACCTGCGTGATCGTCTTGAAGTGGCTGTGGAAGCTCGGCACGCTCATGCCGGCTTCCCCGGCCAGTTGCGTCACGTCGAGCGACTTCGCGTAGTCGGCGTGGATCATGCGCAGCGAACGGCCGATCCGGCCGAACTGTCCACGCATCGCCAGCGCGCTGCGCATTGCGCCGCCCTGCGCGCTGGTGAGCACGCGGAAATACAGTTCGCGCAGCAACCCGGGGCCGAGCACCGCCGCTTCGAGCGGGCGGTGCATCGCCTCGACGAACCGCAGCACGGTCGCGTGCATCGCATCGTCCATCGGCGTCGACATCATGCTTTTCGGCGCTTGCACGGGTTCGGCGATTCCCTCGCGATCGATCTGCGCGGCCAACTCGGCGGCCATCGGGAAATCGAGGTGCAGATACAGCGCGAGCAGCGGGTGCGCCGCCGTTGCGTCGGTTTCCATGCTGAACGGCACGGGCACCGATACGGCCAGGTAGTGGTCCTCGTCGTACAGATAGCGTTCGCCGCCGAAATAGCCGCGCTTGCTGCCCTGGCACACGATCACGATGCCCGGGTCGTACAGCACCGGCGTGCGGGATAGCGCGCGGTTCGAACGCAGGATGCGCACGCTCGGTAGCGCGGTCAGGTTGTAGCCTTCGTCCGGCGCCAACGCATGCAGCAATGCGATCAGGCGTTTGCGACCGCGCGCGGGCAGCGATGGCGAGCGGGGCGAGGAGGGGGCGGCGTTCATAGTTTCAGGCAAGAAATTCAGCAGAATCGGGCTTATTCGACGTGGTTCGTCAGACTAGCATGCATGCTTCTATCGACATTCGGGAGAAGCTCACATGGCATCCGGCAACATCATGCTCATCACCGGCGTCAGCAGCGGCTTCGGCCGTGCGCTCGCGCAAGCGGCACTGGCCGCGGGTCATACGGTGGTCGGCACCGTGAGAAGCGAAGCGGCAAAACGGGCGTTCGAGGCGCTGTCCCCGCGTGCGGCCATCGGGCGCGTGCTCGACGTGACCGACTTCGAGCGCATCAACGGCGTCGTCGCGGAAATCGAGTCGAGCGTCGGGCCCGTCGACGTGCTGGTGAACAATGCCGGTTATGGACACGAAGGCATCATGGAGGAGTCGCCGCTGTCGGAGATGCGCCGACAGTTCGACGTGAACGTATTCGGCGCCGTCGCGATGTTGAAGGCCGTCGTGCCGTTCATGCGCGAACGCCGGCGCGGCCGCATCCTGAACATCACGTCGATGGGCGGCCACATCACGATGCCGGGCATCGCCTATTACTGCGGCAGCAAGTTCGCGCTGGAAGGGATTTCGGAGACGCTCGGCAAGGAGCTCGAGCCGTTTGGCATCGCGGTGACTGCCGTGGCGCCGGGCTCGTTCCGTACCGACTGGGCTGGCCGTTCGATGACGCGAACGCCGCGTTCGATCGCCGATTACGACGCGCTCTTCGATCCGATCCGCCAGGCGCGCGAGGAGAAAAACGGCCGCCAGTCGGGCGATCCCGCGAAGGCGGCGCGCGCGATGCTTGCGGTCATCGCGGCGGACCATCCGCCGGCCCATCTGTTGCTCGGCAGCGATGCGCTTCGGCTCGTGCGCGCCAAATGGTCGGCGCTGGAAGACGAAATTCGCACGTGGGAGGCGGTGACCGTGTCGACGGACGGTTGACGCGCGATCGGTCGTGCGTGACGCGTCACACGGTGAGTACCAGGGTGCCGATGCACGGCGCGACGTAATTGGCTTCATGACACGGTCGCGGTTTTCCGCTACAACACTGAGGTGCTGCGTCGACCGACGCGGTGTGCCACCGCGCCGCAGCTCGTCACCGACACCCGCCCGGGTGGCCGGCCGGCACGTATGTTCACTTACCTCAAAGGAGCCTGCAGCCATGCCGTACATCACCACGAAGGACAACGTCGACATCTTCTACAAGGACTGGGGCCCGAAGGACGCGCAGCCGATCATGTTCCACCATGGCTGGCCGCTGTCTTCCGACGACTGGGATGCGCAGTTGCTGTTCTTCGTTCAGAAGGGCTATCGCGTGGTCGCGCACGATCGCCGCGGCCACGGCCGGTCGGCGCAGGTTTCCGACGGCCACGACATGGATCACTACGCGGCGGACGCGTTCGCGGTGGCCGAAGCGCTCGACCTGCGCAACGCGGTTCATATCGGTCACTCGACCGGCGGCGGCGAAGTCGCACGCTACGTGGCCCGCCACGGCGAGCCGGCCGGACGTGTCGCGAAGGCGGTGCTGGTCAGCGCGGTGCCGCCGCTGATGCTGAAGACGGACGCGAACCCGGAAGGCCTGCCGCTCGAGGTCTTCGACGGCTTCCGCAAGGCGCTCGCCGACAACCGCGCGCAGTTCTTCCTGGACGTGCCGTCAGGTCCGTTCTACGGCTTCAACCGGCCGGGCGCGGTGGTGCATCAGGGCGTGATCCAGAACTGGTGGCGTCAGGGCATGATCGGCAGCGCGAAGGCGCACTATGAAGGCATCAAGGCGTTCTCGGAAACGGACCAGACCGAAGACCTGCGGTCGATCTCGGTGCCGACGCTTGTGCTGCACGGCGAAGACGATCAGATCGTGCCGATCGCGGACTCGGCGCTGAAGTCGGTCAAGCTGCTGAAGAACGGCACGCTGAAGACGTATCCGGGCTATTCGCACGGGATGCTGACGGTCAATGCGGACGTGCTGAACGCCGATCTGCTCGCCTTCATCCAGTCGTAACGCTAGCGGCGCATGCCCGCTTTCGCGGGCTGAGCCGCGCCGACCGGTCACGCCGGTCGCCTCGGCGCCGATTTGATTCGGTGTCCTGTGCGTTGCGCGGAGCGGGGACACCGCGTCGACTTGAGTCTGCGCGGTGTCGTCTTGCCGCTGAACCGGTGCGTCGGCGGCAACGCGCGTGCAGCCGGGTCGCGCCGCGCGCGTCACACGTCACGCATTGTTTGCGGCGCTGTCGCCGACATCGCCTTCGATCGCGGCCATTAGATCGTCGACGCTCACCATCAACGCTCGAACCTGCCGCAGCGATTCGTACTGATGCAGCACTGCGCGCCATGACGGTAGTTCCAGCAACGCTTGCCATACGGCGCCGAGGCCGTGCGGATCGGCATCCGCGTGCTGCGCCAGCGCGCTCGCGTATTCAAGGCTCGCCGGCGCCGACAGCAACTGCATCCGGCTTGCGGCCCCCAGCAGGCGCGGCGCGGGGTCTGCCGATGCATCGCAGCAGTACAACACCTCGCGTTGCAGTGACGCGTCGTCGATCGTCAGTGCGTGCAGCGACGCACCGTGCAGGCGTACCGCGCCTTCGCGCGTGTCGAACGTGTAGACAGTGTCCGGATCGGCTTGTGCGAGCAGGCTCAGGCCGCGCAGCAGGCGCGGCAGGTCGGTGGTCGCGGCATCCGCGGACGCTTTCGCTTCGACGAGAAACAGGACGTGCCACGCGGCCGACGGATCGTCGCCGCGCGCGCGCTCGAGCAGCACCGCATCCCACTCGGTTTTCGCGCGGTCGTGTTTGCCGGGTATCGAGGCCGGCACGCGCATCGACGTGACCACGCGATACGTGCGGTGCGCGTCGCTCGCATCGAGCTGCGCGGCCAGGGCGTCGAGCGCCTGCGCGGCCAGCGCTTCGACGGCCGCGCCCCGCTGTTGCGACGTGACGCCTTGCGCGACGGCGAGCGCGCTGCCTTCGAGCGGACCCTGGCGGCTCCACAGCGTGCGGTACCGCTGGACGTCCGGATCCGGCAACAATGCGTCGAGACGCTGCAGCCGGGCAAGCGCGGCGCTGTCCTTCAGTTTGGCGATGTCCTGTTCGAACGCGGTGTCGGCCGCCGTCTCCGGTTGCGCGAGCAAGTGGCGCAGCGCGGCATCGAGATCGTCCCACGACGCGCCCGCCGCGGCCGCATGCAGCCGTGCGAGCGGCTCGCGTTGCCATGCCTGCGCACGCCGTTCGAGCCTGGCCGGATGCGCGATCGTGTTGACGGCCGAACGCAGCGTGCGCCGATCCTGCTCGGCATGCGAGGCGAGCGATGCGTATTCGCGCACGGCCGGGGCACCATGTCGAAGCACCGCGGCCTGGAATGCGGGGTCGCCGGATCGTGCGTCCATCGCGTCGCCGATCATCCGCGCGAGCGCGTCGATGAACCGGCGTTGCAATGCCGGGGCGGGCGTGAGGCCGTCGGCGTGCATCCGGCGCGCTTCCTCGATCACGATGGCGATGATGGCGGCCGGGTTCGCGGCATCGGTCAGCGACGATGCGCGCACGAACGGCGGCAGCCGGTAGCGGCGATCGACTGTGCTCAGGACTTCGTCCAGCAGGGCAGGCAACGGTGTCGGCGGCATGGCGAGTGACGGGAGGGGCACGCGGTTCGCGCGTGACGGGCGATGTGCAACGGTATCACGCAGTGCCGACATGCTGCATCGTGTGCCACGGCGAAGCCGCCGTTCGCGTGGCGCGGGCCGTGCCCGACGTGCGTTACGCGTGGAGCGCTTCGATCTGCTTGCGTGCGTTCGCCAGCCCCGCTTCGAAGCCGTGCGGCTTCATGTCGAGGCCCTCCGCGTAGACGAACCGGACTTGATGGATGCCCATCAGGCCCAGCACGGCACGCAGGTACGGCGTGACGGCGTCGGTCGGCCGGCCGACGTGCACGCCGCCGCGCGAACTGAACACGATCGCGTCGACGCCTTCGACGAGCCCCATCGGATAGGTGTCCGTGTAGCGGAACGTCACGCGTGCGCGTGCCACCAGGTCGAACCAGTTCTTCAGCTGGGTCGGCACGTTCAGGTTGTACATCGGTGCGCCGATCAGCAGCAGGTCGCTGCCCTTCAGTTCGGCGACGAGCTCGTCGGACAGCGCGACCGCCTGCCGCGCACGCTCGCCCGGATTCTCCGCGCCGCGCAGCGCATGGAACAGTTCGCCGTCGAGCACCGGCAGGTCGAGATCGACGAGATCGCGCACGACCACGTCGTCCGCGTGCCCGCTGGCCTTGCGTTGCGCGAGGAATGCGTCGATCAGCGCGTTGGTTTGCGACTGGTCGCGGTTGATGCTGGACTTGAGTACGAGAATGCGGGCCATCGGGACCTCTCCGTTCATATATGAACAACGGAGCCGATCGTATCATCCACTTTTTGTCTCAAAAAGCGATAAGATTTCCCGTCAATGTAGACTTTATCGATCCAATTGCATGCGAAACAACCTCAACGGCATCGCCGTGTTCGTTGCCGCGGCGGAAGCCGACAACTTCGCGCAGGCCGCCGAGACGCTGCACATCACGCGTTCTGCGGTCGGCAAGAGCATCGCGCGACTCGAGGCGCGGCTGGGCGTCGTGCTGTTCCAGCGCACGACGCGCAGCCAGAGCCTGACGGACGAGGGCGCGTTGTTCTATGAATACTGCCTGCGCGCGGTGGAGGAGATCCACGCGGGGGAGGCGCTGCTCGAAAGCGGCAAATGGCAGATGAAGGGGCGGCTGCGCGTGTCGATGCCGGCGCTGTTCGGGCATCTGTGCGTCGCGCCGATCCTGATCGGGCTGGCGCGCGACCATCCCGAACTCGATCTCGACCTGTCGTTCAGCGACCGGACGATCGACCTCGTCGAGGAGCGCGTCGATCTGGCGGTGCGGGTCGGTGCGCTGCCCGACAGCAGCGGCCTCGTCGCGCGTGCGCTCGGCGAGCACAAGATGGCCTTTTGTGCGTCACCGGCGTATCTGGCACGCTGCGGTGAACCCGCGACCGTCGACGCGCTCGCGCAGCACAAGGCGCTGGCCTATACGCGTTACGGTCAGATGCATCGCTGGCAAGTGGTCGTCGGTGGCCGGACGGAGGAGTTGCAGCCGACGGCCCGTCTGCTCTCCGACGATTTGCGCGCGGTGCTGGACGCGGCTGTCGCGGGGCTCGGTGTCGCGTGGCTGCCTTACTGGCTGGTGCGCGACGAGATTCGCCGCGGCGCGTTGCGCGAGCTGCTGCCGGATCAGCCGGGCGTGACCTATGCGATCCATGCGGTGTGGCCGCATACGTCGCACTTGCCGCTGAAGGTGCGCGCGGCCATCGATGCGCTCGTGAACCAGTTGCCGGCGCGACTGGCCGAGGTGGAGGCGCAGGCGTAGCGTGCGGCGAGCCGCGCATGCGGCAGGCTCGCGGAAACGGCGCGACGTGCCGGCGGCCAGCGATGAATATGTGACGGGTGTCGGCCGGCGTGAGTCGTTCAGCGCGACGATGCCGACACCCCGCTGCGCGCCGACGACGATACGCGCCGCGTTCCCCACCGCCGGCCGTCAGGCCGTCAGCGTCACCGAC
The DNA here is from genome assembly GCF_003853825.1 of Burkholderia sp. Bp9012. NCBI lineage: Bacteria > Pseudomonadati > Pseudomonadota > Betaproteobacteria > Burkholderiales > Burkholderiaceae > Burkholderia > Burkholderia sp. Bp9012. The sequence continues at coordinate 252,222 of NZ_QTQA01000010.1, read as the reverse complement.
AGGCTGCCGAGTTCGCCGAAGCGCACCGTCAGCGCGTCGCCGATCGGCACGTCGATCGCGCCCGCATACGACCCGGTCGTTACGATCTGGCCGGCACGCGCGCCGTCGCCGCGCGATGCGAGGAAATTGACCAGCCACACGAGCGGCTTGAGCGGATCGCCGTCCGGATGACGGCCGTCGATCGTGCGATTCAGCGCACCTTCGAACGACAGCGCGAGCGTCTCGAGCGGCACGTTCAATCCATCGGGCACGACGGGACCCACGCACAATCCCTGGTTGAACTGCCCGTCGGCGAGCAGTTCGAACTTCGACGCGCGCGCGGGCTCCGCATAGCGGCAACCCAGCACCTCGAGCACGATGCGCACTTCGCGGATCGCGCCGCGCACGTCGCTCTCGTCATACGGCTGCGCGCGCGCGGGCAGGTCGCGATCGAGCACGAACGCGATCTCCGGCTCGATCCGCACGATCGGGCCGCCGACGACGCGATACGGCACATCGGCTTCGCGGATCGTCGACGCGAAGATCGGCGCGACGATCACGCGGTCGGGCGGCGGCAGCGCGCATTTCCATCCGCCGATGGCTTCGCCGAGCAGGTCGGCGACGCGATGCTGGATCGCCAGCGCGGTATCGACGCTCTCGGGGCGCAAGGCGTCGGGCAGCAGCGGGCCGGGCACGCCGGCATGGCGGGCGGCGACGAGATGCTGGGCGGCGCCGTCCACGCGTTCGGTAGTCGTTGTCATGTCGGTTGAGCGAGTTGAAAGTGAGCCGGCAAAAAAAGGGCCGGACGAAGGTCGCAACGTCGATGATAGCGCTTTCGGCGGCATGGCCGCCCGGTTGCCCGGCGCGGCCTCGGGGATGGCGCGCCGATTTTTGCGCGTGGCGCTTTGCCGCACGCCGCGTTTTGGGTGGATTTTGATCGCCGTCAAGCTTCCAGCCGGCCGTCCGCCGATGATGGGGACATGGCCACGCGCGACCGCGCGCGGCAACTCACCCCAGCGAGGTTCGCATGTACAAGAAGATCATGGTGGCCGTCGACGGCAGCGCTTCGTCGAAACAGGCGCTTGCCGAGGCAATGAAGGTGGCACTGGCGGGCGACACGCACGTCAGCGTCGTGTACGTGGTCGACAAGTCGGTGCTGTTTACGTACGCGGGTCGTTTCGATCCGCATGCGCTCATCGAGGAAATCCGCGACGACGGGCGCAAGGTGCTGCGTGAAGCCGAAGAGGTCCTCGCGCGGGCCGGCGCGAAGGGCGAGGGCGAACTCGTCGAGACCGAGAGCATTGGCGAGGACGTCGCGGAACGCCTGCAGCGTTACGTCAAGGAGCGCGGGATCGACCTCGCGGTGGTCGGCACGCACGGGCGGCGCGGCATCCGGCGCGTAGTGCTCGGGAGCGTCGCCGAGCGCTTCGTGCGTGGCTCGAAGTGCCCGGTGCTGCTGATTCGCGGCGACGATGCCGGCGAGCCGGCTTCCGCCGCGGCAGCCTGATCTGGCGGACGCGCGATGATACGTCGTCAATACCGAATCGTCGTCGCGGCGATCGCCGTGTTCGTGTCGCTCGCGGGGATGATGTCCGTGGTGACCGGGCTGCTGTTCGACGAAACGATCGCGCTGCGTGGCGGCGCGGTCGCGTTGATCGTCGGCGTGGCCTGCTTTGTCGTCATGCTCAACCCGGGGCCGAAGGGCGAGGGGTGACGCGCGGCGCTTCCTCGGTTTCATGCAAGACCGGCAATCGCCGCAGCAGCACCGCCGGTCCGTCTTTCCGCCTCTCTCCGTCCGTCATGTCCGGCGCATTCGCGTCATCCTGCCCGGCCGGCATTGCCCTGGCCGGCATCTCCCGTCTCATCGATTCCGCATCAGGCAGCGCACGCTTTGATTGAATGACTCGCGCATGCGCGAGCACGCCGCTGCTTACCTCATCGCGGCGGTCGAGTCCTGTCCTCGCAGCTTTCCTTCGGTGGCGCACCCGCATTGATCCGGCCTGACACGGCAACCGTTAGCGCGCGCGTGGCAGCGACCCGTGCGTGATCGCATCGCGCCGCGAAAGCGCGTGATGTCGTGACAAAGCGGCTCACATGCATGACCGTGTGATCGAGCGCCGGCCTGCAACCCGTCAAACCCGTTTCGAAGTCCTTCGTGAAGGCGGGAGCCGCGCGGCGATTCCAGATGGCAAACACCGGTTGATTCAACGCCGCACGGTGCAGGTGAATCCCGAGCCTCGCTCCGGCTACGAATGGCCGCGATGGACGAACGCGTGATGCGAAGGTCCGGTGCCGGGCATGCCATTAGCGCTCCTGAATCGATCCCCATTTAATACCGATGCGTGCGGGGGCAACGATATCGTGATTTGTATCAAGTCGTGATATGTCGATCCGAAAGAGAATTCATTCGATCCGGACGCAAGGGATGGAACCGGACGCCACGAGCCGAATGCCGATCGTCCTTTACATCCGGAATATCACCTCCTTAAATACTCAGGGTCTGCGAAAAGACCGGAAAAACGAGATCCCCATGAGCCATTTCCTGGATAGATTGCGTTATTTCTCCACCACAAGGCCAACATTCTCCGACGGACATGGCGCCGTCACGGACGAGGACCGCAAATGGGAAGACGGCTATCGGCTGCGCTGGCAGCACGACAAGATCGTCCGTTCGACCCATGGGGTGAATTGCACGGGTTCGTGCTCCTGGAAGGTCTATGTGAAAGGCGGGATCGTCACCTGGGAAACGCAGCAGACCGACTACCCCCGCACGCGCCCCGACATGCCGAACCACGAGCCGCGCGGCTGCTCGCGCGGCGCTTCGTACTCCTGGTATCTGTATAGCGCGAACCGTCTCAAGCATCCGATGGTGCGCAGTGCGCTGGTGAAGCTGTGGCGCGAACGCCGCCGCACGCTCGCGCCGGTCGACGCATGGCGTTCGATCGTCGAGGACGACGACGCGCGGCGCTCGTATCAGAGCCGACGCGGGCTCGGCGGTTTCGTACGCGCCAGCTGGGACGAGGTCAATGAGATCGTTGCGGCCGCAAACGTTTACACGGTCGAGCGGCACGGCCCCGATCGCGTCGTCGGCTTCTCGCCGATTCCGGCGATGTCGATGGTGTCGTACGCGGCGGGCTCGCGCTACCTGTCGCTGATCGGCGGCGTGTGCCTGAGCTTCTACGACTGGTATTGCGACCTGCCGCCCGCGTCGCCGCAGACCTGGGGCGAGCAGACCGACGTGCCGGAATCGGCCGACTGGTACAACTCGACGTTCATCATGATGTGGGGCTCCAACGTCCCGCAGACCCGCACGCCCGATGCGCACTTCCTCGTCGAGGCGCGCTATCGCGGCACGAAGGTCGTGTCGGTGTTCCCCGACTACTCGGAAGGCGCGAAGTTCGGTGATCTGTGGCTGCATCCGAAGCAAGGCACCGACGCGGCGCTCGCGCTCGCGATGGGTCACGTGATCCTGAAGGAGTTCCACCTCGCAGGCAAGAGCGACTATTTCATCGACTACTGCAAGCGCTATACCGACATGCCGGCGCTCGTGCGCCTCGTGCCGCACGGCGACGGCTACGTGCCCGAGCGCCTCGTGCGCGCGTCCGATTTCGACGACGCGCTCGACGAGGCTGCACATCCGGACTGGAAGACAGTGATGATCGACGACGCGACCGGCGAATTCGTCGTGCCGGTGGGCTCGATCGGCTTCCGCTGGGGGCAGCAGGCCAAGGACGGATCGAGCGACAAGGGCAAGTGGAACCTGCGAGGCGAGACGTCGAAGGGTGCGGCGCTGTCACCACGGCTGTCCTGCACGGCCGGGCACGACGACGTGGTCGACGTGCTGTTTCCGTACTTCGGCAACCAGCCGCACGCGCATTTCAACTCGACGCAGCACGGCTCCGAGCTGTCTCGCCGGATCGGCGTGCGGCGCGTCGCGACGCGCGACGGCGAGATGCTGGTCGCGACCGTCTACGACCTGTTCGTCGCGAACTACGGGCTCGACCAGGGGCTGGGCGGGCGCGACGTGGCTGCGAGCTACGACGACGATCTTCCATATACGCCTGCCTGGCAGGAAACGATCACGGGCGTGAAGCGCGCGGACGTGATCTCGGTCGCGCGGCAGTTCGCGGAGAACGCGCACAAGACGCAAGGCAAGTCGATGGTGATCATCGGCGCGGGGATCAATCACTGGTTCCACATGGACATGTCGTATCGCGCGATCATCAACATGCTGATCATGTGCGGCTGCGTCGGCAAGCCGGGCGGAGGCTGGTCGCACTACGTGGGCCAGGAGAAGCTGCGTCCGCAGACGGGCTGGACCGCGCTCGCGTTCGCGCTCGACTGGAACCGGCCGCCGCGGCACATGAACGCGACGTCGTTCTTCTACGCGCACACCGATCAGTGGCGCTACGACACGATGGACCCGGGCGCGCTGCTGTCCCCGCTCGCGGACAAGACGCAGTTCCACGGTTCCCCGATCGACTACAACGTGCGCGCCGAACGGATGGGCTGGCTGCCGTCCGCGCCGCAGCTCGCGGTGAATCCGCTGAAGGTCGGTGCGAGTCTGGGCGACCCCGCGCAGGCCGGCGCCGAGGTCGCGCGGCATCTGAAAGCCGGAATGCTGCGGATGGCGTGCGAGGACCCGGATTCCCCCGACAACTTCCCGCGCAACCTGTTCGTGTGGCGCTCGAACCTGCTCGGTTCGTCGGGCAAGGGCCACGAGTATTTCCTGAAGCACCTGCTCGGCACGACCAACGGCGTGCAGGGCGACGACCTAGGCGCGACGGGCGGCGCGCGTCCGGAGGAAGTGAAGTGGCACGACGAAGCGCCGCGCGGCAAGCTCGACCTGCTCGTCACGCTCGACTTCCGGATGTCGACCACCTGCATGTATTCGGACGTCGTGCTGCCGACCGCGACGTGGTACGAGAAGGACGACATGAACACGTCCGACATGCACCCGTTCATCCATCCGCTGTCGGCAGCGGTCGATCCCGCATGGGAATCGAAGAGCGACTGGGAAATCTTCAAGGGGATCGCGAAGCGCTTCTCCGAGCTGTGCGACGGGCATCTTGGCGTCGAACGCGACGTCGTCCTCGCGCCGATCGCGCACGATACGCCGGGCGAACTCGCGCAGCCGTTCGACGTGCAGGACTGGAAGCGCGGCGAATGCGAGCCGGTGCCGGGCCGCACGATGCCGTCGGTGATCGCGGTCGAGCGCGATTATCCGAATACCTATGCACGCTTCACGTCGCTCGGCCCGCTGATGGACAAGCTCGGCAACGCGGGCAAGGGCATCGGCTGGGACACGAAGGACGAAGTGAAGCTGCTCGGCCAGCTCAATTACCAGGTCGCCGGCGGCGCCACGCAGGGGCGCCCGCGCATCGACACCGCGCTCGACGCCGCGGAGGTGATTCTCGCGCTCGCGCCGGAGACCAACGGCGAAGTCGCGGTGAAGGCGTGGCGCGCATTGTCTGGCATTACCGGCATCGACCACACGCACCTGGCCGCCGCGCGCGCGGACGAGAAGATCCGTTTCCGCGACATCCAGGCGCAACCGCGCAAGATCATCTCGTCGCCGACGTGGAGCGGGATCGAATCCGAGCACGTGTCGTACAACGCCGGTTACGTGAACGTGCACGAACTGGTGCCGTGGCGCACGCTGACGGGCCGTCAGCAGTTGTACCAGGATCACGCGTGGATGCGCGCGTTCGGCGAGTCGCTGTGCGTGTACAAGCCGCCGATCGACACGGGCAGCTATGCGCACATGGTCGGCAAGCGCTCGAACGGCAATCCGGAGCGCGTGCTCAACTTCCTGACGCCGCACCAGAAGTGGGGGATCCACAGCACGTACACGGACAACCTGCTGATGCTCACGCTGTCGCGCGGCGGCCCGATCGTGTGGATGTCGGAGGACGACGCGAAAGCGATCGGCGCGGTCGATAACGACTGGATCGAGTGCTACAACTCGAACGGTGCATTGTGCGCGCGGGCGGTCGTGAGCCAGCGGATTCCGTCCGGGATGGTGATGATGTACCACGCGCAGGAAAAGATCGTGAACACGCCGGGCTCCGAGATCACCGGCACGCGCGGCGGCATTCACAACTCGGTCACGCGCATCGCGCTGAAGCCGACCCACATGATCGGCGGCTACGCGCAGCTGTCGTACGGCTTCAACTATTACGGCACGGTCGGCTCGAATCGCGACGAGTTCCTGATCGTGCGCAGAATGAGCAAGATCGACTGGCTCGACGGCGAGGAAGCCGCGGTCGACCCGACCACACAGGCCGTACGGGATGGAGAAACGTCATGAAGGTACGCGCACAGATCGCGATGGTGCTGAACCTCGACAAGTGCATCGGGTGCCATACCTGCTCGGTGACCTGCAAGAACGTGTGGACCAGCCGCGAAGGGATGGAGTACGCGTGGTTCAACAACGTCGAGACGAAGCCGGGCATCGGCTATCCGAAGGACTGGGAGAATCAGGACCGCTGGCGCGGCGGGTGGCAGCGCCGTGCGGACGGCCGGATCGAGCCGCGTATGGGCGGCAAGTGGCGGCTGCTCGCGCAGATTTTCGCGAACCCGCACCTGCCCGAGATCGACGATTACTACGAGCCGTTCACATTCGACTACGGCCATCTTCAGGAAGCGGGCAACACGCGCGCGATGCCGGTCGCGCGGCCGCGCTCGCTGATCAGCGGCCAGCGGCTCGAAAAGATCGAGTGGGGTCCGAACTGGGAGGAAATCCTCGGCGGCGAGTTCGAGAAGCGCGCGAAGGACTACAACTTCGAGTCGGTGCAGAAGGAGATCTACGGGCAGTTCGAGAACACCTTCATGATGTACCTGCCGCGCCTCTGCGAGCACTGCCTGAATCCGGCGTGCGTCGCGTCGTGCCCGTCGGGTTCGATCTACAAGCGGGAGGAAGACGGCATCGTGCTGATCGACCAGGACAAGTGCCGCGGGTGGCGCATGTGCGTGTCGGGCTGCCCGTACAAGAAGATCTATTACAACTGGCAGAGCGGCAAGGCCGAGAAGTGCATCTTCTGCTATCCGCGCATCGAGGCCGGCCAGCCGACGGTGTGTTCGGAAACCTGCGTGGGCCGCATCCGCTACCTCGGCGTGCTGCTGTACGACGCCGACAGGATCAGTGAAGCCGCGAGCGCGGAGAACGAAAAGGACCTGTACGAAGCGCAGCTGTCGCTGTTCCTCGATCCGGAGGACCCGGCCGTGATCGCGCAGGCCGAGCGCGACGGCGTGCCGGCCGCGTGGCTCGACGCCGCGCGGCGCTCGCCGACCTACAAGATGGCGATCGACTGGAAGATCGCGTTCCCGCTGCATCCGGAATACCGGACGCTGCCGATGGTGTGGTACGTGCCGCCGCTGTCGCCGATCAACTCGGCCGCCAACAGCGGCGCGCTCGGGATGAACGGCTATCTGCCGGACGTCGAATCGTTGCGTATTCCGCTGCGCTATCTCGCGAACCTGTTGACGGCGGGCGACGAGGCGCCCGTGAAGCTCGCGCTCGAACGGCTGCTCGCGATGCGCGGGTTCATGCGCGCGCGCCACGTCGACGGTGTCGACGCGCGCGGCGTGCTCGACCAGGTCGGTCTGTCGCTTGCGCAGGTCGAGGAGATGTACCGCTATCTCGCGATCGCGAACTACGAGGATCGCTTCGTGATCCCGACGACGCACCGCGAGTATGCGGAAAACGCATACGATCTGCGCGCGTCGTGCGGCTTCTCGTTCGGCAACGGCTGTTCCGACGGCCGTTCGGAGGGCAGCCTGTTCAGTCCGAAGAAGGGCACGAAAACCATTCCGATCCACGAGGCGTCCCGATGAGCACCGCACCCGATCCGACCTACGCGGCGTTCGCTGCGCTGCTTGACTATCCCGACGATGCGCTCGTCGACGTGCTCGACTCGATCGAAGCCCACCTGCGCGAATGCGCGCGCGTGCCGAAGGCGGTGCGCGCGGGCCTCGACCGCTTCTTCGCCTACGTGCGCGAGCGTGACTTGATGACGCTGCAGGAGAACTACGTCGCGCTGTTCGATCGTGGCCGCGCGACGTCGCTGCACCTGTTCGAGCACGTGCACGGCGAATCGCGCGACCGAGGGCAGGCGATGGTCGACCTGCTGCAGATGTACGAGCGGCACGGGTTGACGTTGAATCCGGGCGAGCTGCCCGACTACCTGCCCGTGTTCCTCGAATACCTGTCGCGGCTGCCGGCGACCGATGCGCGCAACCTGCTCGGCGAGACCGGCGAGATCCTGCGCGCGTTGGCCGGCCAACTCGCGCAGCGCGGCAGCCATTACAGCTTCGTTGTCGGCGCGCTGCTGCCGATGGCCGGCCTCGCGTCGGTCGACGCACCGGCGGCCGCGGACGACGACGTCGCAGGCGAGCGGCCGAGTGCCGACGACTACCGCGCGCTCGACGCGTCGTATGCGGACGAGGCAGTGCGCTTCGTCGGCGCGGCAACGCCGGCCGAGCAGACGGTGCGGTTCCACGACAAGCGGCCGGCCCGCAGCGCATAAGCGCGGGCTCAACTGGGGAAAGACATGAACGCTTATTTGCATCAGTTCCTGTTCGGGATCTACCCGTACATCTGTCTCGCGGTGCTGCTGGTCGGCAGCCTGATCCGCTTCGACCGCGAGCAGTACACGTGGAAGAGCGATTCGTCGCAGCTGCTGCGCCACGGGATGCTGCGGCTCGGCAGCAACCTGTTCCACTGGGGCGTGCTGGTCGTCGTGCTCGGGCACTTCGGCGGCTTCCTCGCACCGCACTGGCTCGTGTCGCCGTTCCTGTCGGCGTCCGGGCACCAGCTCGTCGCGATGGTGGCGGGCGGTGCGGCCGGCGTCGCGGCGATCATCGGGCTGACGATCCTGATCTGGCGCCGCCTCGGCGACCCGCGCATCCGCAAGAACAGCCGCCAGTCCGACATCCTGATCGTGCTGATGCTGTGGGTGCAACTCGCGCTCGGGCTCGGCACCGTCGTGCTGTCGACGCGTCACATGGACGGTGTGATGTTCGAGCAGCTCACCGATTACGTGAAGGGCGTCGTCACGTTCCGGCCGGACATCGCAAGCCTGCTGGTCGGCGTGCCGCTGACGTACAGGCTGCATATCCTGTTGGGCTTCACGATCTTCCTCGTGTCGCCGTTCACGCGGATGGTGCACATCTGGAGCGGCATCGCGTCGGTCGCGTACCTGATCCGCCCGTACCAGCTCGTGCGCAAGCGCTGAGGAGGCCACATGAACGACGTTCTCTCCGAAGTCGCGACCGCGCCGCTGGCGATCAACGGCGTTGCGATCGACGACGCGGCCATTGCGGCCGAGGCCGAGCATCACGGCGATGCGCCCGATCCACTCGACGCGGCACGGCACGCGCTCGCGGTGCGCGAACTGCTGCGTCAGCGCGCGGTATCGCTCGGGCTGATCGATGAAAGCACACCGCTCGACGACGCAGCGGTCGATGCCTTGCTCGAGCGCGAGTTGACTCACGTGCCCGAGCCCGATCGCGCCGATTGCGAGCGCTACTACGGGCAGCATCCGACGCGTTTTCGCCGCGGCGACATCGTGTATGCGAGCCACGTGCTGTTCGCGGTGACCGACCGCGTGCCGCTCGCACCGCTGCGGCAGCGCGCGGAACGTGCGCTCGCCGACGTGGTGGCCGCGCCCGACACGTTCGAAGCGGTCGCGCGCGCGTCTTCGAATTGTCCGTCGGCACAAGTCGGCGGCAGCCTCGGGCAGCTCCTGCGCGGCGACACCGTGCCGGAATTCGAGGCTGCGCTGTTCGATACGGACGGGCTCGGCGTGCTGCCGAAACTCGTCAATACCCGCTTCGGCTTCCACATCGTGCGCATCGAGCGACGCGTGCCTGGCGACGTGGTGCCGTTCGACGAGGCCGCCGGCCAGATCGCCGCGTACCTGTCGGAACGCGTGCGGCAGCGGGCGATACGGCAGTACGTGGCGATACTCGCGGGCGGCGCGCGGGTCGAAGGCGTGACCTTCGACGGCGCGAACGGCCCGCTCGTCCAATGAAACGAGGTTTTGCGTATGGCAATTCAACAAGGTAACGTCCGCCTGGCCGCGGAGACGCCGGCCATTCCGCTGCGCGCATGGTCGGTGCTGGCCGCGAGCACGCTCGCGTTCATGGTGTGTTTCGTCGTGTGGATGATGTTCGGCGTGCTCGGCGTGCAACTGCGCACCGATCTCGGGCTGAACAGCACGGAATTCGGGCTGCTCACGTCGACGCCCGTGCTGACCGGCGCGCTGATGCGCTTGCCGCTGGGCACGTGGACCGACCGCTTCGGCGGCCGGATCGTGATGACGGTGCTGCTCGTCGTGTGCGCGATTCCCGTCTACATCGTCAGCTACGCGACGCAGCTGTGGCAGTTCCTCTTGATCGGGCTGTTCCTCGGCTGCGTCGGCGCGTCGTTCGCGGTCGGCACGCCGTACGTCGCGCGCTTTTTCCCGCCGAAGCGGCGCGGGCTCGCGATGGGCGTGTTCGGTGCGGGCACGTGCGGCGCGGCGGTCAACCTGTTCGTCACGCCGCTGCTGCTGTCCGCATATGGATGGCGCTTCGTGCCGCGCGTCTACGCAGTCGCATTGCTCGTCACGGCCGTGATCTTCTGGTTCGCGTCGGCACCCGATCCAGGGGCAGGAAAACGGGGTGGATCGGTGCTCGACGCGTTCAAGGTGTTGCGCGATCCGCGCGTGTGGCGGCTCTGCCAGTACTACTCGATCACGTTCGGCGGTTTCACGGCGCTCTCGCTGTGGATCCCGCAGTACCTGAAGAGCGAATACGGGATGTCGCTCGTGATGGCATCCGCGTTCGCGGCCGGCTTCTCGCTGCCGGGCTCCGTGCTGCGTGCGCTCGGCGGTGCGCTGTCCGACCGCTTCGGCGCGCATGCGGTCACCTGGTGGGGACTGTGGGTCGCGTGGATCTGCCTGTTCCTGCTGTCGTATCCGGCGACCGACTTCGTGATTCACACGATCGACGGCACCGCGTCGCTGAATCTGTCGATGCCGGTGGCAGGCTTCGTCGCGCTGACCTTCGTGCTCGGTGCGGTGTTCGCGTTCGGGATGGCGTCGACCTTCAAGTACGTAGCCGACGATTTCCCGGACAACATGGGCGTCGTCACGGGCATCGTCGGCCTCGCGGGCGGGCTCGGCGGCTTTCTGCTGCCGATCCTGTTCGGCCTGCTGCTCGACTTGCTGCGCGTGCGCACGACCTGCTTCATGTTCTTGTACGGGATCGTGTGGGTGTCGCTGATCCTGATCTACCTGTCCGAGGTGCGGCGCACGCCCGTGACGGGCTGAACGTTCCTGCGCGATGCCGGTAGCCTGCGGCATCGCGCACGCATCTTGCAGCACGCCGGGCGTTTTCGAGCGTCCGCAGTTCTGTCAAACTGGCGCCCATGACACCGCGCCTCGCCTTATCGCCTTCCTCCGATTCCACACCTGCGCCCGCGGGCTTCCCCGACGCCGACGAACTGGCCGCGCTGCGCGCGTGGTACGCGGGCATGACCGTGCGGCAGGCCGTCGAGCGCTACCTGCCCGATCGGCTCGGCGAAGGGCGCTCGGCGCGCGGCGTGATCGGCGGGATTCGTCGCCGTCTCGTGCGTGTCGCGCGGCAGGCAGGGCGGCCCGATCTCGCGGAGCAACTGGGTCATGCCGACAGCGCGCGCATTCAGATGGCGAAGGCCGCGACCGATGCGATCGGCCTGCTGCGCCATGCGCGAGCGCCGGTGCCGCAGATCAGCGACGACGTTGGTTTGTGGCTGCCCGCACGCGCAGTCGTCGCGCTGCGCGCACACGGGATCGCGACGCTGGCCGACCTGACCGTGCGGATTCCGCGGCGGCGCCAGTGGTGGCGCGCAATAACGGGGCTCGGCGTGGCGAGCGCACGCCACATCGAGGCGTTCTTTTCCGCGCATCCCGACTTGACCGAGCGGGCGCGGGCGCTGATCGCGGCGACGCCGCGCAGCGCCATCGTGCCGTGGGAGCAGCTGAAGTTGCCGCACGAGGTCGACGGGTCGGCCGGCACGTTCCGCGCGCCGCGCGCGACCAGCACGCTCGACGCGGACAACGATTACGCCGCCGTGCACGCGTGGCTGTCGCTGCACGAATCGGCCGCGACGCGCCGCGCGTACCGGAAGGAGGCCGAGCGGCTGATCCTGTGGGCGATCGTCGAGCGCGGGCGCGCGCTGTCGTCGCTGACCACCGAGGATGCGGTTGCGTATCGCGCGTTCCTGCGCAACCCGACGCCGCACGAACGCTGGATCGGCCCGGTGCGGCCGCGCGGCGCGCCGGACTGGCGGCCGTTTTCGGGCGGACTGTCCGCGCGTTCGGCCGCGTACACGCTATCGGTCCTTGGTGCGCTGTTCCGCTGGCTGATCGAGCAGCGCTATCTGCTCGCGAATCCGTTCGCGGGCGTCAAGGTGCGCGATACGCGCGGCGCGAATGCGCTGGACACGTCGCATGCGTTCACCGAAGGCGAGTGGCTGCTCGTGCGCACGATCGCGGACGGGCTCGAGTTTCGCAAGGGCAAGCCGTCCGGCGCACCGCAGTCCGGCTGGACGCCGGCCGCCGCGCAACGGCTGCGTTTCATCCTCGATTTCGGCTATGCGACCGGGCTGCGCGCGAGCGAACTGGCCGGCGCGACGCTTGGCGACATCGAAACGGACGCGCACGGCGATGCGTGGCTGAAGGTGATCGGCAAGGGCAGCAAGGCCGCGCGCGTCGCGCTGCCGCCGCTCGCGCGCACGGCGCTCGATCGTCATCTGGTCGCGCGGCGGCTGCCGGTCACGCCGGTGCGCTGGCGGCCCGATACGCCGCTGATTCCGAGCCTTGCGGAAGACGGGGCGGCCGGAATTACGAGCGTGCGGCTGTGGAAGGTGATGCAGCGTTTCTTCGCGCAGACGGCCGCGCTCGTCGATGACGACAACCCGTCGCTCGCGCAGAAGCTGCGCCAGGCGAGCCCGCACTGGATGCGTCATACGCATGCGACGCATGCGCTCGCGCGCGGCGCGGAGCTGACGACGGTGCGGGACAACCTGCGGCATGCGTCGATCTCGACGACGTCGATTTATCTGCACGGGGACGATGTGAAGCGGGCACGGCAGATGTCGAGTGCGTTTTCGGCTGACAAATGAGCAGGGCGCGCGCGTGATCGCATGAAATCTGAACGGAACGACACCGCGTCGGTAACGGTCAGAAGGGTTATTCGGTAACGGAGCGGATGGATGGCATCGAGTCAGGGAACCGTCGATTTCGTCGTCGAGCAGATGGCTGCAGCGGGTACCGTGTCGGCGCGCAAGATGTTCGGCGAGTACGGCATCTACTGCGACGGCAAGATGGTCGCGCTGGTGTGCGACGACCGGTTGTTCGTCAAGCCGACGCCTGACGGGCGTGCGTTTCTCGGCACCTGCGACGAAGCGCCACCGTATCCGACGGCGAAGCCGCATCTCGTCATCGGGGACGACCGCGAATGGCTGTCGACGCTGATCCGGATCACTGCTGCGCAACTGCCGGTGCCGGTGAAGCGGGGTCGATAGCAGTCGGCGTATTCTGTGAACCATGTGCGCGACCATCGCGCCCCCGCTGGAGCACAAGAATGGAGACATCCGAACATCCGCAAGCACCGCGATATGCGCGCCGCGCATGGCACGCGCTCGTCGCAGCCCTGTGCCTCGGCTGGTGCGCGCTGTCGTTCGGCGCGGACGGCGCGGCGGCGCTGCTCGACCGTTACCACAGCCTCGGTGCGCAACTGAAGGACAACGCGTTTCACCGGCCGCTATACCTCGAATCGTCGGAGGCGTCGTCGTCGCTGAAGGGCGACATTTACGCGGTCGTCGACTATCCGTTTTCCGTCGTGAACGGCAAGCTCAACGATCCCGCGCAGGGCCCCGCGAACTGGTGCGCGGTGCTGATCCTGCACCTGAACACGAAGTACTGTCACGCGTCGACCGGCAGCGACGGCCCGGTGCTCGACGTGAACCTCGGCCGCAAGATCGAGCAGAAGCTGTCGGATACCTATCGCGTGCAGTTCCGCTACCGCGTGGCCGCCGCGACGCCTGACTATTTTCAGGTCGACCTGACCGCCGACAGCGGCCCGATGGGCACGAAGGACTACCGGATCGCGCTGGAGGCCGTGCCGGTCGGCGCGTCGCGCACGTTTCTGCACCTGACGTATTCGTACGGCTTCGGCGCCGTCGGCCGCATGGCGATGAAGACCTACCTCGCGACGGTCGGCAGCGACAAGGTCGGGTTCACGGCAGCCAGCGGCGCATCGGCGACGCAGCCGCAGTACATCGGCGGCGTGCGCGGATTGCTGGAGCGCAACACGATGCGCTACTACCTCGCGATCGACACGTATCTCGCGACGCTCGACAAGCCGCTCGACCAGCGCCTTGCGCGCTGGTTCGACGCGACCGAGCAGTATCCGAAGCAACTGCACGAAGTCGAGCGTGGGGCGTATCTGCAGATGAAGGCACAGGAAGTGCAGCGGCAGCAGGCGGCGCGATGACGCCGCCTGCTGCCGGGCTGCTCGGCGCCGATCAGTTCGACGCGCCGCCGACCGTGCGAATGCTGTGCCACTGCCCCTGTTCGACGCGGAACAGCGTGTAGGGCGGCTTGATCAGGTCGCCGCGTTCGTCGAACGAGATCTTCCCCGTCACGCCCGTGACCGACACCCCCGGCAGGCTCGCGACGATCTTGCCGCGATCGACCGAATCGGCCTTGCGAACGGCCGCGATCATTGCGAGTGCCGCGTCGTACGCGAACGGCGCATACAGCTCGACGTCCTGGTTGAAGCGCGCCTTGTAGCGCTGCGCGAACGCGATGGCGGACGGCAGCTTGTCGAGCGCCGGGCCCGGCTCGAGATCCTGCGTGCCTTCGCCCGCGTTGCCGGCGATCTTCAGGAACGCATTGCTTTTCAACGCGCCGGCGCCGAACAGTTGCGCGCGGATGCCGAGCGAGCGCATCTGCTTGACGAGCATCGCGCCCTGTTCGTCGAGGCCGCCGAAGAACAGCAGGTCGACGTTGTTGCTCTTCATCGTCGTCAGGATGCCGCGGAAATCGACGGCCTTGTCGTTCGTGTATTCGCGGCCGACGATGCTGCCGTGCGCGTCCTTGACGCCTTTCTCGAATGCGTCGGCAAGCCCCTGGCCGAATGCGGTGCGATCGTCGATGATGCCGATCCGCTTCGCCTTGAGCTGCTCGACCGCGAAGCGGCCGGCCACCACGCCGCCGACGCCGTCGTGCCCCATCGTGCGGAACACGTTCTTGAAGCCCTGCATCGTCAGTTGCGGATTGGTCGAGCCGGGTGTGATCATCGCGACGTTCGCCTGCTTGTAGACGGCCGACGCGGGGATGCTGCAGCCTGAGTTGTAGTGGCCGATCACGCCGACCACGCCGTCGTCGACGAGTTTCTGTGCGACCTGGATCGCGATGCGCGGATCGGCCTGGTCGTCCTGCACGTCGAGCACGAAACGTACCGGCTTGCCGCCGATGATCGGATGTTTCGCGTTCTCCTCGTCGAGCGCAAGCTGCGCACCGTATTGCAGGTCCTTGCCGACGCGCGCGACGGGCCCCGTCAGCGGGCCGGCGAAGCCGATCTTGATGGTTTCCGGGGCCGCGGCCTGCGCGGACGCGGCGACCGTGCCGATCGAGCAGACGGCCAGCCAAACCAGCCAGTTACGACGATTCATGATGCATGCCTCCTTGCAGTGGTTGAAATCGCGGCGCGCGTCAGAATCGCGCGGTCCGGTATGGCGTGAGGTCCAGCGGTGGCGAGCGCTCGGCGACGAGGTCGGCGACGATCCGCCCAGTGATGCCGGCGAGCGTCACGCCGAGATGCTGATGACCGAATGCGTGGATCACGCGTGTGCTGTCGCGTGCGCGGCCGATGACCGGCACGCCGTCGGGCAGCGTCGGCCGGAAGCCGAGCCAGCTGCGCGTCGGTGCGCCGAGCGACGGCAGCGCCTCGCGTGCCGAGCGCGTAAGCAGCGCGACGAGCGAGCGGTTCATCGGCGCGTCGAAGCCGCCGAGTTCGACGGTGCCGGCCGCGCGCAATCCTTCGTCGAGCGGTGTCATATAGAAGCCGCGCTCGGCCCAGCCGACCGGCCGCGTGACGATCTGCTCATGCGCGGCGAATTGCACGTGATAGCCGCGCTCGGTATCCAGCGGCACGGCATCGCCGCACGCGGCTGCGAATTCACGCGAGCGGGCGCCCGCGGCAATGACGACGTGATCGAAGGCGCGCACCGAGCCGCCCGCATGCACGTTCACGCTGTTGCCGACGGGCTCGATCCGCTCGACGCGCTCGCGTTCGAGCGTCGCGCCGCCGGTTGCCAGATGCGCGAACAGTTCGCCGAGAAACCCGTGCGGATCGGAGAAATGCCAGCTTCCGACGAACAGCACGCCGCGCGAGAAGATCGGCGCGAGCGCGGGCTCGAGCCGGCGGATCGCGTTCGCGTCGAGCAGCTCGAACGGCACGCCGAGCCGGCGCCGCAGCGCGAGCGACGGCTCGGCGGCATCGAACGACGCCTGCCGCGCGTACAGGTACAGGCATTCGCGCGGCCGCACGAACGCCGCAAGCCGCGCGGTGGACAGCAGTGGCGCATAGCCGTCGGCGGCGCGCGACAGCAGCGCGGCCAGCGCGCTTGCGCTCTGCGCGTGGTGCGCGGGCGTCGATGCGAGCAGGAACCGCGCGAGCCACGGCGCGCCGCGCAGCAGGTACGGCCAGCGGATGCGCAGCGGGCTGTCGGCGGCGAACAGGAAGTGCGGGATGTTGCGGAACACGGACGGGCCGTTCACCGGCACGCAGCCGTACGGCGCGAACGTCGCGGCGTTGCCGAACGACGCGCCGTGGCCGACGCCGGCCGGATCGAACAGCGTCACGCGATGCCCGTCGCGCTGCAGCCATGCCGCCGCGCCGAGCCCGATGAAGCCTGCACCCACGATGGCGACGTTCGCCATGACGCATCCCCTCCGGCACACATGATTCACACAAAGTTGAGATTAAGAATCACACAGTAATTTTTTGTGTGCAATCAAAATCAGATTGTGTGGTGCTAGTGTTTACCCGATTTGAATCGGTTGATTCGACAGACTTTTCCGCTGGCGTTTGACGGGGAGGGGATGTCATATACAATCGCTGGGCAGGTGAAAATGGCAGACAAACGTTTTTTGTGTGGTCACAGGCGATAAATGGCATCAGACAAACTTTCCGGCGAGCGCGACGGCGGTGCGCCGGTGCAGGCGAAGCGGCCGACTTATGTCGAGGTATCGAGCTCGATCGAGGCGGAGATCCGCAACGGCATGTATCCGCCCGGCAGCCGCCTGCCGCCGCAGCGCCAGCTCGCGACCGAGCTCGGCATCAACGTGTCGACCGTGTCCCGCGCGTACAAGGAACTGCAGTTGCGCGGCCTCGTGATCGGCAGCAAGCGCCGCGGCTCGCTCGTCACCGGCGGCGCGATGCCGAGCATCGCGCCGGCCCGTGCGTCGCTCGCGGCAGGCAACGGCGTGATCGACCTGACCGTGAATCGCCCGGCGACCGGCGATTTTCTCGCGAGCCTCGCGCAGACATTCGCCACGCTGCCGAACGACCCGCGTTTCGTCGCGCTGCAGGAATACCAGCCGCCGCAGGGGCCCGACTGGGCGCGCGCGGCCGGCGCGCGGTGGCTTGCCGCGCCCGGCTTCGCGCCGTCGAGCGACCAGGTGGTCGTCACGAGCGGTGCGCAGCACGGGCTGTATGCGGTGCTGAACAGCCTGATCGGCACCGACGGCGTGATCGTCGCCGATCGCCTCACGTATTACGGGCTCAAGGCGCTCGCGCCGGTGTTCCAGTTCGAGATCGTCAGCGCGCCTGCCGACGACGACGGCCTGCTGCCCGACGAGATCGAGCGGATCTGCCAGCGCATGCCGGTCAAGGCGATCTTCGTCGTGCCGAACCTGCAGAACCCGACCGTGACGACGATGAGCCTCGCGCGCCGGATGGCGCTCGTCGACATCGCGCGGCGCCATCACGTGACGATCATCGAGGACGACGTGTATGGCCCGCTCGTGCGCGACCGGTTGCCGGCGATTGCGGGGCTGTGCCCCGAACTGACGTTCCATATCGGCGCGACGTCGAAGATTCTTGCGCCGGGGCTGCGCCTCGGCTACCTGAGCTGCCCGCGCGATAGCGTCGCGCTGTGCGCGGAAGCAGTGCGCACGACCGCATGGATGCCCGCGCCCACGTCGATGCTGATCGCGACGGTATGGATCGAGGACGGCACCGCCGAGCGGATCATGGCCGCGCAACTCGCGGAGATCCGCGCGCGCGTCGATCTCGCGCGGGAACTGCTGCCGGCCGGGCAGCTGAAGTCCGATCCTGCGTGCATGTTCGTGTGGCTGCGACTGCCACCGCCGTGGCGCGCCGACGACTTCGCCGCGAACGCGAAGGCGCGCGGCGTGATCGTGATGCCGTCGTCGACGTTCGCGGTTGATCGCGCGGAAATCGAGCACGGCGTGCGCATCAACCTCGCGTGCCCGGCGACGCGCGACGAACTCGTGAACGGGCTGCGGATTCTGGCCGGCACACTGAAGGACCGGCCGCGCGCGCTGTTCGGGTCGGTCTGACGCGCGCCGCTTGCGCCGGCAACCCCGCAACCACATCGACGTCGCGGCAGCGTTTCGTCCACGGTAGCGACGATACTGCCGGTTCGCTCCCCGTGTCGGGCAGACCGACGTCGGTGCCCGCACCGGGCGCAGGTGAACAGCCGCAGCGCGTTGCGCCACCGGGCAGCGTCCGCATCTCGTCCCGAGCCCTTCATCTTCGGCTCGCCGCCGCCCGTGCCGCACGCCCCATCGCTCTCGCGCCATCTTCATGGCGGTGCAGCTCGGGCCGCCTCGACCTTTTCCCGTCTGGCCGGTCGGGCATGACCAGCCAGCGCCCACGGCGCTGCGCGTCAAGTCGTATTGCTCTCCGGTCGCCGCTCCCCGCACCAGATTCGTAAGACGTACAGTTCGCCCGAAGGCGCGAATTCGCGCCGAACTGTACTCTTCTGTGCGTGTCCGATGTGTGTACTCTGCGTCAACTGTTCTGCTTTTAAGATTCCATCATCAAGTGCACAGTGCCGCAGGCCCAGACATCACGGGCCTTCCGGCGCATCTTCAAAAGCGAGCCACTGCGATGGAAAAGGCAAAACCCGAGGGAGCAATCAGGCATCACGACAGCCTGGTCAGCAGGCAGCACACGCACGGAACGGGCGTGCACGGGGCGGCGGCGCGCATGCGCTGGGCGGCGGGGAGCACGCAATGAAGCTCTACGAAAAACTCGCGGACGACATCGAACGTCTGATCCGCCAGGGCGTGTACCGGCACGGCGACCGGATTCCGTCGGTGCGGCAGGCGAGCCAGCAGCACCGGATCAGCATCACGACCGTGCTGCACGCGTACCTGTTGCTCGAAAGCCGCGGGCTGCTGGAAAGCCGTCCGCAGTCGGGCTACTTCGTGAACCTGCGTCGCGACGACAACCATGCGCCGGTGCGCGATCTGCGGCCGTCGAAGCCGATCGCGATTTCGTCGTCGGTCGACATGAGCCGGCTCGTGCTGTCGACGTTGCGCTCGATCGGCACCGACGACGCGGTGCCGCTCGGTTCGCCGTATCCGGATCCGAGCCTCTTTCCGTTCGAGAAGCTGAACCGCTACGCGTATGCGGCCGGCCGGGACAAGTCGCTGTGGGGCGTGACCGACGGGCTGCCGCCCGGCCATCCGCGCCTGATCCGGCAGATCGCACGGCGCTACCTGGAAAACGGCATGTCGGTCGACCCGAACGAGATCATCGTGACGGTCGGCGCGACGGAGGCGATCAACCTGTGCCTGCAGGCGGTCGCGAAACCGGGTGACACGATCGCGGTGGAGTCGCCGACGTTCTACGCGATGCTGCATGCGATCGAGCGGATGGGGATGAAGGCGATCGAGGTCGCGACGCATCCGGAATACGGGATCGATATCGCCGCGCTGGCGGCAATCGCAAAGTCGCAGCCGATCGCCGCGTGCATGGTGATGCCGAATTTCCAGAATCCGCTGGGCTTCCAGATGCCCGACGAGCGCAAGCGCGAACTGGTGGAATTCGCGACCCGCGTCGACATGCCGATCATCGAGAACGGTGTGTATAACGAACTGTATTTCGGCGAGTCGCATCCGGGCACGCTGAAGTCCTACGACCGCAACGGGATCGTGCTGCATTGCGCATCGTTTTCGAAGAGCTTGACGGCGGCTTACCGGGTCGGCTGGGCGTTGCCGGGCCGGTATCGCGATCAGGTCGAGAAGCTGAAGTTCCTGAACACGCTGGCCACGCCGTCGCTGCCGCAGCTTGCGATCGCCGAGTTTCTCGAACGCGACGGCTACGAGCATCACCTGCGGCGCTTGCGCAAGGCGTATGCGCAGCAGGCGAACCTGATGCGCGCGATGGTGTCGCGATTCTTCCCTGAAGGCACGCGCATCTCCAGCCCGGCCGGCGGCTACGTGCTGTGGGTCGAGTTGCCGGTGCAGGTCGACGCGATGCGGCTGTATCAGCTCGCGCTGGAGCAGGGAATCACGATCGGCCCCGGCTACATGTTCTCGATCACCGACAATTACCGGAACTTCATCCGGCTGAACTACAGCAGCCCATGGTCGCCGGAGATCGAGCGGGCGGTGATCGCGGTCGGGAAGCTCGCCGCCTCGTGCGTGCGATGAAGCGAAGGCCGGTGCGCGTCGCACGCATCGGCCCGGACGGCGGAGCGCGGCGATCGGCCGGCCCTTACGCGCAGAAACCCGGACACGCGCGCGAGGTGCGTCGATCCGGTCGAGCGCGTGATGCTCAGCGACTGCCGCGCGCAACGGCCAGCAAGATCCCGAAGCCGACGAGCAGGACACCAAAGGTGCGGTCGATCCAGTGACGTAAGGACAACAAACGATCGCGGACGGCCCGGGCGGAGAAGCAGACGGCCACCAGGCTGAACCAGCCCGCATGCGCAAGCGCGATGAACAGGCCGTAACCGATCTGCACGATCAATGGCGTATCGGGGCGAACGGCCTGCATGAACAGGCTGACGATGAACACGGTGGTTTTCGGATTCAGCGCATTGGTCAGGAAACCGGTGCGCAGCGCCGCCAGATCGGACAGCGGCGCGGCAGGCGTTACGGGCTGTCCGCGCGCGGGCCTGGCTGCGAGCATCTTCGCGCCGAGGTAGATCAGGTAGATCGCCCCGAGGAGCTTCACGGTATTGAAGAGCCACAGGGATTGACGGATCAGCAGGCCTACGCCGAGCAGCGTATAGCTCACGTGTACCGTCACGCCCAGCCCGATCCCCCATGCGGTGAGCAAGCCCGACCGGCGCGAGAGCATCAGGCTGTTGCGCGTGACCATCGCGAAATCCGGCCCCGGGCTGATGACCGCGAGTAAAGTGATGGTGACTACGAGTATCCATTCTGTCATTGCATTGTCCTTTTGATTTTCACCGTGATGCGCCAATATTAGGGATCACGGTTCACCAGGAAAAGCGATGATTTCTGACCAAGATGGTGAGTTGGAGTCACAGAATGTCCGCGCCAGTCTGCCGTCGCTGATGGCGCTGCGCTGCTTCGAGGCGGCGGCGCGCCATGAGCATTTCAGCCGCGCCGCCGATGAATTGCACGTGACGCACGGCGCGGTCAGTCGCGCGGTGCGCCTGCTCGAAGACGATCTGGGCGTGGCGTTGTTCGAGCGGCGCAGTCGCCGTGTGTTCCTGACCGATGCGGGCCGCAAGCTGGCGCAGGCCGTCCACGAAGGTCTGCATCTGATCAGGCAGACCGCGCATGAATTGCGGACCGAGGCGGCCCGTGCGCAGCGTTCGGTGCTGTCGTGCGAACCCACGCTGCTGATGCGCTGGCTGATCCCGCGCTGGCCGAACTTCCAGGCAATGTACCCGGGCGTCGACATCCACCTCGCCGCGGCGGGTGGCCCGTTCTCGTTCGACCACGGCATCGACATGGCGATCCGCCGCAATGACTTTGCGTGGCCCGACGGTTATCACGCGGAGAAACTGTTCGCAGAAAGGGTGGGGCCGGTGTGCCGGCCCGACAAGGTGGACAGGTGGTTTTCCGGCAGCCGGGACGGTCGCGCGCTGAAGCGCGGCGTGCCGCGGCTGCATGCCCGGACACGGCCGGACGCGTGGAAGGAATGGGCGGCGGCCGCGCATCGACCGCCGGGCAGCGGGCGCGGGCAGGTGTTCGACCATTTCTATTTCAGCCTTCAGGCGGCCGTCGCGGGGTTGGGTGTCGCAATCGGTCCGTGGCATCTCGTTCGCGATGACCTCGAAAGCGGCGTGCTGGTCGCGCCGATGGGTTTCGTTGAGGACGGCTCGCACTATTGTCTGCTGACGCCGGCGCCCGTGAAGGACGGGAGCGCGCAGTGGGCGCTGCGCGACTGGCTGAGGACGATGGTCTGACGCGTGAGCCGGATCGATGCGCGATGCCGGCAGCATAAAAAAATGGCGCCGCAGGCATTCAGCCCGTGGCGCCATTGCGTGTCGCCACGACGGGCACAGCCCGCCGTAGCTCGACCGCATGCTTAGATCTGCACGGTGTCGGCGACTTCCTTGAAGTCTTCGATCTGGTCGAAGTTCATGTACTTGTAGATCTTGTCGCCGTTGGCATTGAGCACGCCCATGTCGGCCATGTACTCGTCCTTGGTCGGGATCCGGCCGAGACGCGAGCAGATTGCCGCCAGTTCCGCCGAGCCGAGGTACACGTTCGTGTTCTTGCCCAGGCGGTTCGGGAAGTTGCGGGTCGACGTCGACATCACCGTCGCGCCTTCGCGCACCTGCGCCTGGTTGCCCATGCACAGCGAGCAGCCCGGCATTTCGGTGCGGGCGCCGGCCGTGCCGAACACGCCGTAATGACCTTCTTCCGTCAGTTGCTTCTGGTCCATCTTGGTCGGCGGCGCGACCCACAGCTTGACCGGGATGTCGCGCTTGCCTTCCAGCAGCTTCGATGCGGCACGGAAGTGACCGATGTTGGTCATGCACGAACCGATGAACACTTCGTCGATCTTCGCACCGGCGACGTCGGACAGCGTCTTCACGTCGTCCGGATCGTTCGGGCACGCAACGATCGGTTCATGGATGTCGGCCAGGTCGATCTCGATGACGGCCGCGTATTCGGCGTCGGCATCCGGCGACAGCAGTTGCGGGTCGGCCAGCCACTGCTCCATCGCCACGATACGGCGCTGCAGGCTGCGCGGATCCTGATAGCCCTGCGCGATCATCCACTTCAGCAGCGTGATGTTGCTGTTGAGGTACTCGATGATCGGTTCCTTGTTCAGGTGCACCGTGCAACCGGCTGCCGAACGCTCGGCCGATGCGTCCGACAGTTCGAACGCTTGCTCGACCTTCAGATCGGGCAGGCCTTCGATTTCGAGGATGCGGCCCGAGAAGATGTTTTTCTTGCCTTGCTTGGCGACCGTCAGCATGCCCTGCTTGATCGCGTACAGCGGAATCGCGTTGACGAGGTCGCGCAGCGTGACGCCAGGCTGCATCTTGCCCTTGAAGCGGACCAGCACCGATTCCGGCATGTCCAGCGGCATCGTGCCGGTGGCGGCCGCGAACGCGACCAGGCCCGAGCCTGCCGGGAAGCTGATGCCGATCGGGAAGCGCGTGTGCGAGTCGCCGCCGGTGCCGACGGTGTCGGGCAGCAGCATGCGGTTCAGCCACGAGTGGATCACGCCGTCGCCCGGGCGCAGCGCGATACCGCCACGGGTGCTGATGAAGTTCGGCAGCGTCTGGTGCGTCTTCACGTCGACCGGCTTCGGATAAGCGGCGGTGTGGCAGAACGACTGCATCACGAGGTCGGCCGAGAAGCCGAGGCAGGCCAGATCCTTCAGTTCGTCGCGGGTCATCGGGCCGGTGGTGTCCTGCGAGCCGACCGAGGTCATCTTCGGTTCGCAGTACGTGCCCGGACGCACGCCCTGGCCTTCCGGCAGACCGCATGCGCGGCCGACCATCTTCTGCGCGAGCGAGAAGCCCTTGCCGCTGTCGGCCGGCTGGTGCGGCAGGCGGAACAGCGTCGACGGTGCGAGGCCGAGCGCTTCACGCGCCTTCGCGGTCAGGCCGCGGCCGATGATCAGCGGAATGCGGCCGCCGGCGCGCACTTCGTCGAACAGCACGTCGGACTTGACCTGGAATTCGGCGATCACGTTGCCGTCCTTCAGCGCCTTGCCTTCGTACGGGCGCAGTTCGACCACGTCGCCCATGTTCATCTGCGACACGTCGAGCTCGATCGGCAGCGCGCCGGCGTCTTCCATCGTGTTGTAGAAGATGGGGGCGATCTTGCCGCCGAGGCACACGCCGCCGAAGCGCTTGTTCGGGACGAACGGGATGTCTTCGCCGGTGAACCACAGCACCGAGTTGGTGGCCGACTTGCGCGAGGAGCCGGTGCCGACCACGTCGCCCACGTAGGCGACCAGATGACCCTTTTCCTTCAGCGATTCGATGAACTTGACCGGGCCGCGCTTGCCGTCTTCTTCCGGCGTGATGCCGGGGCGCGCGTTCTTCAGCATCGCCAGCGCGTGCATCGGGATGTCCGGGCGGGTGGTGGCGTCCGGGGCCGGCGACAGGTCGTCGGTGTTGGTTTCGCCCGTGACCTTGAACACGGTGATGGTCAGGCTTTCCGGCACTTCCGGACGGCTCGTGAACCATTCGGCGTCGGCCCAGCTCTGCAGCACGGCCTTCGCGTGCGCGTTGCCCTTGTCGGCGAGTTCCTTCACGTCATGGAACTGGTCGAACATCAGCAGGGTTTTCTTCAGTGCGTCGGCAGCGACGGCCGCGACTGCGTCGTCGGACAGCAGCTCGATCAGCGGCTGGATGTTGTAGCCGCCCAGCATCGTGCCGAGCAGTTCAGTCGCGCGCTCGCGCGAGATCAGCGGGCAGGCCGTCTCGCCCTTCGCGACGGCGGCCAGGAAGCCGGCCTTCACGCGCGCGGCTTCGTCGACGCCGGCGGGGACGCGGTGGGTGATCAGGTCGAGCAGCGTCTGCTCTTCGCCTGCGGGCGGGTTCGCCAGCAGTTCCACCAGTTCGGCGGTTTGCTGAGCCGTCAGCGGCAGGGGAGGAATACCGAGCGCGGCGCGGGCGGCCACGTGAGCACGAAAGTTTTCAAGCATGGGGGGACCTGCTGAGATTGCGTTTCAGGGGAAGGGCTTTCCAGGCACGCCGAGGCTGCTGTTCCGGACACTGCTTCACTGCTTGGACGGGATTCTAATCCCAATATGGTCAGGCGTCAAATGTCTTATGTCTTATATAAGAGTTGAATGTGGGACGTCGAGAAACGCGTGCTGTCGCGGCGCACCTTGCGGAAGAATTCGGCGGATTAGGTAGCGGCGTGGTGCAGGGAGTGACCGCGGATCGGGGCGCTGTGGGGCGTACGCAGGTCGCAGAGGAGGCATTCGCTCGACCGGCGCGATTTCATTATGTGGAAAATTCAGAGGCGTACCGGTCGAGGTCAGGAAGCTTCAGGATCCCAACGGATGACGAGCGCGACGAGCAAGATAGAGCAGGATGAAGACACCGATGCCGATCCAGGCGGTCTCGACCGGCGGCGGCGTCCGAAAAGCGCCCATCACGGTGGTGTGCGCGGTGAACACGGCGAGTGCGAGCAACTTCGCGCTGATCACGCCGCGAATGTTGGAGCGTCGTCTATCGTTAGCGGCGCGGGTGAGTACAGCGCCTTCGTCGCTGCAACCTCGTCGGTCAATCGAACCACGAGTTCCCGCAGCGCGAGCACGTTCAACTCCGCACCATATCCGAGCAGCTTCCGCGCACCGTGCTCGATCGAGGTTTATTTTCCGCACGTGATCCGGCTGATGGGCCTCGAAGAGACGCCGGATCATCCCGCGGCACAGGCCGCACGCGACGAAGCGGGGCAATACTGTCGACGCATGGAGCGCGTGCTGGCGGACCGGGAATTCCTCGCCGAAAGCTATTCGTATGCCGACACCGCGTTCTACATGGCGCAGTTGTTCGGCGCGCGCAAGGGCGCGCCGATGACGGCGGAGACACCGAACCTGCTCGCCTGGCGCGAACGGATGACCGCGGGTCCGGCCGTGCGGAAAGTGGCCGGTGCGATGGCGGATTATCTCGCTTCGATCGACCATCCGGTTCCGGATTTTCTTCGCGGGCTCTATTAGCCAGCCCGTTGCGCATCGAGCGGCTACGATCTGTCAGTCGCCGCTGGATGTGCACGAATCACCCGCCTGTCACCGGCGGAAAGAACGCCACCTCGCTATCCTCCCGCACGACGAATCCGCCGGTCACCATCTCGCGATTCACGGCCGCGCGCACGGGCCGGTCTATCCGCAGCGCTTCACCACTGCGCGCGTCGCGTGCGGCGAGCGTGGCGCGCAGCGCGTCGACGGTGAGCTCATGCGCATCGATCTGGATGACTTCCTCGTCGGTATCCAGTTGTTCGCGAATGCTCGCAAAGTATTTGATCGTCAGTTTCATTGCGATGTCCCGAGCGAAATCGGTGAAGTCGGTGATATCGGCGGAATCGGAAAGGCGTTGGCCGGCACGTTCATCCCCATCGACGCATCGCCTGATCGTCATGCGCCTTCGGCTCGACCCAGCCGGCCACGCCGTCGTGCCGGATCTCCTTCTTCCAGAAGGGCGCGTGCGTCTTCAGGAAGTCCATGATGAATTCGCACGCATCGAACGCCGGCGCGCGATGCGCGGCGGCCACCACGACGATCACGACCGCGTGGCCGAGCGGAATGCGCCCGACGCGATGCACGATCCTGACCGCCTCGAGCCGCCAGCGCGCGCTGGCTTCCTCGACGATGCTCCACAGCGCCTGCTCGGTCATCGTCGGATAGTGCTCGACTTCCAGCGCGATCACGTCGTCGACGTCGCCTTCGTTGCGCACGACACCGAGGAAATTCACGACCGCGCCGACATTCGGATTGCGAATGAACGGCGCGATCTCGGCGCCGGCGTCGATCGTCGCGTACTGCACACGCACCTCGAAGCCGGCTGCGATCGCCGGCGGCGGCTCGGTGTGTGGGTCGACGGGTTCGGAATGTCCGCCGTCACGCGACGGATCGTCGGATGACGCGGCACGGGATTCGGTGAATCTGGTCATGACGGTTCTCCAGTAGGCGGTGCGCTCCGCTTCGCGCGGCAGCCCGTCAGCCGCCGACGAGCGACATGCGCACGATCGGATGGGTCTTGCCCGACGGCCTGGCCGCACGCGTGGCCCGCCGTTCGGAATAGCGGTCGTCGCGCCGCATCCATCGCGCGCGCACGGTGTCGGCAAGGCGGTCGATCGATTCGGCATCGTCGAGCCACGGCCGCAGGTCGGTGCCCTGCATCGCGAACAGGCATGTATAGAGCTGGCCGTCGGCCGACACGCGTGCGCGCGAGCACGTGCCGCAGAACGGATGCGACACGCTCGCGATGAAACCGACGTCGCCCGCGCCGTCGATGTGCCGGCAGCGGATCGCGGTGGCATCGTGTCCCGGTTCGCCGACGAGCACGAGCGGATAGCTCGCTTCGATGATTTCGCGCATCCGCGCGGCCGGCACGACCTTGTCGCCGGACCACGCGTTCGCGCCGCCGACGTCCATGTATTCGATGAAGCGCACGGCCACGCCGCTATGACGGAAGTGGCGCACGAGCGGCAGGATCTGGCCGTCGTTCGCGCCGCGCTCGATCACGGCGTTGACCTTCACGGGCGCGAGCCCGGCCGCCTGCGCGGCCTCGATGCCGGCCAGCACGCGCGCCACCGGCACGTCTGTGTCGGTCATCCGGCGGAACACGGCATCGTCGATCGCGTCGAGACTCACGGTCACGCGCGACAGCCCCGCATCGCGCAGCGCGCGTGCCTTGGCGGCGAGCAGCGAACCGTTGGTCGTCAGCGCGATTTCGATAGGCTTGCCGTTGACGGTCGTCAGCGTCGCCAGCCGTTCGATCAGCGCTTCGAGGTTGCGGCGCAGCAGTGGCTCGCCGCCGGTGATGCGGATCTTTTCGACGCCGAGCGAGACGAACGCGCGCGCGATCTTCTCCATTTGCGCGAACGACAGTCGCTCGGACGACGGCATGAACGCATAGTCGGAACCGAAGCTGTCTCGCGGCATGCAGTAGCCGCAGCGGAAATTGCACCGGTCGATGACGGACAGCCGCAGATCGCGCAGCGGCCGCGCGAGCGTGTCGAGCGGGCGGGAGAAGGCACCGGGCGATGCGCTGCCGGATTCGGCGGCGGCCGGCGCGGAAGCGATGGCATTCACGATGGGTTCGTCTGCCTGCAGGAAGTGAGCGGAACGGCGTCGCCGATCGGCCGTGCGTGTGCCGACGTGTCGGCGTACGGGTCGTGACGAGCCTCATCGTGAGGATAGGTCGCCGGATTCCATCGGCAGAGACACAATCCCGCCTGGAATACAGGAATACAGTTCGTCATCCTGGATGCGCGAAAGGTGGGCATGGCGAGCCGCCGCATGCTCATGTTCGTGCTCATGCGAGCCAGTGCGCGAAATCGTAATACGGCACGGCGTCGCCGCGTGCGATGCGTCGGCCGGTCGGCAGCCGTGCGAGCCCGCTCGCCTGCAGCAGCGATTGCAGCGTGCCGGCGCCTTGCTGCCGCAGTGTGTCGAGGACGGGCGCGCCGGTGGCGTCGATGGTGCGGCGCACGCGCACGAAGCGTTCGCGCTGCGCATCCGGTTCGGCGTCGATGTCGATCGGCAGCGACGGTACGGCCGGCAGGCAGTCGTCGCGTCCCTGCAGACAGCGGATCAGCGGCGCGACGAACAGCGCGAAGGCGATCATCGCCGCGCCCGGATTGCCGGGCAGCAGCACCACGGGCCGTTCGTCGAACCGCGCGAGCGCGACGGGCTTGCCCGGTTTCATCCGCACGCCCGACACCACGAACGACGCGCCGAGCGCGGTCAGCGCGGGGCGCAGCAGGTCCTTGTCGCCGACCGATGCGCCGCCGACGCAGACGACCAGATCGCAGCGCGCGGCCATTTCGCGCAGTGCCTGATCGACGGCGGCCGGCGTGTCGGCGGCGTGTTCGCTCGCGGTGACGCCGGCACCGGTTCCCGATACCAGAGCCGCGAGCATCGGCGCGTTGCAGTTGTAGATCTGCCCGGGCGCACGCGGCTCGCCGCACGGGACGAGTTCGTCGCCGGTCGTCAGGATGCCGACCCGCAGCGGCGGCCGCACGGCGATGCGCGCGCAACCCTGCGCGGCTGCGACGCCGACGTGCATCGCGCCGAGCCGCACGCCGGCAGGCATCAGCAGGTCGCCGGCGCGCACTTCCTCGCCGCGGCGGCGGATATGCGATCCGCTGCGCTGCGGTGCGTCGAACGTGACGCCGCCGTCCTGCTCGCGCGCGTGCTCCTGGATCACGACGGTGTCGGCACCGGGCGGAATCAGGCTGCCGGTAAAGATCCGCGCTGCCGTGCCCGGTGCCAGCGGCGACGGCGCGTCACCCGCGTAGCAGCGCTGCGCGACGCGCAGCGGCTCGCCGTGTTCGAGGTCGGCGTGACGGACCGCATAGCCGTCCATCGCGCTCTGGTCGGCGGGCGGCTGGTCGAGCACGGCGGAGAGCGGCGTGGCGAGCACGTGGCCGGCCGCCTGCTCGACCGGAATGGAGACGGCCGCATGCGGCGGCGCGAACGCGGCGGCGAACTGCCGTTGGGCGGTATCGAAATCGGTCAGGGGTTTCATCAAGCGGTGAGCGCACGCGTTGGTTCGGGTAGCGGGAGCGCGTCGGGCGACACGTATTCGACGAAGCCGTCGTTGCGGCAGAAGCCGAGCAGCCGCACGCCGGCTTCGCGCGCGACGTCGATCGCGAGCGACGTCGGCGCCGAGATCGTCGCGATCATCGGGATGCCGACGCGCGCCGCCTTGCGCACGAGCTCGTAGCTCGCGCGGCTCGACAGGAACACGAAGCCCGCGCTCAGGTCGGCGCGACGCCGCGTGAGCCAGCCGATCAGCTTGTCGAGCGCGTTGTGGCGGCCGACGTCCTCGAAGACTTCCTGAACGGCGCCGTCGCTGTCGCACCATGCGGCCGCATGGATGCCGCCGGTCGCCCGCATCAGCGGCTGCCGCTGCGGCAACGCGCGGGCCGCGCGCGCGACGGCGTCGGCACCGATGCCGGCCGCCGCACCCGCGGCCGCGATGCGCGGCGGATGGAGGTCGAGCTGCGCGATGCTTTCGATCCCGCAGACACCGCAGCCGGTGCGGCCGGCCAGCGCGCGCCGGTGTGCCTTCAGCGCCATGAACGCCTGCTGCGATACGGTCAGCCGTACTTCGGCGCTGGTCGGCCGATATTCGCTTTCGATGTCGAAGACGTCCGACGCGCGCTCGACGATCCCTTCGCTCAGCGCGAAGCCGAGGCCGAACGCGTCGAGGTCGATCGGCGTCGCCATCATCACCGCGTGTGCGATGCCGTTGAACACGAGTGCAACCGGCGTTTCGTCGACGACGCGATCGACGGTGTCCCATGTTTCGCCGGCACGATGACGCGTCACGTGACACGCGCAGCTCCCGGCCGGATCGTCGGGGCAGTCGTTGGGCTCCATGCTGTTTTCTCCTGGGAGATCGCTCGGCGCGTGCGCCGAGCGATGGGCGCGAATTATGCCGGGGTGGTGCGCGGTGTCGCGCCGGCTCGCCACCGGCAGGCTACGAGTCGATGGTACGGGCGTTCGGCCGTGCGGCGGATGCACAGCGTCGCGGTGCGGAAAGCAGTACAGCTGAGGGCCTCGCGGCCCCGCAACGGGTTTTCCGTACACACATCTTCGGCCCAGGGGAAAGCACAGTTTCAGCGCACGTTCGCGCGATTGCGAGTATCGTCGGAAACGCGATATCGTCATTCACGCTTCGTTGCCGTGCCTCGCGATCCGTCCACGCTTGCACGTGCCGTCGCGAAGCCGTCGCGCGACTTCCTGCTTCGAGCTGACGTTCTCACAACCACGAGCACATTACGGTCATGGAAATCTTCGATGCGTTCCATCTCGCCCGATTGCAATTCGCGTTCACGGTGTCGTTCCACATCGTGTTTCCGGCGATCAGCATCGGCATGGCGAGCTTTCTCGCGGTGCTGGAATGGCGCTATCTCGTCACCGGCGATGCCGCCTACAAATCCATGTTCCAGTTCTGGTCGAAGATCTTCGCGATCGGCTTCGGGATGGGCGTCGTCTCCGGCGTCGTGATGGCGTACGAGTTCGGCACGAACTGGGCGGGCTTCTCGCGCGTCGCCGGCAACATCACGGGCCCGCTGCTCACGTATGAGGTGCTGACGGCGTTCTTCCTCGAAGCCGGCTTTCTCGGCGTGATGCTGTTCGGCTGGCAGCGCGTGAGCCCGCGCGCGCATTTCTTCGCGACGCTGATGGTCGCGGTCGGCACACTGATCTCCACGTTCTGGATCCTGGCGTCGAACAGCTTCATGCAGACGCCGCAGGGCTACAAGATCGAGAACGGTCTCGTCGTGCCGGTCGACTGGTTCAAGGTCGTCTTCAATCCGTCGTTCCCGTACCGTCTCGTGCACATGACGATCGCGGCGTTCATCGTCGCGGGCTTCATCGTCGCCGCGTGCGGCGCGTGGCACCTGCTGAAGGGGCGTCGCGACGAGCCCGTGAAGCGCAGCTTCTCGATGGCGCTGTGGATGCTGCTGCTGCTCGCACCGATCCAGATCGTCGCCGGCGATGCGCACGGGTTGAACACGCGCGAATACCAGCCGGCGAAGATCGCGGCGATCGAAGGGCTGTGGGAAACCGAGAAGGGCGGCACCGCGCTGAACCTCGTCGGGCTGCCCGACATGCAGGCCGAAACCACGCGCTATTCGATCCAGGTGCCGCACCTCGGCAGCCTGATCCTCACGCACAGCTGGGATGGCGAAATCCGCGGGCTGAAGGAATTCCCGCCGCAGGACCGCCCGTATTCGCCAATCGTGTTCTGGACGTTCCGGATCATGGCGGGCCTCGGGATGCTGATGCTGCTGACCGCGCTGCTCGGGCTGCTGCTGAGAAAGGGCGGGCGCCTGTATGAAACGCGCTGGTTCCAGTGGTTCGTGGTGGGCATGGGGCCGTCGGGTATCGTCGCGCTGCTGGCCGGCTGGATCACGACCGAGGTCGGGCGGCAGCCGTGGACCGTGTACGGCGTGCTGCGCACCGTCGATTCGGTCGCGCCGCTCAGCGCGCAGCAGGTCGGCGTGTCGCTGCTGATCTTCGTGGTCGTGTATTTCCTGGTGTTCGGGACGGGTATCTACTACATGATGAAACTGATGAAGCGCGGGCCGGCCGCCGAGGCCGGATACATCGAGCTGCACCGGCATCCGGGGCTGCGCAAGAGCGCGCTGTCCACGCCGCTGAACGTCACCGAAGCGGAGTAAGCCATGCACATCGATCTTCCTGTCGTGTGGGCCGCGATCATCGGCCTCGGCGTGTTCATCTATGTGATGCTCGACGGCTTCGACCTCGGCATCGGCCTGCTGTTTCCGTTCTTCGACGCGAAGGCCGAACGCGAAGTCATGCTGAATACCGTCGCGCCGGTATGGGACGGCAACGAGACCTTTCTCGTGCTCGGCGGCGCGGGCCTGTACGGCGCGTTCCCGGTCGTGTATTCGACGCTGCTGCCGGCGAATTACCTGCCGCTGGTGCTGATGCTGGTCGGGCTGATCTTCCGCGGCGCGGCGTTCGAGCTGCGCGCCAAGGCGACCCGCACGCAACACATGTGGGATCTCGCATTCATCGGCGGCTCCGCGCTCGCGGCGCTCTGCCAGGGGATCGTGCTCGGTTCGCTGCTGCAGGGCATCAAGATCGAGAACAACCAGTTCGCGGGCGGGCCGTTCGACTGGCTGTCGCCGTTCAGCCTGTTCTGCGGGATCGGCGTGCTCGTCACCTATGCGGCGCTCGGCTGCGGGTGGCTGATCCTGAAAGTCGACGGTGAGCTGCAGCGCAAGATGCGGCAGCTGATGAAGCCGCTCACAGGCGTGCTGCTCGGCGTAATGGCCGTGGTCAGCCTGTGGACGGTGATCGGGCTGCCCGCCGTCGCGCACCGCTGGTTCGGCAGCGGCAACCTCGGCTGGTTCCTGCCGGTGCCGATCCTCGTCGTCGCGTGCGTGTGGGGCATCTTCCACACGGTCAAGCGCGAGCACGAGGCGACGCCGTTCCTGCTGACGCTCGCGCTCGTGTTCCTCGGCTACACCGGGCTCGTGATCAGCATCTGGCCGAACATCGTGCCGCCGTCGCTGACGATCTGGGACGCGTCGTCGAGCCATTCGAGCCAGCTGTTCGCGCTCGTCGGCACCGTGATCGTGCTGCCGGTCATCCTCGTGTACAACGCGATGCAGTACCGCGTGTTCCGCGGCAAGGTTCGCGAGGGTGACGCCGGCTATCACTGACCGGCGCGCTCCGGTGACGGGGCAGGGTGTGCGCGGGCGTATCATCACGCGCAAGCGCGGTGAATCGCGTCACCCGGCCCGGTATCGACCGGACAGCGGCCCGCCACGCGCGGGCCGCTGCACATCGGGCGACGGTGATTCGCATTGCGTATTTCATCGGCAGTCGAGACAACACCATGATCGTCAGACCACGACAAAACTGGCTCAGGATGCTGTTCGTATGGAACGGCTCCGTGCTGCAGTCGATCATTCCGCAACTCGTGTTCATGGCGATCGTCAGCACGCTGGCGGTCTTCACGAACGGGCGCATCTTCGGCGAGAAGATTCCGCTGAACACCGCTCCGTTCACGCTGTTCGGGCTGGCACTCGCGATCTTCCTCGCGTTTCGCAACAACGCGAGCTTCGAGCGCTTCAAGGAGGCGCGGCTTTTGTGGGGCAACCTGCTGATCGCGGCGCGCACCGTCACGTCGCAGCTGCGGCGCTACCTGCCCGACAGCGTCGGCGACGCGGAGCGCAACCGGCTCGCCGATCTGCTGATCGCGTTCACGTATGCCTTGAAGCATCAGCTGCGTCATACCGATCCGGCGCAGGACCTGCAGCGCATCCTTGGCGCCGAGCGCGCCGCCACGTTCGCGCACAAGTGCTACCAGCCCGTCGCGATTCTCGATGACCTGCGCGGCGGAATCGTCCGCGCGCTGGGCCGCGCGCCAGGCAGCGAAGCAACGTGCTGGATGTTCGATGCGCAACTGGCCGAGTTGGGCAAGGCGGTGGGCGGCTGCGAGCGGATCCTGACGACACCGATCCCGTTTTCGTACAGCGTGCTGCTGCATCGCACCGTCTATGCTTATTGCGTGCTGCTGCCGTTCGGCCTCGTCGATTCGACGGAATTCTTTACGCCGCTGATTTGCGTATTCATCTCGTACACGCTGATCGCGCTCGAAGCGATCGCAAACGAGGTTGCGGAGCCGTTCGGCCTCGCACCGAACGCGCTCGCGCTCGATGCGATGGCGCGTACGATCGAGCGGTCGGTGCTCGAGCTGGGCGATCGCGCGATGCCGGAGGAGTTCGTGCCGGCGTCGACGTATCAGATCACATGAGCGGCACCGCGACGCGCGCAGTGGCACGCACGATCGGAAGCACTTCACATGCGCATCTACGTGACGTGCATCTTCGTCGATGATCTCGAACCGGTCGATCATTTTCCGGGGCGTCATGACGGCGTGAGGTGGCGTGCGCGCTGATGACGGCGAAACGATCGCGCCGGCGCGACATTGGCGGAGTGGACTTAGGAAGTTTGTGTAGACTCGTGCTCGTTCAATGGAGCCAACAATGCAACTTCTCGACCACGTGTCCATCGGCGTTCCGGATATCGACCAGGCACGCCCTTTCTACGACGGTGTCATGGCCGCGCTGGGCGCGAC
Source organism: Burkholderia sp. Bp9012 (assembly GCF_003853825.1). Classification (NCBI taxonomy): domain Bacteria; kingdom Pseudomonadati; phylum Pseudomonadota; class Betaproteobacteria; order Burkholderiales; family Burkholderiaceae; genus Burkholderia; species Burkholderia sp. Bp9012. Next base: position 217,427 of record NZ_QTQA01000010.1, on the reverse strand, counting down.
CAGGGTTTATGACCGCGGTACCGCGCTCGGTTACGGCGAACGTTGCAGTGCCACCGACACTGCATCGACCTTCCTGGCGATTTATCTGGACCCCGCCGAAGTCGGGGCGAGCAAGCGACACTGGTGCTTCAAGGCGGCTTCCCGCGAGCAGGTGCATGCATTTTTCGAGGCAGCGCTGTCGGCGGGCGGGCGGCCCGACGGCGACCCCGGCTTGAGGCCGCACTATCACGCCGACTACTATGCGGCCTTTGTCGTCGATCCGGCCGGCAACCGGATCGAGGCGGTATGCCACGCTGCGCCATCGGCCCACGAGCGGCCGTGACCGCGCGCGCCGACAACTGATTGCCAACGGCACGGCGTTGTGCCGTTGGGTAGCTGACGAGCGCCGCACCGGCATGCCGCCGCGCTTCGCCGCCCGGTCGCGTTTGCCGCGCGTGGCTCAATCGAAGTACGTCAGCCCCATCGCGCCCTTCACCTCGGCCAGCGTCGCGCCGGCCACCTCGCGCGCATGCATCGTGCCGCGCTTCAGGATCGCCATCACCTCCGCCTTGTCCGCCTCGAATTCGCGACGACGCGCACGGATCGGCTCGATCAGCGCCTGCAGCCGCTCGTTCAGCACGCGCTTGACGACGCTGTCGCCGAGTCCGCCACGGCGATAGTGCGCCTTCAGTTCGTCGACTTTCTGCACGTCGGGCTCGAACGCGTCGAGGAACGTGAACACGACGTTGCCTTCGACCTGGCCGGGATCGCTCACGCGCAGGTGGTTCGGGTCCGTGTACATGTCCTTCACGGCCTGCGCGATCTCGTCGGGCGTCGAGCCGAGCGTGATCGCGTTGCCGAGCGACTTGCTCATCTTCGCCTTGCCGTCGATGCCCGGCAGCCGCGTGACCGCCGACAGCACGGCCTCGCATTCCACCAGCACGGGCTTGTCGACCGTCGCGTTGAAGCGGCGCACGAGTTCGTTGGTCTGCTCGATCATCGGCAGCTGGTCGTCGCCGACCGGCACGTGTGTCGCCTTGAACGCGGTGATGTCGGCCGCCTGGCTGACGGGATAGGTCAGGAAGCCGGCCGGGATGTCGCGCTCGAAGCCGCGCAGGCGGATCTCTTCCTTGATGGTCGGATTGCGCTCGAGGCGCGCGACCGTCACGAGGTTGAGCAGGTATTGCGACAGCTCGGCGAGCTCGGGCACTTGCGACTGGACGACGATCGTCGAGATCGCCGGATCGATGCCGACGGCCAGGTAGTCGAGCGCGACCTCGATCACGTTCTCGGTGACGCGCTGGCGGCGGCCCATGTTGTCGGTCAGCGCCTGCGTGTCGGCGAGCAGCAGGAACTGCGTCGCCTCATGCTGCATCTGCACGCGTGCGCGCAGCGAGCCGATGTAATGGCCGAGATGCAGCGGGCCGGTCGTGCGGTCGCCGGTGAGGATGGTCGGTTGGGTCGGGTGCGTCATGGTGTGGATTGGCTCCGGATTATCGAAGCCACCAGCCATGACGTGAGCGCAGAAACGACAATGCCGCCATGGCTGGCGGCATCACGTTCGGGACATGCAAAAGGAAACGGGCCGCCTGGGTCAGGCGCGCCACCAGCGATGCACGTTCAGCGAGGCAGGTTTGGTTTGCATTGCGCGAGTATAGCGTAGTGCGGGGATGGGTGTGGCGTCAGCGCAGGACCGACTCCATCGCGAGATAGGCGGTTTCTGCCGACGGCCACAGCAGGTACAGCAGGCCGGCCATCAGCAGCAGCGCGCCGGCGCGTGCCAGCGGCGTGCGGTCCATGTCGTTCAGGGTGCGGATGTGCTGCTTCAGTTTCTTCATGCTTGCAGGCGCAACGTGCGCCACTCCAACGGTTGCTGCAACGGGTCGCGTGGAGCGACGCCGGGGTGTTGCGGGCTTCAACGGGGGCTGGGTGCGGTTGGGGCACCGTGTCGTCTGGGCGGACGGCCGGGCTGGCCGATCGCGGGCATAAAAAAGGGACGGTTGAACGTCGTTTGGCTGCCGTCCACACCCAGGCGACGGGCATCCTACCAGTTCGGCGGTGTGGACAAGGTCAAGAATTGTCGGGACAGGGGCCGCAAGGGCAGCGTCGAGTCGTTGAGACGCTGCCAGCCCGGGCCGTCGTCGTCCAGACGCAGCGATGCAATTTTTCCTGCCCGACGATCGTAAGGTATCCGTCGGCCGATTGCATCAAGGACCGGGCTGCCTCGTCAGACGGGTGCGCAACTGCCGTCGTCGGCGGTGCGATAAGCGGATCGTTCGACGCGATGAAAGAGAGCGGCCGCCGCATCCGATGCAATGCGGCGGCCGGGGAGAGGGTGACGAGCGGCGGCGGGCAGATTCAGGTTCGTGGCGTGCCGTACGTCGCGAACCTGCCCGCCCGCGGATTACACGACAGCGGAACGCGCGACCCGCACCGGCACCGACTTGTACGACGGCGTGCCGCTTTCCTTGTCGATGTAGTCGAGCGGCACGAGCACGTTCGCTTCCGGGTAATACGCGCCGACCGACCCCGGCGCGATGTCGTACTCGATCGCCGTGATCTGCTCGAGGCGCAGCGTGCGGCCGGATGCGGTGATCGTCTCGATGTCGACGAGGTCGCCGTGTTCGAGCCCGTACTTCGCGAGATCGGTCGCGTTCATGAACAGCACGTCGCGCCGCCCGAACACGCCGCGATAGCGGTCGTCGAGCCCGTAGATCGTCGTGTTGTACTGGTCGTGGCTGCGCAGCGTGATCAGCCGCAGCACCTGCTCGGCGCCGAGCACGTCGGCGTCTTCCTTCACGCCCTTGTAGACCGAAAACATCGCCTTGCCGGTCGGCGTGGGCCACACGCGCTCGGTGGGCGGCAGCGGCAGGCGGAAGCCGCCCGGCGCGCGGATCCGCTCGTTGAACGCCTCGAAGCCGGGCACCGTCTTGTCGATCAGGTCGCGGATGCGGTCGTAGTCGGCAATCAGGTCGAGCCACGCGACCTTGCTGTTCGGCAGCGTCGCGCGCGCGATCCCCGCGACGATTGCGGGCTCCGAGCGCAACTGGTCGGACGCCGGCTTGAGCTTGCCGGCTGACGCATGGACCATCGACATCGAATCCTCGACGGTGATCGACTGTCGGCCGCTCGCCTGCATGTCGAGCTCGGTGCGGCCGAGCACGGGCAGGATGTAGGTTTCCTTTGCCACCAGCAGATGCGAGCGGTTCAGCTTCGTGCCGAGATGCACGCTCAGATCGAGCTTCGCCATCGCGGGGAACGACAGCTCGGGGTCGGGTAGCGCGACCGCGAAGTTGCCGCCGAGGCACAGCAGCGCCTTGGCCTGGCCGTCGATCATCGCCTGCATCGTCTGCACCGCGTCGTGCCCGTGATGCGCGGGCGGCTTGAAGCCGCACACGTCCTCGATCTTTTGCAGGAACTCGGCCGACGGCTTCTCGGTGATGCCGACCGTGCGGTTGCCCTGCACGTTGGAGTGGCCGCGCAGCGGGCATATGCCCGCACCGGGCTTGCCGAAGTTGCCGCGCATCAGCAGCAGGTCGGCGATCAGGCGCACGGTCGCGGTGCCCTTGTTGTGCTGCGTGACGCCCATCCCGTACGTGACGATCGTCGCGTTCGACTTCGCATAGGCGAGCGCGACCTGCTCGAGCTGCGCCTGGCTCAGGCCGCTCGCGCGCTCGATGTCGTCCCACGACGTCGCCTGCAGGTCGGTGGAGAACGCGTCGAAGCCGTCGGTGTGCTGCGCGATGAAGTCGCGGTCGAGCACGTCGCCGCGCTCGGCCTCGAGCTGCAGCAGCGCCTTCATGATGCCTTTCAGCGCGGCCGCGTCGCCGCCCGCGTCGACCTGGTAGTACGTCGACGCGATGCGCGTCGAGCCGAACGACGCCATCTCGATCATGTCCTGCGGATCCGCGAAGCGTTCGAGCGCGCGCTCGCGCAGCGGATTGAACACGATGATCGGCACGTTGCGGCGCGAGCACTCGTGCAGCGTGCCCATCATCCGCGGGTGGTTGGTGCCGGGGTTGTGGCCGATCGAGATGATCAGCTCGCAGTGGTCGAAATCCTCCAGGGACACCGTGCCCTTGCCGATCCCGATCGACTGCGGCAGGCCGACGCTGGTCGGCTCGTGGCACATGTTCGAGCAGTCGGGGAAGTTGTTGGTGCCGAGCTCGCGCGCGAAGAGCTGATACAGGTACGCGGCTTCGTTCGACGCGCGGCCCGACGTATAGAACTCGACTTGCTCGGGTGGCAGCGCGCGCAGCACCTCGCCGATGCGCGCGAATGCGTCATCCCATTCGACCGCGCGGAACGTGTCGGTCGCGCGATCGTAGACGAGCGGATGCGTGAGCCGGCCCATGTTCTCCAGCTCGTAGTCGGACATCCGCAGCAGCGACGATACCGTGTTCGCCGCGAAGAACTCGGGGGTCACGCGTTTGGTCGTCGCTTCCCACGTGACAGCCTTCGCGCCGTTCTCGCAGAATTGGAACGTCGACTTGTGTTCCTTGTCGGGCCATGCACAGCCGGGGCAGTCGAAACCGTCGGGCTGGTTGGTCCGCATCAGCACGATCGGCGCTTCGATGGTTTCCATCTGCGTGCGCACAGCCTCGGCTGTCGCGCGAAGCGCGCCCCAACCGCCAGCGGGCCCATCGTACTTCCTGATGCCTGGCACCTCGCGTCGATTTGTCATGTGAATCTCCATGAGCCGGACCCGCTGCGGGGTGGCTCGGGTTGCGCCGCGTCGCGGCGTGAGGCGGCTCCGTCCGGCGAACGGAGCCAGTCATGCGCGCCCGTGCATCCGGGCCCGTCGAGTGTCAGTGCGCATCCATCAAAATAGCGAATCGGCCCACGGCCTCCAAGACACAGTTCGGCATCGGCCCGGCCGGGAATTGCACCCTCACATGCGTGTGCTCGGGAGACGCAAGGAGTACAGACGAGCGCGCATGCGGGTGCCGCGTGCGGGACACGGAAAGGTGGCGGCGTGCGACGCGCGCGAAGCGCGCGAAGCGCGGTGCGACAGTGGCGCGTCTGGCGCGGCACGTGTTGAACGGGAAGCGGCGCACGCGATGCCCGGCAGGCATCACGCGCGGGCGGGACGTCAGGTCGCCGCGTTGCCCTGCGGCGCCACGGCCACCGATGCCTCGCTCGTCAGCATCAGGAACGTGAACGTTTCGCGCAGGTACAGGCGAACAACCTTGTCGGTGTGGCTCGTGTAGCCGATCGACACGTCTTCGCCGAGGTGCAGTTCATAGTCGCCGCCGCGGGTGGACAGCACGCAGCCGCCGCTGATCGCCGGCGCCCAGATGATCTCGCCGCTGACGATGCGCTTGATGTGGCCGAGGACCGGGTAGCCCTGGTCGCGCGCTTCGCTCAGCGCCGTGTAGGCGTCCGAGCCGAGCACGACCGAGTACGGGCCGTCGACGCCGGCGAGCCGAAGCGCTTCCAGCGCGTCGCTGATCGCGTCCGGGTACGCGCTGACGTCGGCCGGCAGCGTGAGCTTGCGGTTCGACGTGCCTTCGCGGATGCCGACGATGTCCGCGGCGAGATAGCCGTCGAAGATTGCGCCGTCTTCCGCGAATGCGAGTTGTTGCGCGGCGTCCTTCGCCGGCTGCCAGTCGGCGTCGCGCGCACCGCGCTCGACGCTGTCGATCGCATCGCGGCTCAATTCGAACGGCACCGTCAGCTCGACGATCGTGCGCACTTCGCGCAGCCGCGCGTTCACCTGCTCGCGCGGTGCGGCGACCTCGCGCAGATGCCCGGTGCCGACGGCCGACAGCTCAGGGCCGGCCGGGCCCTCGACGTCGACCACGCGGCGCCCGGCCACCGAGCGCTTGAAGGTACGTGCCACTTCCTCCTCGATCTGCTCCCAGGCGGACGAGGAAACCGGCGCGAGTTCGCGGTGCAGGTTATTCATGGGCTTTGGCTCCTTTCAGCGATCCGATGTTCAGCGAGCCGTCACGACGCGACTCGGGCGAGGTGGGGGCCGGCCGCGCGGCGGTGGCGTCGGCCGGTGCGGCGCGATCGGCGAGCGCTTCGAGCAGGTCGGCCGACGGCACGAAAAACAGCGAGCCGGTGACCGCGCGGCTGTAGTCGAGCAGCCGGTCGTAATTGCCGGGCGGGCGGCCGACGAACATGTTCTCGAGCATCTGCTCGATCGGCGCCGGCGAGCGCGCGTAGCCGATGAAATAGGTGCCGAATTCGCCGAAGCCGGGGCGTCCGAACGGCATGTTGTCGCGCAGGATCTTCACTTCCTTGCCGTCTTCGTCGAGCGTGGTCAGCGAGCTGTGCGAGCACGACGGTTTCACGTCCGGCGCGAGCTCGATGTCGGACAGCTTGGTGCGCCCGATGATGCGCTCCTGCGTCTCGACCGCGAGCGCGTTCCAGCCGGCCATGTCGTGCAGGTACTTCTGCACGATCACGTAGCTGCCGCCCGCGAATGCCGGATCCTCGTTGCCGATGACCGTGAAGTCGACCGCCTCGCGGCCTTCCGGGTTCTCGGTGCCGTCGACGAAACCGATCATCGCGCGCTGGTCGAAGTTGCGGAAGCCGTGCACCTCGTCGACGACCGTGACTGCGTCGCCCAGCGCGCCGAGCAATTGAGTTGCGAGCTCGAAGCACAGGTCCATCGCCTCGGCGCGGATGTGCAGCAGGATGTCGCCCGGCGTCGCGACTGCGACACGCTGGCCGGCGCCGAATTCGCGGAACGGATGCAGCGACGCGGGGCGCGGATCGCCGAACAGCGCATCCCATGCGTCGGCGCCGAAGCCGCACACGCAGGACAGGTTGCCGCTCGGCACGCGCTTGCCGACCGAGCGCACGAGCGCGGCGATGTCGCCGCACCACGTGCGGATCGTGTCGGCTCGGTCGGCGCCCGGGTTGACGGTTGCGACGAGGAAGATCGCGCTGCGCGTGATCGGACTGTGAACGGCCTGGGAGAGCGGGGGAAGGGTTTGCATCGCGGCCTGCCGGTCAGTCATGTCGGGACGGACGGGCCGCGAATGCCGCGGCGCGCGAAGACGCACGGTTGGACTGTGTCATGCGACTGTTCTCTTTGTGACATGCGGATGAAGGACGTTGCACGGGCATCGCGCAACGGGCCGTGGCAGCGGCGGCCTGCCGCCCGGGCGCGCAAGGGGAGGCAGGCAGGATGGCCGCGCGTTCGCCCGGCGCATGACCTCGCCGCACCGCGTAACGTCGTCGAGCCTGCAATCTAGCAGCTTCGGCGGGTCTTTGGAACACGTATCGGCAATCTGTGATTCGAATGGATTGATCGGAGTCCGCTTTCGCGTCGCGGGCGCGCGGCTGTACTCCTGAAGCGCGCGGCGCTGTGCTCTTGAGCGGGTGTGGCGCGTGCAGTAGATTAGGTTCGCTCCGCCCACCGACGAGGACCGTCATGATGAACCTGCCGGAAGCGATGCCGGTTTTCGTCGCGGTGGTCGCGTATGGCGGGGCGTCCGGCGCGGCGTGCGACCTGAAGCGCGGCGACGCGGCGGTGAACGCGCGGCTCGATTGCCTCGAACGGGATCCCGGCTGCAGGTCGTTGCCGGACCGCGCAGGCGACGCCATGGCGTGTACCGATGCTGGCGTCGCGTTCCACCCGTGCTGCCGAAGAACGCTGTCCGAGGTCGCGCAGGCCATCGCCAAGATCGATGCGTGCGCAACCGTTCAGGATTTACCCGTCGGGGGCTTTCCGCCGCTCGAAACCATCGACCGTGTCGACGGAGCGTCGATCGCGGAACCTATGCCATTGCACGAGTCATCGCGTTGAATACGTCCACTGTTTCCGCCGATACGGCCGCCGAGCGCATCCGCCGCCGCTTCGGACACTTCCTCCATGCGGCCGAGCTGGCCGGGCTGATCGTGATCGGCCTCGCGACCGCGTTCGCGATGGCGCAGGAAGCGTGGAAAGTCGTGCTCGCGGGTGAGGTGTCGCTGACCGACCTGCTGCTGATGTTCCTGTATCTCGAAGTGCTCGCGATGGACGTGCGCTACCTACGACTCGGCCGGCTGCCGGTGCGCTTTCCGCTGTTCATCGCGATGACGTCGCTCGCGCGCGACCTGATCCTGCGCGGCGCCACCGACAGCCCCGAGCGAATGCTGATGACCACGTTCGGGATCGTGCTGCTTGCGGTGGGCGTACTGATCCTCAGCTTCGGTCAGCACTGTTTTCCGGCGGAAGTCGACGATGTCGAGGAGGACGCGCACACGCGTCGTTAAGGCCGCGCCTGGCCGGCGCTGTCGGAGAAGAACGAAGGATTCCACATCGGTAACGGTGTCATCGTTGAAACGGACACAGCCGGCAAGCTTGCCGTGCCCGGCACGGATTGGCCGTTCGCCGGTCGCCCGCTCGGAACGCTCGCCAGGCCGTATGCCGCACACGGCATGCGGATTGCTCCGGTTGCCGGACACCCGCGCACGCGTATCCAGCGTGTTGCGCCGCAACGTCGCGGACGTTCCATGCCGGTCGCGGATCGCATACGAGCCATGGTCCGCGTTTGCGTGCGCTGCGGGGTCGTCCGTACCTGCTCTTTTCAGGAAGGACGCCGATAATGGGATCGTTACCTCAGCCGGGAGCCGCGCCATGTCCGGAAGCGACGCATCGTCTTCACGCCCCGATCTTGCGCGGGGCATTTCGCTCGATGACATCGCCGACGGCGCGATGATCGAGGGTCAGGTCGGCGACGCCACGGTGCTGCTGGTGCGCCGCGCCGACGCACTGTTTGCCGTGGGCGCGCAATGCCCTCACTACGGCGCACCGCTCGCCGAAGGGCTGCTGGTCGGCGATACGATTCGCTGCCCGTGGCATCACGCGGCGTTCTGCCTGCGCACCGGCGAACGGCTGCGCGCGCCGGCGCTCGACGGCCTGACGTGCTGGCGCGTCGAACGTCGAGACGGCCGGGCGGTCGTGCTCGGCGAGCAGCCTGCCGCGTCGCCGCCCGTGTCGAACGCGGCCGGATTGCCCGAATCGGTGGTGATCGTCGGCGGTGGCGCGGCCGCTATCGCGGCGGCCGTGACGCTGCGGCAGGAAGGCTACCCGCACGCGATCACGCTGCTGAGCGCGGACAGCGAGCCGCCGTACGATCGACCGAACCTGTCGAAGGACTATCTGGCCGGCACGGCCGAAGCCGACTGGCTGCCACTGCGCGGGGCGTCGTTCTATACCGACCAGCGCATCGACGTGCGCTGCGGCACGCGCGTCGCGCGGATCGACCCCGCGCAACACGCGGTCGAACTCGCGGACGGCAGCCGCGTCGGCTACGGCGCGCTGCTGCTCGCCACCGGCGCCGAGCCGAACCGCCTGACCGTACCGGGCGCTGATCTTCCGCACGTGTGCGTGCTGCGCTCGCGCGCCGATTGCGATGCGCTGATCGGCAAGCTGAAGGCCGCGCGTCGCTGCGTCGTGGTCGGTGCGAGCTTCATCGGCCTCGAAGCGGCCGCCGCGCTGCGCACGCGCGGGCTCGACGTAGCGGTGGTCGCGCCCGATGCACGGCCGATGGCGCACGTGCTCGGCGACGCGCTCGGCGACACGATCCGCGCGCTGCACGAGTCGCACGGCGTGGCGTTCCATCTCGGCGCGACGCCCACGCAGATCGCGCAGGATCATGTAACGCTGTCGAACGGCGATGTGCTGTCGGCGGACGTCGTGCTGGTCGGCATCGGCGTGCATCCGAACGTCGCGCTCGCGCAAGACGCGGGGTTGCTCGTCGATCGGGGCGTGACGGTCGACCGTTTCCTGAAGACGAGCGCGCCGGACATCTACGCGGCCGGTGACATCGCGCGCTGGCCCGATCCGCTGACGGGCGAACGCATTCGCGTCGAGCACTGGGTCGTCGCGGAGCGACAGGGAATCGCCGCGGCGCGCAACATGCTCGGCCGGCAGCAGCCGTTCGACGCGGTGCCGTTCTTCTGGAGCCAGCACTACGACCTGACGGTACGCTATGTCGGCCACGCGGACCAATGGGACCGCGTCGAGATCGACGGCGATCTGCGCGCGCACGACGGTTCGGTGACGTACTGGCGCGGCGACAAGCGGCTCGCGGTCGCGACGATCGGCCGCGATCTCGACTGCCTGCGCGCGGAAGCGGCGCTCGAGCAGCAAGGCGCGACGCACGCGTGAGCAGGCTGCCGACTGTGCGTTGAGCGGTGCACGCTCCGGTCAAGATGTTGCGTATGCAACGGTCGTTGCATCGTCGCGACGTGCGCGGAGATGGCCGAACCGGACATGGGCAGATAAACCGCGACTTCGGCTGCTCCATCGAGGTGTTCGCGACGCGGTTCCCGAACGTGATCGACGCGTATCGCGCGTTCGACGTGCACGAGCCGGGCTGGATGAAGGTGAAGCCGACGCCATGACGATGCGAACCGGAACGAGGAGGGCTGTGATGAACCAGATCGACGATCCCTACGACAACTGCATGGCCGCGTGCGACGCGTGTGCGCATGCGTGCGACGCGTGTATCGCGGGGTGCCTGGCGGAACCGGAATCGCACACCCTGGCAGGCTGCATCGCGCTCGACATCGAGTGCGCGCAGCTGTGCCGCCTTGCATCGGGCGCGATGGCGCGCGGCAGCGCGCTCGCGCCTCAGGTATGCGCGCTTTGCTCACATGCGTGCGAGCTGTGCGCGGCCGAATGCCTGCAGCACGCGCAGGACCACTGCCGCCGCTGCGCGCTGGCATGCGACACCTGCGCCGCGATGTGCCGCGCGATGACCTGAGCGATCAGCGCGCGTCGCGAACCTGGCGGGCGACGCGCTGCAGCAGCGCGTCGAGCACCGCCATCTCGACGGGCTTGACGAGGTGATCGTCGAAGCCCGCGCTCGCGGTGCGTGCGAAGTCGGCCGGGCTCCCATGGCCGGACAGCGCGACGCAGGTCATGCCGGCCAGTGCGTCGATCGCGCGCAGTTGGTGCAGCAGCGTGAAGCCATCGACGTCGGGCATCGACAGGTCGACGAGCATCAGGTGCGGAACGAGGTCGCCCGCGAGCGCCAGCGCGTCGTCCGCGTTGTACGCGACGCGCGGCGCGTGGCCCTTGACCTGCAGCAGCACGGCGAGCGTGTCGGCGGAGTCGCGGTTGTCGTCGACGATGAGGATGCGCAGCGGCGCACGGGCCGGTTGTTCGGTTGTGCGCGGTGCGGGCGCATCGCCCGGCGTCGCGCGCGTGGCATGCTCGAGCGGCAGCCGCACCGTGAACGTCGCGCCATGGCCGGGGCCGCTGCTCTCAGCGGCGATCATCCCGCCGTGCAACTCGACGAACGACCGGCAGATCGCGAGGCCGAGCCCGAAGCCGTCCGACGGGCGCCGGCCAGGGACGGCTTCCTGTTCGAACAGGTCGAAGATCGATTCGAGCGAGCCAGGCGCGATGCCGACGCCGTGATCGGTTACGCGGATCGCGACGATCGGCCCTTCGGCGTGCGCGCCGACGTCGATGCGCCCGCCTTGCGGTGAGAATTTCGACGCGTTGTCGAGCAGGTTGTGCAGCACCTGCACCAGCCGCGTGGCGTCGCCGCGCACCACCAGCGGATCGGCCGGCAGATCGACGCGAATGTGCTGCCCGCGCGCGGCCAGCTTCGGCTGGATACTTTCCACGCCGCGGCAGACGAGGTCGCGCACGGTCACCGGTGCGTCGTCGAGTTCGACCTTGCCGGCGGTGATGCGCCCGACGTCGAGCAGGTCGTCGACCAGCCGCGTCAAGTGTCCGACCTGGCGGTGCACGGCGTCGCGGCATTGCGCGAGCTCGGGCGCCGGATCGGGCAGGCTCTGCAGCACGCCGACCGAATGGCGCAGCGGCGCGAGATGGTTGCGCAACTCGTGCGCGAGCATCGCGATGAACACGCTGAGCCGGTGCGTTGACGCTTCGAGCTCGGCCAGCCGCTTGCGCTCGGTCATGTCGCGCGTGATCTTGATGAAGCCGGCGAGCTGGCCCGCATGGTCGCGCACGGCCGTGATCGTCACGCTGGCCCAGAACAGCGACCCGTCCTTGCGCACGCGCCAGCCTTCGTCCTCGAAGTGGCCGTGCGCGACGGCTTCCCGGAGCCCGAATGCGGGCCGCCCGGCCGCGATCGCGTCGGGCGGGTAGAAGCGCGAGAAATGGTGGCCGACGATATCGGCCGTGCGATAGCCCTTGATGCGCTCGGCGCCCGTGTTCCACGTCGCGACGTTGCCGTGCGCGTCGAGCATGAACACCGCGTAGTCGGTGATCGCGCCGACGACGGTCTCGAAGCGAAACTCGGCGAAGCGGTGCCGCAGATCGCGCGCATCGTTGGGTCCGAGCGGCGGGGGCGGATTGGAAATGGTGTCGTCTGTCTTCATCGGAACGGCAAGTCGGATGCGGGCGGAGGAACGCCGCCCCGCCGCAGCCGGCCGGGCTGGCTGCGGCCATTCAAATCGGATTGACACCCCGAAAGCATAAGGGAGGTCAATTCACCTGATCAATGGGGACGCACGGCCTGTGCCGCGCGGCGCCTGTGGTGCGAAATCCTGCCGGTGGCGGCGGTGCGGCATGGCGATTGCATCTCTGTGCGGTCCGCCGCGGCGCTTTGCGGCTACACGAGGACATCGACATGAGCAGCACACTGAACCCCGACAACGAACCGGCCGGCCCGGACGACGACAACGCGCGGCGCGGCCGCGATGGCCGCGCGCTGGGGCCGAGCGACTCGTCCGACAGCGGCAGCGATACGGCGGGCGCGCGACGCTATCCGTTCGACGTCGATTCGCCGCTCGACGAGCACGCGCTGGAGCGCGGAGACGCGGCCCTCGACAGCGATACGGACCGCGCGGGCACCGGCGAGCGCGCGTCCGCGGACGGCGATTCGGGGCTGGAGGAAGCCGCCGACATCGAGCCGGATCGCACGGACCGGCTGAGCGAGCCCGGCGGCATCGACGATCCGGACGCGCCGGGGGAACCCGGCACGGGCGGCGTATAGGGCCATAGCAGGACGATCGGCTGCGCAAAAACTGCAATCCCGTTGCAGATAGGGACGCCTGGCAAGAGACGTGCGGCGACGAGTGGCCGATCAGCGCCGCCCGTCGGCGGGCATCGGGCGCGAGGTGCGGGGATCACGGCGTCGACCGGAATATTGACGTCGGCGTGCCGCCCCTTCGCGCCGGCCGTGCACGTTCGACCCGTGTCCGTACGGGCACGCGTGCGCGACGGCGATCGGTGTCGACGACGTGATGGAACGGGCGTGCGAACTGCTCGCCGAGGAGAGACGTCATGTCACGTAAGCGGTTGCGCGTGCTCACCTGGCACGTGCATGGCAACTATCTGTATTACCTGTCGCAGGCGCCGCACGATTTCCATATCGTGACGAAGCCGCAGCATCCGCCCGGCTACGCGGGGCGGGCCGGGCACCTGCCATGGGGCGACAACGTGCACGAGGTGAGCGTCGAGTGCGTGCGCGACACCGAGTTCGACTGCGTGCTGTACCAGCATCACGATCACTACGCGCACGACCGGTTGCGGCTCCTGAGCGACGCGCAGCGTGCGTTGCCGGCGCTGTTCGTCGAACACGATCCGCCGCGCGAACATCCGACCGACACACTGCACCCGGTGCAGGATCCGAACGTGTTGCTGGTGCACGTCACGCCGTTCAACGCGCTGATGTGGGACAACGGCGTCACGCCGACGCGCGTGATCGAGCATGGCGTGCGGATTCCCGACGGCGTGGAGTATCGGGGCACGCTGCCGAAGGGCGTGACGGTCGTGAACAACATCGCGCGGCGCGGGCGGTGTCTCGGTGCTGACCTGTTCGAGGTCGTGCGTCACAGCGTGCCGCTCGATCTGGTGGGCATTGGGTCGAACGAGCTCGGCGGCATCGGCGAGGTGCCGAACCCGGCGCTGCCGCAGTTCCTGTCGCACTACCGCTTCTTCTTCAATCCGATCCGCTACGCGAGCCTCGAGCTCGCGGTGATCGAGGCGATGACGATCGGGCTGCCGATCGTTGCGCTCGCAACGACGGAGATGGCACAGCTCGTGAAGAGTGGCTGCAACGGGGTCGCCGATACGCGACCTGCCGTATTGATCGACGCGATGCGCATGTTGATCCGCGATCCGGACCTCGCGCGCGAGTGGGGCGCGGCGGCGAAGCGCGATGCGTGCGAGCGATTCGGGATCGAGCGGTTCGTGCGTGAATGGGATAGCGCGTTGCGCGACGTCGCGTCGTGAGCGGTTCAGTCGCCGAGGCGGTGCGCTTACGGGCTCGTTGCGCTCGGTGGCGCGCCCGCGCTCGCGGCGCCGCCGGCGCCACTTGCATCACTCGCGCCTGACGCCGGTGCTGGCGCGCCGCTCGCGGCATTGCGCTCGTGTTCGGGCAATAGCGCGAGGCGGTTGTACAGCGTCTTCAGGCTGATGCCGAGCGCCTTCGCGGTGCGCGGCTTGTCGCCGTTGAAATGACGCAGCGACGCGACGATGAAGCGCTGCTGCGTATGCGCGAGCGTCGTGCCGATATGCAGCGTCATCGCATTGTGTCGGACTTCCTCTCGCGGCTGTTTCCGACGCGGCAACTGCAGTTCGATCTGTTCGTCCGCGAGGATGAACGCACGCTCCAGCGCGTTGCGCAGCTCGCGCACGTTGCCGGGCCACGTATACGCGCGCAGCGCCTTCATCGCCTGCATCGACAGGCGCTTGCGCGTGCGGTGCCGCGCGTTCAGCCGTTCGACGATCTGCAGCGCGATGTCGCCGACGTCGTCCTCGCGCTGCCGCAGCGCGGGCACGTGCAGCGCGATCGCCGCGATCCGGTAGAAGAGATCCTCGCGTAGCCGACCGCTGCGCACGGCCTCCACGGGATCGTGACGCGTGGCCGCGACGATCCGCACATCGAGCGGAATCGCTTCGTGACCGCCGACGCGCATGATCGTGTTCGACTCGAGCGTGCGAAGCAATTTCACCTGCAATTCCGCCGGCATTTCCGCGATTTCGTCGAGAAACAGCGTCCCGCCGCGCGCGGCTTCGAACATGCCCACATGTTGTGCAACGGCGCCGGTGAAGCTGCCTTTCTCATGTCCGAACAAATGGGATTCCGCGATGTCTTTCGGAATTGCACCGCAATTGACGGGCACGAACGGGCCGCGCCGGCGCGGGCTCATGTCGTGGATGAGCTGCGCGACGATGTCCTTGCCGGCGCCGCTTTCGCCGACCACCAGCACGCTGACGCGTGTGCTTGCGACGCGCGAAACTTTCAGCAGCAAGTTCTGAATCGTTCGCGAGCGGCCGAACAGCCGCGTGCCGTCCTCGTCGGATTTCGACATGAGTGATATCGCGTTGGGAAGTATTGACCGAAACCGTCGAAGACTGGATGAAAAAATGACCGGCGCGCGTCGTTTTTTCATGTGGAGATCATACCTTTTATGCCGAAATAGGCGGATTGAATCTGGCAATGCCACCGCCGCCGCCGGATAGATTTATTCGATGAGTGGCGATTGCGCGACGTGCTTCTTCTATACTGCTAAGCACTCGATTGTCATGGCAGGACAGCTAGTCTGCTCATTCGTGTGCAGTGCGGACGTGCATGCCAAGTACCGGCGTCATGCCCCGCATTGCATGCCAGCCGCGGTTTCGGCCGATGCTTGGCGCCGGGGCCGCATCACAAGGAGCTTCGATGCCTTATGTCCTGATCGTCGAAGACGATGCCGATACGCGCATGATGCTCGCGACGCTCGCCCAGGCGCAGCAACTCGCCTGCGACACGGCCGCGACGCTCGAAGAAGCGCGCACGCTCGTTTCGACGCATACCCCCGATCTCGTGTTGTGCGACCTCGTGCTGCCGGACGGCAACGGGATGGATCTGTTCGACGCTTTGCCCAAGCACGCGCATTGCGAAATGGTGCTGACCACCGGTCACGCAAGTCTCGAAACCGCGATCGACGCGTTGCGGCGCGGCGCGACCGACTATCTGGTGAAACCGCTCAACATGCAGCGGCTGAACAGCATCTTCGCGCGCGTGCCGCGCACCACCGCGCTGCACGAGGAAATCGCCGAATTGCGCTCCGAGCTGAAGCGTCTCGGCCGCTTCGGCCGGATGCTCGGCAGTTCGCCCGCGATGCAGGCCGTCTACGATGCGATCGGCCGCGTCGCGCGCACCGAAGCGTCGGTGCTGCTCACCGGCGAGTCGGGCACGGGCAAGGAGCTCGCCGCGCAGACGGTTCACGATTTGAGCCTGCGCCGCCGCGGCCCGTTCCTCGCGGTGAACTGCGGCGCGATCGCGGCGAACCTCGTCGAGAGCGAGATGTTCGGCCACGACCGCGGCAGCTTCACCGGCGCCGAGCGGCAGCACAAGGGCTTCTTCGAACGCGCCGACGGCGGCACGCTGTTCCTCGACGAAATCACCGAGATGCCGGTCGAATCGCAGGTCAAGCTGCTGCGCGTGCTGGAAACCGGGCGGCTCACGCGGCTCGGCTCGACGCGCGAGATCGACGTCGACGTGCGCATCGTCGCGGCCACCAACCGCGATCCGGAAGCCGCGATGGCGGACGGCAAGTTGCGGCCCGACCTGTTTCACCGGATCAACGTGTTTCCGATCCCGCTGCCGTCGCTCAGAGAGCGCGGCGAGGACATCCCGATGCTCGCCGACGCGTTCCTGCAGCGCTACAACGAGGAAAGCGGCCGCAATCTGCGCTTCGCGCCGGCCGCGCGCGAAGCGCTGAAGACCTACGCGTGGCCCGGCAACGTGCGCGAGCTGCGCAACTTCGTGCAGCGCGCGAGCATCTTCACCGACGCGGACGTGATCGACACGCTGCCGCCGCCGATCATGGAAGAACTGTCGAACATGGTCGACTCGGACGAGGAGCGCGTGACGGTACCGTTCGGCACGCCGCTCGAGGAAGTCGACCGCAAGCTGATCCTCGGCACGATCGCGCAATGCGGCGGCGTGAAGGCGCAGGCGGCGGAGGTGCTCGACGTCAGCCTGAAGACGATCTACAACCGGCTCGCGCAACTGGAAGACGAAGTGGAGAAACCGGATTCCTGATGTCGTGCCGGACATGCTCATGCGCGCGCACCCGCACGGCGACGCGTTTCTTCGTCGAGGCGGCGGCGCATGCGCTCGACATGCGGCGGCAACGTGCGCCGCTCGCCCAGGGTCCACGGCAGGCTCGCGAACGCGGGCGCGATGCCGCGTTCGAGCCATAGGCGCGGAAACATGCGGACCATATGCGCGCGGCATCGGCGCGGTAGGGCGTGGTCCGGTCGAGCCCATCCCGCGGGCACTCGGCGATCAGCCGGTCTGCGCGGCGCGCGAGCGTGTCCTCGATCGCGAAGCGTTCGTCGGGGAAACCGTCGGTCACACTCTGATGCAGCCAGCGTACGTGGTCGAGCGCATGGAACGTCATGACGAGCGGAATCCCGAGATGGTTCTTCACGCGTAGCACGGCCTCGCCCGACGCGAAGCAGTTCGCGTGCATCACGTCGACCGGGTCGGGCTCCTGCCGCATGCGCGCCGTCATGTAGTCCACAAGCGTGCCCGTATAAGGCAGCAGCCGTTCCTTCGCGATATCGGCGGGCGGCCCGACCGGCACGTGGATCACGCGCATGCGCGGACCGATCCGCGCGACTTCCAGCAGGTGCGGATTGTCGCATCGCGTGCAGACGTCGACGTCGAGGCCGCGCTCGGCGCTTCGTGACGTTCGCGACGTAGATGTTCTGCACGCCCGCATCCACGCCGCCAATCACTCCCAGCGGCGACGCATCTTCACCGATCCACGCGGTTCCTTGCATGGTGCTGCTCCCGAGATCGGGGCCACGCCGGCCAGCCCCGTTGCGTCCCCCTTCGGCAATCACCATACCCGCCACTTTGCTGGGCGCATGCCCCGCCCCCGTGCCGAAAAAATTACAACGCGTTGGATGAAAGGGCGTCTGGTCAGCGCGTCGCGCGTGCGCGCCGCGTATTGCGCGCGGCACGCGATTTGCGCCACCCGGATGTCCGCCGGCCATGCCGGCATCACCCGACAGGAGGTCACGATGAAGGTATTCCCGTTGCAAGCCCGCGCTCCGCGATTCCGCCGTCGTGCCGCGAAGCGTCTCGGCATGGCGGTCGCGATCGCCGCGGCCACTGCCTGTATCGCCGTCGCGCCGAACGTGTTCGCCGCAGGCGACGACGGCACGGCATCGTCATCCATGTCGTCGGCGACGCATTCGAGCACCGGTACGAAGATCCGCGACGCGACCATCACGACCAAGGCGAAAGCCGAGCTGGTCGGCACGAGGGGCCTGTCGGCCGGCGACATTCATGTGAAGACGCGCCACGGCATCGTGATGCTGACCGGCAGCGTGCCGGACGAACAGCAGCGCACGCAGGCCGTCAGCGTCGTCAAGCAGATCGACGGCGTGCAGGACGTGCGCAACCAGTTGACGATCCGCCCGAAATAACTTCGGCCTCGTAGAAGGAGTCCAGTGATGAACTGCATGCTCAAACCGGTCGGCGAGCAGACGATCGTGATCACGGGCGCCACGAGCGGCATCGGCCTCGTCACCGCGCGCAAGGCGGCACGGCGCGGGGCGAAGCTGGTGCTGTTCGCGCGCAACGAGGCCGCGCTGAACACGCTGTGCGAGGAAATCCGTCAGCACGGCGGCCTTGCGGTGCCGGTCGCCGGCGACGTCGGCATTCTCGAGGACCTGCAACGCGCGGCCGCGAAAGCGGTCGATACCTATGGCGGCTTCGATACGTGGGTCAACAACGCGGGCGTGTCGATCTTCGGCACGGCGGCGGCCGTGCCGCTCGAGGATCAGCGCCGGCTGTTCGACACCAACTACTGGGGCGTCGTGCACGGCTCGCTCGTCGCGTCGGACCATTTCCGGCGCAAGAGCGATTTCCACGGCGGCGCGATCATCAACATGGGCAGCGAGGCGTCCGATGCGCCGTTGCCGCTGCAAAGCGCGTATGCGGCGTCGAAGCACGCGGTGAAGGGCTTCACCGATTCGCTGCGCCTCGAGATCGAGTCGGATCACTTGCCCGTGTCCGTCACGCTCATCAAACCGGCCGCGATCGACACGATGTTCGTGATGCACGCGAAGAACTACATGAACGTCGAGGCGAAGCTGCCGCCGCCGATTTACGACCCGGACCTCGTCGCCGACGCGATCCTGTTCGCCGCCGCGCACCCGCGCCGCGCGCTGTTCGTCGGCGGCGCCGCGAAGCTGACGTCGGCCAGCGCCTATCACGCGCCGCGCCTGTTCGATCGCGTCGCCGCCACGCTGTTCTCGCGCGGCCAGCGCACGGTGCGACCGGCGCGCCCGCGCGACGACAACGCGCTGTACGAGTCCCGCCATGCGCTGCACGAGCGCGAAGGAATGGAAGGGCCCGTGCTGCGCGGCTGTGCGTACAACGCGGTGGTGCAGCAGCCGAAGGTCGCGGGTGCGGTCGCGCTTGGCGCCGCGGCGCTCGTGGTGGCCGCGCTGGCACGTGCGCGGCGTGCCTCGACGTAACCGCGTTCCTTTCCGTATCCCGGTTTCTCATTCGAAGGAGGTTTACATGTCATCCCGACAACATACGGGCCACGAATACAGCCACGCTCGCGCGCACGAAGGCGAGCGCACGCAGCAGGACCACGACAAGGGCGGCCACCAGACGGGGCACGGCAAGGCGCCGGGCCCGGTCGACGTGCAGAAGGCGGTGAAGGGGATGGACTATCCGGCGAGCAAGTCGGAAGTCGTCCAGTGCGCGGAGCGCTCGCACGCCGACCCGCGCGTAATCGACATGCTCAGGCAGATACCCGATCGCGAATATGGCACGCCGGCATCGGTATCGAAGGAGCTCGGGCGGCTGATGTGAGCGCCGCCACGTCGCGTCGCGCACGCCGTCGCGTGTGCGGCAGCTTATGGTCACGAGGAGCACGAACATGGCGATGATCGTCGCAGGACGCTTCACGACGTTCCATGAAGCGGAAGGTGGTGCGCGCCACCTTTACGAGCGCGCGTTCGGCCCGGACGACGTGTCGATCTTCTTCCTGAACCCGGGCGGCCAGCACGCGCGCTTTCCGATCGGCGGCGACGTATATGCCGATACGGCCGCGAAGCCGGGTGGCCGCGGCGCGATGGTCGGCGCGCTGCGCGGGCTGCTGATCGGCGCGATCGTCGGGCTGATCGTCTATGCGCTCGGCGTGCACTACTGGTTCGTGCCGGCCGCCGGCGCGCTCGCCGGTGCGTATCTCGGCGCATTCGGCGGCGCGCTCGGGCGGATGCGCGGCGAGCAGGCCGAAGGCAAAGGCACGCTTGCACATACCGAAACCGGCGTGATTCTGGCCGCACGCGTGACGGCGACGAACGCGGCCGCCGCGGAAGACGTGCTGCGTGCGACCGGCGCGCAATCGATCGAGCGCGTCGAAGGCGACTGGCACGACGGCGAGTGGCGCGACTTCGATCCGGTGCGCCGGCCGGACGGCACCACGCAGGGCCGCCCGCGCTGAACGAGTCGTTTTCGCCTGCGCCTGCAGCGCGGCGTGCCGCCGCGCGGGCCGGTGCGCGGTACACGGCACGCCGCTTGCGATGCATTCGCGACACCCGTTCAAGGAGGAACCCATGACCATCGCCAGGACACCGCCGCCCCAGACGCAGACGCAAAAGCCGGGCCGCGAGCGGGAGATGCATCCGAAGCCGCGCGACGAAGCGGCCGATTACGTCGGCAGCGGCAAGCTGGCCGGCAAGGTCGCGCTCGTGACGGGCGGCGACAGCGGGATCGGCCGCGCGGTCGCGATCGGTTTCGCGAAGGAGGGCGCGGATGTCGCGATCGTGTACCTGAACGAATCGGACGATGCCGCGCACACGAAGCGCCTGATCGAGCAGGCGGGGCGGCGTTGCGAGGCGATCGCATGCGACGTCGGCGACCGCCGGCAGGCACGCGACGCGGTCGCGCGCACGGTCGAGCGGTTGGGGCGCCTCGACGTGCTGGTCAACAACGCTGGCGAACAGCATCCGCAGCAGGGCATCGAGGACGTGACCGAGGAACAGCTCGAAGGCACGTTCCGCACGAACCTGTACGGAATGGTGTTCTGCACGCAGGCCGCGCTGCCGCACATGAAGGCGGGCGGGCGCATCGTCAATACCGCGTCGGTGACCGCGTATCACGGCAGCCCGAAGCTGCCCGACTACTCGGCGACCAAGGGCGCGATCGTCGCGTTCACGCGCTCGCTGTCGATCGAGTTGGCCGAGCGCGACATCCACGCTGCCGACACGCAGGCATCACCTCAGCATGGCGGAGGCGCTCCAGCGCAAGGTGGGCGCGCAGTAACGCGCGTCCGTTTCAACCCCAGGGCCGCGTGGGCGGTCCGTTCTTTCGGAGAAGCAGTCATGGCCCAACGACAATCGAAGCATGCAGGCATCCTCGAACTGCTCTGCCAGGCATACGAGACCGAGCTTGGCGGCGCGAAGATCTACGAGGCCGCGCTCCAGTGCGCGACCGACGAGGACCTGCACAAGGAATGGGAGAAGTACCACCGCGAAACGATGCATCACCAGGACGTGCTGCGCAAGGTATTCGAAACACTCGGCCTCGACCCGGATACGAAGTCGCCGGGCCGCGCCGCCGTGGAGGCGACCGGCAAGTCGCTCGTCCAGGTGATCGAGCAGGCGAGGAAGCAGGCCGAGCCGGCGGTCGCGCAGGTCGTCGCGGCCGAATGCGTGGTGCTGGCCGAAACCAAGGATCACCTGAACTGGGAACTGATCGGCTATGCGGCCTACCAGTTGCGCGACGGCGACGCGGCCAAGGCACTGAAGGCTGCACACGATGAAGTCGAGGCCGACGAGGACCATCACCTGTATCACACTCGCGGCTGGGCGCGCGAGATGTGGATCGAATCGATGGGCTTCAAGGCGGTGCTCCCGCCGCCGGAGGAAGTGAAGAAGGTCGAGTCGGCGGCCGATGCGGCGCGTGCCGAAAAGTCGCGCGGCAAGATGATGTAACCATGCCGATCGGGCAACCGGGCCATGCTGCTTGCGCGGCCGCCCGGCTGTCCGATATCGTTGCTCTGCCGTCCCGGTCCTCCCCGCTTGAATGGTTGCTGACGCAACCACATCGTTCCGATCAGGTCAGCATGTCCACGGCCATCACGATCACCGATCCCGCCATCAGCACGCCCGCAAGCCACCCGAACACGTTCGATGCGATGCCGCTGCCGGGCTGGCCGGCCGCATCGCGTCGCTGCGACAGCCGTCGGTACCACGGCTGACCGGTGGATGCGGCGGTCGTGGTTTCCCGCGCCGCGTCGTTGCCGCGCGGGCCGCTCATTCGGCGTCCCCTGCTGCGCCGCGCGCGAGGCGTGACGCAGTGCGCAGCGCGTCCACGAGCGTCCGGTATGCGTGCTCGCGCGAATCGGCGCCGCGCGTGCGCAGCACGTAGGACGGGTGATAGGTTGCGACGACGAAACAGCCGTCGGGTGAGCGAACCGGCTTGCGCGTGCGCTCGAGCGTTGCTTCGTTGTCCTGCAGCACCGCGCGCAGTGCCGTCGCGCCGAGCGCGACAATCACCCGCGGGCGGATCGCATCGAGTTCGCGTTCGAGCCAGTAGCGGCACGCGGCGACCTCTCGCTGCGCGGGCGTCTTGTGCAGCCGACGCTTGCCGCGCGGCTCCCATTTGAAGTGCTTGACCGCGTTGGTCAGATAGACGGACGTGCGCTCGATCCCGGCTTCATCGAGCGCGCGGTCGAGCATGCGGCCTGCCGCGCCGACGAACGGGATACCCCTGCGGTCTTCCTGGTCGCCCGGCTGCTCGCCGACCAGCATGATGCGCGCGTCAGCCGGCCCCGCACCGGGCACTGGCTGCGTCGCATGTTCCCACAGCCCGCAGCGGCGGCAGGCGTCGAGCGTGGCCGGTGCATCGTCGTCGGCGACGAGCGAGAGCGCCGCGCGCTTTGCGGACGCTTCGCGCATCATGCGGTGCTTTCTGCACCCGTCGGCGCCGGGCTCGCGTCGGCGTGCGCACGACGGCGCGCTCGCCGGTGGGCGGCCAGCGGATCGAAGGCCTGTCCGGGTTGGAATATCGGCAGTGCGCGCATTGACGGTTCCCATATCGACGCTGTGCACTTCGTACAGCAACCGGCGTGCCGCATGCAGTTGAAACGCGTGTGCAGTTGGCGCCGGGGGCTGCATCCGGTTACGGGAGAGCGCCGCGATACAATTCGACCCCTACGACGATGCGGGCGCCGGCGACGTGCTGCCGTGATGCGCGGCCGTGCCGCGGACGCCGCACCTGTCCGGAACCGGCGAGTGGCCGCGGACGATCAGGCGTGGCCGATCGGGCGCCTTACACGGCACATGTAAAACGGCATCGGGCGTCGTCGTGCCGAGCGCATTCGCCCGCCGCATGCGATACGGCGGCGCGGCTGGCGCGTCGCAGCCGGGCATTTCCCGGCTGGGTGTGCTTGTCCGAATCGTGCAAAATACCCGGCATCAGAGATGCGGAGACCAGGCCCGTGGGAATCAACTTCGATTTGACCGACTTGCAGGCGTTTCGCGCGGTGGTGGAGCTGGGAAGCTTCCGGAAGGCCGCCGAGGCGATCAGCATTTCGCAGCCCGCGTTGAGTCGCCGGATCGACAAACTGGAGGAAGCGCTCGGCGTGCGTCTGTTCGAGCGCACGACGCGCAGCGTCACGCTGACGACGGTCGGCCGCGTGTTCGCGCCGAGCGCCGAGCAACTGCTGGACGATCTCGACGTCGCGCTGCTCGGCATCCGCGACGTCTCGTCGAGCCGCCTCGGTCACGTGACGATCGCGTGCGTGCCGTCGGTGGCCTACTACTTTCTGCCGAACGTGATCGCGAGCTATCATCGCCGCTTTCCGCGCATCAGGGTCAAGCTGCTCGATGCGAGCGCGAACGAGGTGCTGAGTGCCGTCATCAGCGGCGAGGCCGACTTCGGTGTGAGCTTCATGGGCAGCCAGGAGTCCGAGGTCGAGTTCAAGCTGCTGCTGCAGGAGCGATTCGTTGCTGCGTGCCGGCGCGATCATCCGCTCGCGCGCAAGAAGCGCGTGACCTGGAACGAGCTTTACGAGTACGAGTATGTGTCCGTGGACAAGACATCCGGCAATCGCTTGTTGCTCGATCAGGCATTGACGAGCGTCGCGCCGCGTGCGCCGAGCGTGTGCGAGACGCGCCACGTGACGACCATGCTCGGGCTGGTCGAGGCGGGGCTCGGCGTCGCCGCGGTACCGTCGATGGCGATGCCCGGACACGACCATCCGCTGCTCACGAGCGTGCCCCTCGTCGAACCGGCGGTCAAGCGCCGGGTGGGCATCGTGAAACGGCGTGGACGCCCGCTGACGCCGGCCGCGGAGGAGTTTCACCGGGCGATCGTCGACGCCAGACGCGGCGGTGCGCCACACAGCGATGCATCGAAGTAATGCATGCGACGAATACGACCGGAACATCGAGGAAGACCACACCGTGAGGCTGGGAAGACCGCTGCATTCGCTCTACGTGCAGGTTCTGCTGGCGATGGCGCTCGGCGTGAGCGTCGGCCACTTCTGGCCGTCGGCAGGCGCGTCGCTCAAGCCGCTCAGCGATGCATTCGTCGGTCTCGTGCGGATGATGATCGCGCCGATCGTGTTCTGCACGATCGTCTCCGGCATCACGTCGCTGACGAACGGGAAGGCCATCGGGCGCACGATCGTCCGCGCGCTGGTGCTGTTCTACCTGCTGACCGCCGCCGCGCTCGCATTCGGGCTCGTCACCGCGTTCGTGCTGCGGCCCGGCGCCGGCATGCACGTCGACGTGCGCCATCTCGACGCGAGCGTTCTGGCGCAATACGCGCAGCATGCGCAACCGCGCGGACTCATCGCGTTCGCGCTGAGCGTGATCCCGGATACGATGCTCGGGGCGTTCCAGCAGGGCGAGGTGCTGCCCGTGCTGCTGCTGTCGCTGCTGTTCGGTTTTTCGCTGAACGCGTATCCGCAGGCCGGGCGGCCCGTGCTGGCGCTGATCGACGGCGTCGCGCAGATCGTCTTTCGCGTGCTCGCGATGATCATGCGGCTCGCCCCGCTCGGCGCATTCGGCGCAATGGCCTTCACGGTGGGCCGCTTCGGCATCGGCTCGGTCGGCTCGCTCGCACGGTTGATGGTGTCGTTCTACGTGGCCTGCGGACTGTTCGTCGCGCTGGTGCTCGCGCCGCTCGCGCGGTTGCACGGTTTCGCATTGTGGCGGCTGTTGCGCTACATCCGCGAGGAGTTGCTGATCGTCCTCGCGACGTCGTCCACGGAACCGGTATTGCCGCGGCTGATCGTCAAGCTGGAGTCGCTCGGTTGTGACAAGGGCGTCGTGGGGCTCGTGCTGCCGGCTGGCTACTCGTTCAACCTGGACGGCACCGCAATCTATCTGACGCTCGCGGCATTGTTCATCGCCCAGGCGTGCGATGTGACGCTTTCCGCGCCGCAGATCGCGGCGATGCTGGCCATCATGCTGCTGACGTCGAAGGGCGCGGCCGGTGTGTCCGGCAGCGGGCTCGTCGCGCTCGTCGCGACGCTCGCCGTGATGCCCGACCTGCCGGTTGCCGGCGTCGCGCTTCTGGTCGGCATCGATCGCTTCATGTCCGAGGCGCGTGCGCTGACGAGCGTGATCAGCAACGCGTGCGCGGTGATCTTCGTTTCGATGCGGGAAGGGGCGTGCGATCGTGCGCGGCTCGCGCGGATGCTGAATGCGACCGAACCGGCTGACCCGAATGGCGCGGATGAATCCGATGCCGGCACCGGGCCCGACGGGAAGGCGGTCTGACGCGCACCTTCCCGTGGTTCGTGCTCAATGTGCGGAAACGGAATCCAGTCCGGTCGAGTTCACTTCCGCCTGCACGTCGGGCGACGCGAGATAGTCGAGAAGTGCCTTCGCTTCCTGCGGGTGGTGCGCGCCGACGGGGATGCCGGCCGCGAAGCGCGTGACGGACTGCAGCGACTCGGGAATCTTCCCGACGAAGGTCGCGCCCTTCACGGGCAGCAGTTCGCTCACCTGCTGAAAGCCGATCTCGTAGTCGCCGTTCGCGACCACGGATGCGACCGGGATTCGCGGGACCATGGTCGCCTTCGATTTCACCTGGTCCTCGATGCCGAGCTTCCTGAACAACTCCCGCTCGATGTAGACGCCGCTCGCGCTGTCCGAGTAGGCGATCGACTTCGCATGCAGCAGAACCTGCTTGAGGCCTTCGGCGGTGCTGATGTCGGGTTTCGCCACGCCGTCGCGCACGACCATGCCGATGCGCGAATCGGCCAGCTCGACGCGCGATCCGGCGATCACCTTGCCTTGCCGGATCAGATCGTCGAGCGCATAGCCGACCATGATCACGGCGTCGGCCGGCTCGCCGCGCGCGAGCCGGTTCGGAATCGCTTCAGGCGATTTGCCCATCGACGGGCCGAGCGCGGTATCGAGTGTGTTGCCCGTGTGGGACGCGAACCGCGGGCCGAGCAGTTTGTAGGCGGCGGTGAAGCCGCCCGAGCTCATCACGTGCAGGTCGGCGGCCTGCACGTTCGCCGTGACCGCCGAGGTGGCGACGAGCGCGGTGGCGCAGAGTTTCAGGAGCAGGTTTTTCATGGTCGTGGTCTTGGCCGTATGGAGTCGGGACAGGTCGTTCGGCATGAGGAGGTTTCAGTGCGCCGGCGTCAGCGTGACCGTCCGCCGGCGATACAGGGCGAACGTCGCGAGCAGCGCGCACACCGCGGCGAGGCTCATCCAGTAACCGGGGGCGGCCTTGTCGCCGGTCATGTGAATGAGTGCCGTCGAGATGGCCGGCGTAAAGCCGCCGAACACGGCCGTGGCGAGGCTGTAGGCGAGCGAGAAGCCTGCCACGCGCACCTCGACGGGCATCACTTCCGTCAGTGCGACGACCATCGCACCGTTGTAGATCCCGTACATGAACGACAGCCAAAGCAGCACGAGCAGCATGTTGACGAACGATGGCGCATGCGCGAGCAGGGACAGCGCGGGATAGGCCGTCGCAATCGCGAGCAGCGTCATGCCGACGAGCAGCGGCCGGCGGCCGATGCGATCGGACAGGGCGCCGCCGATCGGCAGCCACACGAAGTTCGACACGCCGACGCACAGCGTCACGAGCAGGCTGTCGGCCGTGCTCAGGTGCAGGACCGTCTTGCCGAAGGTCGGCGCGTAGACGGTGATGAGATAGAAGCTCGTGGTGGTCATGGCGACCAGCATCATGCCGGCGACCACGACGCCCCAGTTGCGCGCCAGCGTACTGAACACTTCCTTCATGCCCGGACGATGCTTGCGGGCCTTGAACGCCTGCGTTTCCTCGAGGTTGCGGCGCAGCATGAAGATGAACGGCACGATCATGCAGCCGACGAAGAACGGCACGCGCCAGCCCCACGCGGCGATGGCCGACGTGCTCAGCCATTGATTGAGCGCGAAGCCGAGGGCTGCCGCGACGACGATCGCGACCTGCTGGCTGGCAGACTGCCAGCTCGTGTAGAAGCCCTTGCGGCCAGGCGTCGCCATCTCGGCGAGATAGACCGACACGCCGCCGAGCTCGGCGCCTGCCGAAAAGCCCTGCAGCAAGCGCCCGACCAGCACGAGCGCGGGCGCGAGCAGGCCGATCGTCGCGTAGCCCGGCACGAACGCGATCAGGATCGTGCCGCTTGCCATGATGGCCAGCGTGACGATCAGGCCCTTGCGGCGGCCGACGTCGTCGATGTACGCACCCAGCACGATCGCGCCCAGCGGCCGCATCAGGAAGCCCGCGCCGAAGACGGCGAAGGTCATCATCAGCGACGCGAACTCGCTCGCGGCGGGAAAGAATACGGCGGAGATCTGGGTGGCGTAGAAGCCGAACAGGAAGAAGTCGAACTGCTCGAGGAAGTTGCCGGCCGTCACGCGGAATACCGCGGCGGCCTTCGAACGTCCGGTCGGAAGGCTGGGCGAGGGGTGCATCAGGGTGTCTCCAGAAAATGCGGGAAATGCGCGGGGAGCGATCGATTGTCGTTTCGGCAATCTTCACCCGAAGACGAGAAAACGATAAGTGCGATTTTCGGAAGGATTGATGTTGTTTGGTTATCAATCGGGCGGCGCGCTACGCCAGTCGCGCACGGCCGGCGACCGACGACGCCGGCCTCAAAGGATCGGCACGCCTCGTGGATCCGTCAAAAAGCCCCAAAAAAAGCCCCGCATTCGCGGGGCTGTCGCCTGAACCACCGGCAAATCACGAACGGTCAATGCCGCCCGCGCGTGCGCGGATCATTCAGTTCCTCGGTCGGATCGGTGAGCCCGAGCTCGTCGCCCGCGCTCCAGTACGGCGTGCTGCCATAGAACTCGTGCAGCGGCGTGGCCCATTGCGGGTCCGCCATCGCCGGCCAGTGATCCTTGTCGAAGCCCGGCGCGTTGCGGATCCGCTCGGACGACACCGACAGCAGGAAACACTTGCGTTCGGTGTCCAGCGTGAGTGCGCTCCATGGAATCGCGAGCAGCTTGTCGCCGATGCCGAGCAGGCCGCCGCTCGACAGCACGGCGTACGCGACGCGGCCCGAGCGCACGTCGAGCATGATGTCCTTGATCTTGCCGACGTCGTCGCCATCGGTCGTGTAGACCTTGTCGCCTTCCAGCGTGTCGGCCGCCATCACGTCGGGGCCTGGGCCGGCCGCCGTCGCGGCGCCCTTGCCGATGATGCGCGTCTGTCCTCGATCGGAAGTCTGCATGGTTGTCCTCCTGGTTGCGTGGAGCGCGGCCGTGCCCGGGATGGGCCCTGCGGGTCGCGCGGGTTGTCGGGCGGGGCGAGGATCGCCCCGTCACGTACGCTTCGGTTGCGACACGCCTTCGAGCGTGTTCGCGACGTCGTCGCGCGCGGGGCCGGCCGTGCGCGTCGCGATGTCCGCGAGCGACAGCATGCCGACGAGGCGCTGGTCGTGATCGACGACGGGCAGGCGGCGCAGTTGCGCGTCGGCCATGTAGTGCTGGATCTCGTCCAGCGGATCGTCCTCGAAGCACCATTCGATCGGGCCTGACGCAACTTCGTGGATCCGCGTCTCTGGCGGCTTGCCGGCCGAGATCGCGCGCACCGCGAGGTCGCGGTCCGTGACCATGCCGATCAGCCGGTTGTTGTCGCACACGGGCAGCGCGCCGATGTCGTAGCGCTCCATCAGTTGCGCCGCATGACGGATCGAGTCGGTCGGCGCAATGTGCACGACGTCCTGCGACATGATTTCGTTGACGCGTTGCATGGAGTCCTCCTGGCGGCTTGAAGCGGGGCCGTGCGATTCAGCAAGCGGCGTGCCGTTCGGCACGGGTGTCCGTCGAATCGCCGACGGTCATGCGTCGCGGCGCCTGGCCGGGTCCTGCCACGGGCCGTCATCGTGCGTGCCCGGCGGCGTGTCGGGCTCGATGCGCGTGATGCCGCCGGTCGCGGGCGGATCGCTCGCGGGGAACGTGTCCTCGAGCTGCTTGTCGATATGCCGCTCCGAGTGGCGCGTTTTCGTGTGGTCCTGGTCCTTGAGCGGCGGCGACGGGGCGGGACGCGGTTCGTGCGCCGGCGCGTCGCGGCCGGAACGGGTCGAATCCTTCATGGCAGGGCTCCGTGTCGGTGACGATGAGGCGGTTTTCGCGCAACGGCCGTGCCCGCTGCATCCGGACGGCACGCGACTTGCCGCGTCGGCGGCAACGACGACACCACGGCGCGCCACGCGCCGCACGCATGCGCACATCAAGCGGGAGGGCACGATGACGATTCCGAAACGGCGGCCAGGCGTGCGCTATGAAGTCAACGTATGTGGCGGAGGGTTCGAGTCGGTGAAAAGCCACTTCATCACGTGGAAGCAGGAGCCGCTGATCTACCGGCCCGATCGCCGCATGTTCGAAGGCAAGGCCGACGTGAGGCCGCTCGACGAGACGTTCGGCTCGACGGAGCCGGCGCGTTTCGCGCTGCAGCGCGCGTGCGACCCGACCGATCCGTATGCGCTCGCCGCGCGGGTGCGCGACGACGACCACGAGCTGTGGCTCGTGATGGCTGCGTACGACGGGTAGCGCGATGGTCTTGAAAGAATTGCAGCGCGCGGTGTAGCGAAGACACGTCGCGCCGGGCGGCGGCCTGCACGCTGGCGCGTCGACGCGCGGCAAGCGCCGACAGAGGCCGGCATGCGGCTTGCGGACCTTGGCGCATCGAGCGGCGAACGCGCCGCGCCGCGATCCGGTTCCGCGAGGAGAGCGCAACGATCGAATGCCCATGAACAGAGACACCACCCGAAACCCTGCTCAGTCGATGCACCGGCCCGAGCCGCCTGTGCCCGACGTCGGGCCGGACCCACAACCGCCCCCGCCGGACGACCTGCCGCCCGGCACGCCCGAGCCGTATCACGATCCGGAAGGCGATCCGCCAGAGCAGCCGCCGCCGGAACGTGAGCCGCCGACGCGGGAGCCGCCGATCCACGTGTCGCCGACGGGCGTGCCGCCGGTGGCGTTCACCCGATCCAAGGAGGGGCCACGATGAGCATCCGCGTGAAACCCGGCATGCTGCGCGACGTGGCCGAGACGCTCGGCCGCCATTTCGAGGCGCGGGCGATGCCGTTCGATGTCGAGGAGCAGCCGCCCGGCGCGCTGCGTTTCGGCTTTCGCATCGACGGCCATCCGGCGTCGCTGACCGTCACCTTCGACGCCGATGCGTTCGCGGCGCTCGAGCAGGCCGGTATCGAGCGGCAACGTGGTGCGCTGGCACGCGTCGCCGCCGAGTTCGACACGATGATGGCGCGCCGCGCGCCGACCGCGTATGCCGGCGATTTCCATTTCAACCGGCTCTGAGCCGTGTCGCCACGGCCGGCCCGGCGCCACCGATTCAACGGAGGATTCCGATGAAGCCGATCCAGTCGATGCGTGTGGGCGCCTGTGCGTTCGCCGCCGCGTGCGCGCTCGGCGCATGCACGCAACCGCAGGCCACTTACGGCACGCGCGGCGCTCCGCCGGCGCCGCCGGACGGTCATGGCGCGTCGCCGACCACGACGATGCCGGACGCGAACACGCGCTACGACACGCGTCCGTCGCCGTACAACACGATGCCGGCGGGCGCGGCCGGCGGTGAGGCGGCCGACGTGCCGCCGCCGGGACCGAACGGCGCGCAGGGCGACCGGACGATGCCGGGCACGCCGCCGCCGATGCAGTACTGACGTGACGTGCGGCACGTCGTGCGGCGGCTGCGGGCGGATACACCGGCGCGCCGGCGCGCAGCCGGTGCGTCCGCCCGGCGCGAATTCCGTGCCTCCAACTTGCCGGCACTTGTAAAAAAGGCAGCAGCCGGGGCCGCCGCAGGCGGGGTGCGAACCCGCGAGAGCCGCGACGGACGGCGCTTCGCCCCCTTGGCATGGAAGCTGCATGAATGCGTCTGCACGCAATTCCGCACACCGTCAGGAGGGCATCGATGTCCGTCACGCTTGCGCTCCAGATGCGACAGCATCTGGCACTCACGCCGAGGCTTCAGCAGTCCCTTCGCCTGTTGCAGTTGTCTTCGCTCGAATTCCAGCAGGAACTGCGGCAGGCGCTCGACTCGAATCCGTTTCTCGAAGATGGCCAGGGCGACGACGAAGCCGCCGCCGACGTGCCCGAATCCACCGCCGAAGCCGCGGCGCCCGAGCCGCCGCCAGAGCGCGAGGACGTGCGTCCGCCTGACGGCGAGGTGTCGTATACGGCGGCGCCGGCGCCGCGCGGCACGAGCCGCCAGGCTGACGACGCGAGCGACCTGTCGCCCGGCGAGTGGATGGCGGCGGAGCCGTCGCTGCATCAGCAACTGCACGATGCGCTGCGCCTTTATCAGCTGAACAAGCGCGACCGCGAGGCTGCGCGCATCGTGATCGATGCGCTCGACGAGGACGGCTACCTGCGTCAGGAGCTGGCCGAGCTGCTGGTCGCGGCCGATCCGGCGCTGCTGCTGTCGGAACAGGATCTCGCGGTGGCGCTGCGGCTCGTGCAGATGCTGGACCGTCCGGGCATCGCCGCGCGCTCGGTGTCCGAATGCCTGGTGCTGCAGCTCGACGCGATTCCAGCCGGCACGCCGGCGCTCGCGGCGGCGAAGGCGATCGCGCGCGACCATCTCGAACGGCTCGCGCGGCGCGAGACGGCGGAAATCCAGCGACGCCTGGGCTGCAGCCAGGCGACGATGCAAGCCGCGTGCGCGCTGGTGCGCACGCTCGATCCGCGTCCCGGCAACCACTACGGCAGCACGCGCGGCGACTACGTGATACCCGACGTGATCGTGCGCCAGGTGCGCGACGAATGGGTCGTGACGATCAACCCGGCCGTGCTGCCGCGCGCGCGGCTGCACGAGCGCTACGCAACCTTGTTCGCGCAGTCGAGCGGCGAGCACGATTCGCCGCTCGGCCAGCAGTTGCAGGAAGCGCGCTGGCTGATCCGCAACGTGCAGAAGCGCTTCGACACGATCCAGCGCGTCGGCGAATGCATCGTCGCGCGGCAGCGCGATTTCTTCCGCTACGGCGAGATCGCGATGAAGCCGCTCGTGCTGCGCGACATCGCCGAGGCGCTCGACCTGCACGAATCGACCGTGTCGCGCGCGACGGGCAACAAGTACATGGCCACGCCGCACGGCACGTTCGAGTTCAAGTATTTCTTCCCGCGCAAGCTGGAGGCAGCCGGCAAGGGCGTGTGCTCGGCGTTGGCCGCGAAGGTGCTGATCCGCGACATGATCGCGGCCGAGCGCCACTCCGACCCGCTGTCGGACGTCGCGCTCACCCAGAATCTGGCGGGGCGCGGCATCCTTCTTGCGCGTCGGACGGTGACCAAGTATCGCCAGGCGATGAAGATTCCGCCGGCTGAACTGCGGCGGCGCGACGCCGCATGACGATGCCGTTCGAACCGCGCGCGGCCTGCGCACCGCGCTGCCCGCGCGCACCACCGAGAGGAGGAAAGCCATGCCAGCCAAGTCCCAGGCACAGCAGCGTGCCGCGGGTGCCGCCCTGTCGGCCAAGCGCGGTGACACCAAGATGAAGGACCTGAAGCCGCCTGCGAAGTCGATGGCCAAGTCGATGAGCGAGAAGGAACTCGAAAAAATGGCTTCGACGCCGGCCCACGGCAAGCCCAGGCACAAGCACGATTCTTGATCGGCGGCGACACGCGTCGACGATCGCCATTCGTCAGGACTCCAGGAGGAATTCATGCTTCGATACGCCATCATCTTCTTCATCATCGCGATCGTCGCCGCCGTGTTCGGCTTCGGCGGCATCGCGGCCGGCGCGGCCGAGATCGCGAAGATCCTGTTCTACATCTTCGTCGTGATCTTCCTGGTCACGCTGCTGCTGGGCGTCGTGCGCCGATGACGGTCACGCCCGACCGTTCGCAGCGCATCGCTGAACTCGAAGCTGCGCTCGCGAACGGATTTCCGTCGGAGTCGACCCTCGTCGTGCATGCGGACGACGCGTCCGGGCGGCTGACGATCCAGGTGTCGTGGGTGCGGGTGCCGGTCGACGCGAGCGCGCGTCAGTGGCGCTGCGTGGTGGACCTGCGCTTCGAGCCGGACGTCCTCGCGCGGTACGTGTCTCTCGACTCGGCCGACCGGTTGCGCGTTCGGACGCATGTGTGCGACATGGCGCGGCGCGCGGTGGATGAACAGAAACCGCGCGTCGAGGACGCCGAGATCGAATGCAGCGTCGCGCTCGACGTGACGCGCGAGGAGCTGGATCGCGCGCTTCGCGCGCCCTGACGTCGCGGCAGCAGCCCGCCGTGACACCGGAGCGGGCCGTCGCGGCACGCGCCGGGCGGCTCGCTCGTTTCCCGTGACGGCTCCGTGCGCGCCGTGACGCACGCAGCCGTCCTTCATCGAACCGACAGGAGGGCGCGCGCATGACGCATCTGCCCGATCCGGCAATCCACCGCCACCCGACGGCGCGAAATCGCGCCAGCGCGCGGAGCGTTGCACAGGGGAGCCGGTTCGCAAGGCGCGCGTGCAAGCGGCAA
This sequence comes from Burkholderia sp. Bp9012, assembly GCF_003853825.1. Taxonomy (NCBI): domain Bacteria; kingdom Pseudomonadati; phylum Pseudomonadota; class Betaproteobacteria; order Burkholderiales; family Burkholderiaceae; genus Burkholderia; species Burkholderia sp. Bp9012. Next base: position 183,595 of record NZ_QTQA01000010.1, on the reverse strand, counting down.
GGAGGACAGGCATGGCCCCGCGGATGATATGGAAAGGCGCGATCAGCTTCGGGCTCGTTCATGTGCCCGTGCAGCTGTTTCCCGCGACACGCACCGTGAAGCCGTCGTTCCGGCTGCTCGACAAGCGCTCGATGGATCCGGTCGGCTACCGGCAGATCAACAAGCGCACCGGCAAGGAAGTCACGCGCGAGGACATCGTGCGCGGTTACGAGTACGAGAAGGAGCGCTACGTCGTGCTGACCGACGACGAAATCCGCGCGGCGAACCCCGAATCGACGCAGACCGTCGACATCCTGACCTTCGTCGACGAGGATGCCGTGTCGTTCCTCTATCTCGACACGCCGTACTACCTCGTGCCGGACCGCAAGGGCGAAAAGGTTTATGCGCTGTTGCGCGACGCACTGAAGGACAGCGGCAAGATCGGCATTGCGCTCGTGGTGATGCGCGACCGACAGCATCTTGGGGCGCTGATTCCGGTCGGGCCGCTGCTCGCGCTCGATACGCTGCGCTGGCAGGAAGAATTGCGGCCCCTCGACGAACTGACGGTGCCGGCCGAAGACGCGAAGGGCGCGGGCGTGACCGCGCGCGAGCTGGGAATGGCGAAGAAGCTGATCGACGACATGGCCGGCAAATGGACGCCCGACGAGTATCACGACACGTTCCGCGACGACATCCTCGAGCTGGTCGAGCGCAAGGTGCGCGCGGGCAAGATCGAAGAGATCGAGGAGCGGCCCGCACAGACGAGCCGCGCGGCGACCAACGTGGTCGACCTGACCGAGCTGCTGAAGCGCAGCCTGAAGGGCGGCGGCGGGGCGCGTGCGGCGGATCTGCGCGATGCGGGCGACGACGAGGATGCGAATACCGATAGGGCATCCTCGTCGTCGCGCGGCGGCGGGCGCCGCAAGTCGGTTTCGAAAACCGCGGTGAAGGGCGCGGCCACGAAAACCGCGGCGGCGAAACGGCCGTCCGCGAAACGTGCCGCGACCGGCGAGCATGCGGTGAAGAAAGCCACCGCGCGCCGCAAGCACGCCGCATGACGCCGCGCAAAGCGAGGTGATGCAATGCCCGGCAAGCTCGATCCATATCGCCGCAAACGCCACTTCGGCGCGACGCCGGAACCTGAAGGCGCGCACGGGCGTCGGCGTGCGAAGTCGGATGCGAAACCGTCCGCGCGCGGGCGTGCGCGCACCGGCCATCCGCTGCGCTTCGTGATCCAGGAGCATCATGCGCGGCGATTGCACTACGACTTCCGGCTCGAACTCGACGGCACGCTGAAGTCGTGGGCCGTGCCGAAGGGGCCGAGCCTGGATCCGTCGGTGAAGCGTCTCGCCGTGCATGTCGAGGACCATCCGCTCGAATATGCGTCGTTCGAAGGCGAGATTCCGGCCGGGCATTACGGAGCAGGATCGGTCGTCGTTTGGGACGAGGGCACCTGGACGCCCGACGGCGGCGTCGCGCAGGCACGCGACGGCTATCGCGCGGGCAAGCTCACGTTCCGGCTCGACGGCGAGAAGCTGCACGGCGGCTGGGCGCTCGTGCGCAGCGGGCGCCAGCAAGGGCGACAGGAGCAGTGGCTGCTGATCAAGGAGCGCGACGACGACGCGCGCGGCGCGGACGAATTCGACGTCGTCGGCGAGCGGCCGGGAAGTGTGCATGATGGTGCGGTGGCGCTGCCGGATTCGCCCGACGGCGCCACGCGTACGCGCCGTGTGCCGCGCGGCCGCGGCGACAAGGCCGCGAAACGCGCTGCACGTGGCGCGCGGCATGACGAACGCGACGATCATGGCCGTTCGCCGGCCGATCCGTCCGGGATCGAAGGCGCAGTGCGCGCGCCGTTGCCCGAGCGCGTCGCGCCGCAACTCGCGACGCTGGTCGACGGCCCGCCCGAGCAGGGCGACTGGCGCTACGAACTGAAGTTCGACGGCTACCGGATCCTTGCGCGTATTGCGGGCAAGGGCACACGCCGGCATGTGAAGCTGATGACGCGCGAAGGCCGCGACTGGACCGCGAAGCTGCGCGCGCAACGCGACGCGCTCGCCGCGCTCGACGTCGACGGCGCATGGTTCGACGGCGAGGCTGTCGTGCTCGGCGAGCACGGTCTTCCCGATTTCCAGGCGCTGCAGAACGCCCTCGGCGCAGGGCGCTCGGACGCGGTCACGCTGTTCGTATTCGATCTGCCCTATCTTGACGGTTACGACTTGCGGGACGCACCGCTCACCGCGCGCCGCGCGCTGCTTGAACCCCCGCTGGCCGACAGCGACCCCGCGCGGCTGCGCTTTTCGCCCGATCTCGGCGACGACGTCGCGTCGCTGATCGCGAGCGCATGCGATACCGGCCTCGAAGGGCTGATCGGCAAGCGCGCGGACTCGCGCTACCGGCCCGGACGCTCATCTGCGTGGATCAAGCTCAAATGCCGACGCCGGCAGGAGTTCGTGATCGGTGGCTATTCCGAGCCGTCGGGCAGCCGCCACGGCTTCGGCGCGCTGCTGCTCGGCGTGCACGAACCGGCGCCGGCCGGCAAGCGGCGGCGCGGGCCGACACCGCTGCGCTATGTCGGCCGGGTCGGCACAGGCTTCGACGCACGCATGCTCGATCGGCTTGCCGCGATCCTGCGCAAGCACGAGCGCGAAACGGCGCCGTTCGATCCGCCGCCGCGCGAACGCTCGCGCACGCGCGTGCACTGGATCGAGCCGACGCTCGTCGCCGAATGCGAATTCGCGGAGTGGACCGGCGACGGCATCGTGCGGCAGGCCGCATTCATCGCGCTGCGCGAAGACAAGCCGGCCGCGCAGATCGTCCGCGAAGTGCCGAAACATGCGAAAAATGCGGAACCGGAGGTGGCGATGGATCGACATCGAACCACGCACGCGGCTCACGAGGCGAATGGCCGCGAGCACCACGCGCGTTCACGGGCATCCACCCGCACGGCGGGCAACGATGCCGGCCCGGATCAGCTCGGCCGCGTGCGCATCACCCATCCCGACCGCGTGCTCGATCCGCGAAGCGGCACGCGCAAGATCGATCTCGCGCGTTACTGGCAATGGATCGCGCCGTGGCTGTTGCCGGACCTGAAGGGGCGACCCGTGTCGCTCGTGCGCGCGCCAGGCGACATCGCCGGCGAGCTGTTCTTCCAGAAGCACGCGGAGCGCCGCGAGATCCCGTTCGTCACGCAACACGCCGGGCTCGATCCAGGGCACGGTCCGCTGCTGTCGCTCGACAGCGTCGACGCGCTGCTTGGTGCCGCGCAGATGGGCACGATCGAACTGCATACGTGGAACGCGCACGCGTCGAACATCGAGCGGCCGGACCGAATCGTGTTCGACCTCGATCCTGATCCCGCGCTGCCGTGGAGCGCGATGATCGAGGCCGCGCAACTCGTGTGCGGGCTGCTCGACGAACTGGGGCTCGCGTCGTTCTGCAAGACGAGCGGCGGCAAGGGGCTGCATGTGGTCGTGCCGATCACGCGACACCTCGGATGGGACGACGTGAAGGATTTCTCGCGCGCGGTCGCGCAACACATCGCGGGTGCGTTGCCCGACCGTTTCACCGCGACGATGGGCCCGCGTCATCGTCGCGGCAAGATCTTCATCGACTACCTGCGCAATGGCCGCGGCGCGAGCACGATCGCCGCGTATTCGGCGCGTGCGCGGCCCGGGATGGGCGTGTCGGTGCCGCTGCGTTGGGACGAGGTGCCCGACACGACGGGCGGCGCGCAATGGACGATCGACACGCTGCACGAACGGCTCGACCGGCTCGAGCGCGATCCGTGGGAAGGCTACGACGACACGCGGCAGCGCATCTCCGCGCAGATGCGCGCGCGGCTCGGCGCGTCGTGACGTCGCCGGCGCGGTCAACGCCGGCGCTGCTGCAGGCGGTAATACCAGGCCATCAGCGGCGTCGCGGATACACCGTGCACGATCACCGACGCCGACACGACGGCCAGCACCGGCGCCGCGAGCGGGCGCACCGCGCTGGACGGCCCGTGTTCGAGCGCGAACAGCAGGTAATAGAACGAGCCGATCCCGCGTATCCCGAACCACGCCATCAACCGCCGTTGCGCGTGGGTCGCGCGCGAGCCGGTCAGCGTCAGCAACACGGCGAGCGGCCGCACGGCCACGAACAGCACGAGGGCGAGCCCGATTGCGCCCCACGTTACGAGCGGCGTCGATAGCGTCGCGAGCACGCTGCCGACCATCGTCATGATGAGCGCCTCGGCGATCCGTTCGAGCTCGATCGTGAAGTCCAGCACCGATTCGGTCATGAACGCGTGCACCTTCTCCGGATGCTTCTCGGTCGCGACCACGTCTTCCGAATCGATCCGGCCGATCACTTCGCGCGGCCGCCGGCCGCCGCTCGCGCGATGCTCGACGCGGCGCATCGCGACGCCCGCGGCGAACGTCGCGATGAAGCCGAACGTATTCGCAAGCTGCGCGACGCCGAACGACAGCACGATCAGCGCGAGCGCGAAGAAGCCTTCGAATCCGAGCGCCTGCGCATGGCGGGTGCGCAGCCAGCCAATCGCCTTGGTGGTGGACGCGCCGAGCACGCCGCCGATCGCGGCCGCGCCTGCGATGCCCCACAGCGCGGCCAGCGCGAACGCAGCCGACAGCGCTGGCCGCGCGTGCGGCATGTCGGACGCACCGCACAGCGCGAGGCCCGCGAGCGCGAACGGCAGCGCGATCCCGTCGTTCAGCCCGCCTTCGCCGGACAGCGCGAAGCGCACCAGGTCGCGGTCGCCGGGATCGTGCACCTGCACGTCGTGCGCGAGCACCGGGTCGGTCGGCGCGAGGATCGCCGCGAGCAGCAGCGCGGGGCCCCAGCCGAGCCCGAGCGTCACCACCGCGCAGCCGGCGAGCAGCGGCACGGTGACGATCATCGCAAGCAGGCCGAGCCGGCAGGGCACGAGCCACAACTTGTCGGACAGCGGCACGCGCAGCCGCAGTCCGATCGCGAACAGCGACACCAGCAGCGCGACTTCGACGATCTCGCGCAGCAGCGGCGCGTCGCGTTCGATGTCGAGATGCAGGAGTCCGGCGCCGGACGGGCCGAGCGCGACGCCGAGCGCGAGATAGATCATCGCGCTGCTGCATGGCAGGTGACGCAGCGCCGACGTCGCGACACCCATGGCCATCAGCACCGCGCCGATGATCAGATACCACAGCGTTTCATGCATGCGTGCAGGCGGAGCAGGTCGATACGGAGCGGTTGGGGGGGAGCGTCACGGCTTGCGGCCGAACGCCTCGCGCAGTTTCCGCTTCGCGCGTTCGAGCGTCGCGCGGCGTGTTTTCGGCAGGTTGCGGCCCGCGCGGTTCACATAGAAGTTGAGCATCGACATCGCCGACTGGAACGGCGGCGCCTTGCGGCGGCGGCTGTGTTCGGCCGAGCGCTTGAGCGACGCCGCGATCTCGCCCGGGTCGTCGGACTTGAAGATCTCGGGTTCGATGTCCAGCGCATCGCTCTTTTTCATGACGTCGGCGGACCAGCGCTTGCGATGATGCGGATCGTTGCTGCGCGCGCGGCCGGGGCGGCGCGTCACGCGTTTGCCGTGCGGACGGGAAGCGGAAGCTGAAGGCATGACAGGGCTCCGTACGGGATCGATGGTCCTGCGCAGCAAGCCGCATGCCGCGCAGCGCTGACGGCACGTGCCTTGCTGAACCAGGGACGCAGGAAATTCCACGACAGCGGTTCCATCGAGGGAGAACGTTCCATGAAGCCAGTATTCGAATCGAAATTCGCTGCGCGCCGGATCCTTGCATGCGCGGCCGTCGCACTCGTCGCGGCCGCACCGGCCGCGTGGGCACAGAATTCGCAGCGTTCCGACGAAGGCACGGGGGCGCCGATCCTGTCGCCGCCAGACACGTCGGCACAGAGCGCAGGCGGCAGCATGTCGAATGGCAATACGGCGGCGCCGCCGCCCGCGACCCGCATGCAGGAGCCACGCGCCATGCGTTCGCACGCGCGCCCGCATGTGCGCACCAAGCCGGGCGGCCCGAGCGGTGCCGGCACCGGCGGTAGCGGCAGCACCGGCGGCGCCAACGGCGGTGGCAGCGCAGGGGCGGGCGCGACGGGCGCGGGCGGTGGCGGCGCGGGCGGTACGGGCGGTACGGGCGGCGCCGGTTCCAGCGGCTACTGACGATCACGGCGGCGCGCCGGCGTAACCGGCGCGACGCGATGGCGGGCGCCGGCCGCGGGGCGGCACATCGCCACCACGCAGGAGGACATGATGCACTCGAACCAGCGGACCTCGTTCGATCCGACCGAACTGGACACCGACGAGGTCGATACGGACGATCTCGATACGACGGTGCATGTCGACATCGAGACCGGCAGGATCACGTTTCATGCGGCCTGGGCCCTGGCGCCCGATGCGCCGCCCGATACCGCGCGGCACTCGGTCGTGCTCGCACTCGACTACGACACGATGGAGCGCTACGTCGATCTCGACGACGACGCCCGAATGCGCGTGCACGCGATGTTGCACGATGCCGTGCAGGCCACGCTCGACACGCTGCCCGACGTCACCGAGGATTTGACGCTGACGGTCGAGCTGACCGACGCGATGCTCGACGCAGCGCGTCATCTGCAGTGAGCGTGTCGAGCCGTTAGCGACCCGCCACTGGCGCGACCTTGCATGACGGCGCCGGGCGGCAGTCGCGGGCAGTCGCGTTACATCCCTTTGAAATCTTTGCAGACGCGCGCGGCGCGGCGTGACGTCGGGCCTTACGCGTCACGCGGCGGCTCATGCGCGTGAGGCCATTCGGGGATTGCGGGTCGCGCCCCATGGACGCGATGGTGCGTGCAGTGGCGTCCCCGTGCGCGCGGCAGGCACGCAGATTGCTGCACGACAGGCACGGCACGACCGATGCCGCGACATCAACAGGAGGGCGCTCCATGATCGGCAAGCTGGACCATTGCAAGGTGGCGATACTCGCGGTCGACGGCTTCGAGGAAGCCGAGCTCGTCGAGCCGCAGCGCGCGCTCAGGGCCGAAGGCGCACAGGTCGACGTGATTTCGCAGAAGCCCGGCGAGATCCAGGGGCTCAGGCACGTCGACAAGGGCGATCGCGTGAAGGTCGACCATACATTCGACGATGCGCGCGAAGGCGACTACGACGCGGTCGTGCTACCGGGCGGTGTCGTCAACGGCGATGCGATCCGGATGGTGACGGCGGCGCGCGAATTCGTGACGGCGGCAGTCGGTGCGGGCAAGCCGATCGCCGCGATCTGTCACGGCGGCTGGCTGCTCGTGTCGTCGGGGCTGGTGGACGGCCGCACGATGACGAGCTGGCCGAGCCTGCAGGACGACATCCGCAACGCGGGCGGCAAGTGGGTGGACCAGGAGGTCGTGCGCGACGGCAACCTGATCACGAGCCGCAAGCCCGACGACCTGCCCGCATTCAACGGCGCGCTGGTGCAGTGTCTGGCGTCGCGGGGGGCCTGAGCGATGCCCGCCGGTTCCATCCATCACGTGACGCTGACTGACGGGCTGCCCGAGTTCGACGGCGCGGCGCTGCAGATGCGCTTCGTGGTCGAGGTCGATGGGAAGCCGCTCACATGCGCGATCACGGTCGAAGCGCTCGAGGATCATTTCGGCGCGCGCTCCGCCCTCGAGGCCGACCTGCGCGACGCGTTCGAGCGCGGCCGTGCGCGCATCGAGGCCGCGTGCGAGGAAGTGCTCGCGGACGGCGAGGGCGGCGTGGAACTGCACAGCGGCTATTTCCGCGCGCGCGATCAGGCGGCGGGGAAAACGGCGCGGGCGGGACTGTTCCGTTCGAGGAAGTCGTAATCCGCGCGGCTGCGCGACGCCGGCGCGGGCCGGCTCGCGGGCCGCGCGTGTGCTCGCTTACACGCCGTTGAAAACTTTGCAGCAGCCGTCACGCGGTTCGTGGTGACACATCGCACCGCGCGCCGGCCGCGAACGGGGCGGCCGCGTCCCACGATCTGGCACGCTCCCTGCATGCTTCTCCCGTCACCGGCGCCCGTTTCGCGCCGTGCGTCGCCGCGATGCCGCCGCTGCATCGTGCGAAGCCGTCAACGGGGAAACAAGCATGCTGACCGCCCATGAATTTGCCGCGCTGTTCCTGGTGCATCGCGCACCGGAACAGATCCAGACCGACCGCGACGACATCGTCGCGCTGGTGGAACGACAGTTGATCGTGATGCGTCCGGACGCGTCCGGCACGAGCCGCCCTGCGCTGACCGCCGACGGGTTGACGGTCGTCCGGTGCGTGCAGCGGGACGCCGGCCGCGACGCGTGACACGCGATGCATGATGCTCGCGCGCGGGGCCGGCGCGCGGTTCAGCGTGCGATCGCGACCGGCGCGTTGACCTGCACGACCGGGGTATCGCCGTCGAACGGCGGCGCGAACCAGAAGCGGTCGATCACGCCGGTCTCGAACAGCAGGCAGCAGGTCGAGCCGCCGTACTGGAAATAGCCGATCTCGTCGCCCTTGTCGACGCGCTGCCCCGGCACGACTTCGACGATGCAGGACGAGACATCGCCCATTCCGACGAACACGGCCGCGACGGTCCCGATCCCGGGATCGTCGCAGTCGATCGCGACGATCGCGCGTGCGGCGACGGCCGTCATGTATCCCTGCGAGTCGTTGAGCCCGGCCGGGTCCGGGCCCTCCGCTTCGGCGACCGAGTAGTAGGTGCCGTCGACCCGGTACGCATGCGTGACGGTGCCGCGTACCGGTGCGTGCCAGCGATGATAGTTGTACGCGCTCAGATACGCCTGGTACAGATCGCCGCCGACGAACCGTTCGGCGAGCGGCAGTCGCGCGGGCGTGAAGATGTCGCGCAGCGAATATGGCTGGCCCTTGATCCAGAACCTATCGCGGATCTTCACGTTCGATGCGGTTTGATACGGCGCGGCCTCGCATGCGCTGACGATCACGTGCGCATCGTCCGGTGCCGCGACCGGCCGCGCACCCGCGCGAAAGCGTCGCGTGAAGAAGTCGTTCCACGAGTCGAAGCCCCAGTGCGGCTGGTCCTCGCGATACTGGAACTGCGACAGGCCGAGGCGCTTGCGCGCCTCGTCGCAGAACCAGCCGTCGGGCGGCGACGTGTCGAGATGCGCGCGCGAATGCGGGCCGCCGAGGAAGTCGCACCACACGTTCAGCACCCGCTTCAGATGCGCGTTGACCGCCGCGTCGCGAAACACCGCGTGGCCCGACGGCATGCACATCGGCCAGTCGAGAAACGCATTCAGCGGGCACACGATCAGGCTCGTTTCACTGAATGGCGGCGTGTAGGTCATCAGGTGATCGATCACCATCATTAGTTCGTCGATCGATGCGTAGCCGAGCGTGCGGCCCGCTTCGCGCGCCTCGTCGATCGCGCGGGTGAGGCTCATGCGCAGCACGGCGTCGTCGTCGAACAGCCGCGCGAGTTCCTGCACGGCCGGTGTGCGCAACTGTTCGCCGGCATGCGCGCGTGCGTCGTTCGCGATTTTTTCGCGGTACGCGGCCATGTGCGATTCCTCTTCGGTCATCCATTCGCCGAGGCGATGGCGCGTGGCGGGCGACGTGCTGGGATCGGTCGGCATGCTCATCTCCGGCAAGAATTGCGATACGAACGCAGGCAGCAATGCGCTTGCCCGGTGCGCGGCATCGAAATTGCTGCATCGGGGCGATGGATGCTTTCGACGACTCAGGAGTGGACACATGAACGCAGCCTCGAATGTGCGAAAGACGAACGATGCGGCGTCGACCGACGAGCGCGGCGGCGATCAACAGCGGACCGTGGCGCCGACCCGCACGCGGGCACGCGTGCGCGCGGCGACGTCACGTAACGCCGGTGACGCTGCACGGCAGGCCGAACGCGGCGGCGGGAACGGGCCGGTGGCGACGAGCGGCGGTCACAAGACCGCCGAGCCGCATTGGGAAGATGACAGCGGCGCGATGCCGCCGGAAGAGTGATCGTGACCTTGAGCGCTTGTTGCTGGCCCGCCAGTCGCTCCCGGCGATAGCAAGCGACGAGCGCAAGCTGGATCGAATCGTCGCCGCGGAAAGAGTCGGGGCCAAGTCGCACTGATTCCTTCGTTTCCATATTTCGAGTAATATCGAACAATGGAAACGAACCAGACCATCGCCGCCCTGTCGGCCCTCGCGCACGAGTCGCGCCTCGCCGTATTCCGCGCGCTCGTGCAGGCCGGCCCGTCGGGCCTGCCTGCCGGGCAAATCGCGACGCTGCTCGACGTGCCGCCGTCGTCGCTGTCGTTTCATCTGAAGGAACTGGCCCACGCGCAGCTCGTCACGAGCCGCCAGGAAGGCCGCTTCGTGTTCTATTGCGCGAACTTCGCGACGATGAACGGGCTGATCGGCTACCTGACCGAGAACTGCTGCGGCGGCAATCCGTGCGCGCCGGTCTCCGCCTGTTCGACCTCCTGCTCCGACCAAACGTAGGCACACGTCCACATACCCGCCGATGACCACCAACGTCCTGATCCTCTGCACCCACAACTCCGCCCGCAGCGTGCTCGCGGAGGGCATGCTCAATCACTGGGCCGCGAAACTCGGCCGCGACGTGCGCGCCTACAGCGCCGGCAGCGCGCCGAGCGGCCGGCTCAATCCGTTCGCGCTCGACGCGCTCACGCGCGCCGGCATCGATGTCACCGGATACCGCAGCAAGAGCTGGGACGAATTCGTCGGCGACGGCGCGCCGCGCATGCGCATCGTCATCACGGTATGCGACAGCGCGGCCGCCGAGGCGTGCCCGTACTGGCCCGGCAGCCCGGTGAAAGTGCACTGGGGCTACGCCGATCCGTCGAATGCCGAGGGCGGCGACGCAGGCAAGCGGCTCGCATTCGAGCTGACGCGCGAGGCGATCGGTTACCGGATGCTGCAACTGCTGGCGTTGCCGCTCGACCGGTTGAGCGACGCCGAGCTCCAGGCGGCGTTGATCGCGATCTCGCGGAACTGAGCGTCCGCACTGGGGCACGCTCGAACCCGTGTGCCGCTTGCGTCTTCCCAGCATCGAATCCTGTCCGATGAATACGTCCAACACCATCCCGCCTTGCAACGCCGCCGCGAAGCCGGCGATCAATTTCTTCGAACGCTACCTGACGGTCTGGGTCGCGCTGTGCATCGTCGCCGGCATCGCGCTCGGCCAGGTGCTGCCCGGCCTGTTCCAGCGCATCGGCCGCATCGAGTATGCGCAAGTGAACCTGCCGGTCGGGCTGCTGATCTGGGTGATGATTATCCCGATGCTCGTGAAGGTCGATTTCGGCGCGCTGCATGAAGTGCGACGGCACGTGAGGGGGATCGGCGTCACGCTCGCCGTGAACTGGCTCGTCAAGCCGTTCTCGATGGCCTTCCTCGGCTGGCTGTTCATCCGCCAGCTGTTCGCGCCGATGCTGCCGGCGGACCAGATCGACAGCTACGTCGCCGGCCTGATCCTGCTGGCCGCCGCGCCGTGCACGGCGATGGTGTTCGTGTGGAGTCGGCTCACGGGCGGCGATCCGCTGTTCACGCTGTCGCAGGTCGCGCTGAACGACAGCATCATGGTGATCGCGTTCGCGCCGCTGGTCGGGCTGCTGCTGGGGATGTCCGCGATTACCGTGCCGTGGGCGACACTGCTCACGTCGGTGCTGCTCTACATCGTGATTCCGGTGATTCTCGCGCAGCTCTGGCGCAAGCGGCTGCTGCGGCGCGGCCAGGCGGCGTTCGATGCCGCGATGGCGAGGATCGGCCCGTGGTCGATCGCCGCGCTGCTCGCGACGCTCGTGCTGCTGTTCGCGTTCCAGGGCGAAGCGATCCTGAAGCAGCCGCTGGTGATCGCGCTGCTCGCGGTGCCGATCCTGATCCAGGTGTTCTTCAACGCGGCGCTCGCGTACTGGCTCAACCGCGCGGTGGGCGAGAAGCACGATGTCGCGTGCCCGTCCGCGCTGATCGGCGCATCCAATTTCTTCGAGCTCGCCGTCGCGGCCGCGATCAGTCTGTTCGGTTTTCACTCCGGCGCGGCGCTCGCGACCGTCGTCGGCGTGCTGATCGAGGTGCCGGTCATGCTGCTGGTGGTGCGCATCGTGAACCGGTCGAAGGGCTGGTACGAGCGCGCTTGAGCCAACCACGGAATCCATCCATGACCGACCGACTGACCGACCTGCCGCAACTCGACCCCGAACTCTTTCGCGTGCCGGACGCAAGCCGCTTGCGGCCGGCTTCGCCGTCCACGCATCCGCCGCGTTTCCTGCTGCTGTACGGTTCGCTGCGCGAGCGTTCGTTCAGCCGCCTGCTCGTCGAGGAGGCCGGGCGCCTGCTCACGGCGATGGGCGCCGAGGTGCGCGTGTTCAATCCGAGCGGCCTGCCGTTGCCCGACGATGCGCCGGAGAGTCACCCGAAGGTCGTCGAGCTGCGCGAACTGGTGCAGTGGTCCGAAGGGATGGTGTGGTGCTCGCCGGAACGACACGGCGCGATGACCGGCATCATGAAGTCGCAGATCGACTGGATTCCGCTGTCGATCGGCGCCGTGCGGCCGACCCAGGGCAAGACGCTCGCGGTGATGCAGGTCAGCGGCGGCTCGCAGTCATTCAACGCGGTGAACCAGATGCGCGTGCTCGGGCGCTGGATGCGCATGCTGACGATCCCGAACCAGTCGTCGGTGGCCAAGGCGTTCATGGAATTCGACGAAGCAGGGCGAATGAAGCGGTCGGCCTATTTCGATCGCGTCGTCGACGTGATGGAGGAGCTGGTGAAATTCACGCTGCTGACGCGCGACATCGGTTCGTATCTGGTCGACCGGTACAGCGAGCGGAAGGAGAGCGCGGGGGAATTGTCGAAGCGGGTGAATCAGCGGGCGATCTGAAGAAGCGGCGAGTGCGTCGTCTCGCGAGACACGATCGAGACAGGCAGCATGTGCGAGCACGATCCACAGCCATCCGGACCGATTCAATTCCGAACGCGTGCCGCGACGAGCACCGCCACCGGCAACGCACCCAGACAGCGCTCGAGCCGAATCACGCCGTCAGGCGCCGCGACTTCGCTTCCGTCGCTCAGCCAGTCGATCCACCGCTCGCCGGCGCCTTGCGGCACGACCACGGCCGTATCGCCCCATGCCCGGGGTTCCACGCGCGGCAGCGCCGGCGCGTCGCCGAGCAGCCGGCACGCGAGCCGCGTCACCGCGACCACGACCGTCGCCGCTTCGTCGCAGCGCGCGAACGCCACCGCGTGCCGCCCGAGTTTTCCGCGAACGCGCAGCGGCACGTACGCGCCGTCCGCGAACGTCGTTGGCCAGCGCGTGCGCAACGCGAGCATCCGCTCGACGAGCGCGCGCTTCACCCGCGCATCGGGCCAGTCGCGCAGGTACGCGGCGACCGGTTCGTCGACCCGTTCGGCCGCCAGCTTCGCAAACGGCACGTCGCGCCGGTTGTCCGGATCGACGAGCGAGTGATCCCATGACTCGGTACCTTGATACAGATCGGGCACGCCCGGCGACGCCATCCGCAACGCCGCCTGCGCGAGACTGTTGACGACGCCGGCCGGCGCGATCCGCGCGACGAACGCATGCAGTCGATGCGTGAAATCGCCCGTGCCGTGCGGCGCCAGGATCGCGCGGACGAACGCCTCGCAAGCGCGCTCGTAGTCCGCATTCGGCGCGAGCCAGTCCGTATGCTGTTTCGCCTCGCGCAGCGCCTTCGTCTGCCACCGCACCACGCGCTCCGCGAGCGCCGCGAGGCCGGCCGCATCGTCGGGCGCGAGCCCCGGCGGCCAGCAGCCGACCAGCGTCTGGTACAGCATCGCCTCCGCGGAAGGCCCCGGCGTCCATGCAAGATCGCGATGCGCGCCGCCGCGCCAAGGCTGGTTCAACGCGGACCACTCGAGCGACACCGCGCGCCACCGGTCCGGCACTTCGCTCAGCACCGCAAGCCGCGCGCGCGCATCCTCGCCGCGCTTGTGATCATGCGTCGCCGTCGCGACGAGCGTGTGCGGAACGGTGCGCGCGCGTCGCCGGTTGCGTGCATGGAACGCGCCGCGCGACAGGCTGAACTCGCCGGCATCGGCGCCGACCTCGTTGCGCGACAGCAGCCGTCCGTAGCGATAGTTGGCCGTGTCCTCGACACCCTTCGCGGCGAGCGGCGCGGTGAGCTGCGCGAACGCGACACGCGCCGCGTGCAGCGCCGCGGCATCCGCGCGCGGCACGCGCGTGCCGGGCAGCCCGAGCCAGCCGGCGACGCGATCGAGTGCGTAGCGGTCGGACGGATCGATCGCCGCGCACGCCGCGTCGTACGCGTGCGCCAGCACGCGACGATCGGCGCCGGTCGGCTCGTCGCCGAGGGTCGGGTAGAGCCGGTACACGGGCAGATGCACGGCGAGCTCGCCCAGCACCCGATGGATCGCAATCCGGCTGATGTCGCGCGTCGCGGGCGCGGCGCGGGCGACGCGGTGCAACGCTCGCGCGACGCGTTCATGCTCGCCCGCAAGCTGCCGTGTCAGCACGCGCCGCTTGCCGGCCACCGCTTCCTGAGCGAACGAGCGCGCCGAACCCGACACGGCAGCCCAGTGCGCGGCGAGCGGAGCGGCACCAGCCGGGTCGTGCAGCAGCGCGGCGACGTCGTTCATGAAGTCGTAACCGGTCGTGCCGTCGACGCGCCAGTCCTCGCGCAGCGTCTCGCCCGCCGCAAGAATCTTCTCGACGACGACATACGGCCGCTCGTCGCGCTGCGCGGCGAGCAGCGCATGCAGGCGCCGGCAGTACGCACGCGGGTCGGCGAGGCCGTCGACGTGATCGACGCGCAGGCCGTCGATGAAGCCGGCGGCATGAAGTTCCAACGGCAGTGCGTGCACCGCGTCGAACACCGCTTCGTCTTCGACGCGCACGGCTGCGAGCGTCGCGATGTCGAAGAAGCGCCGCCAGTTCAGTTCGTCGGCGGCCGTGCGCCACCATGCGAGGCGGTAATGCTGGCGTTCGAGCAGCCGGTGAAGGCACGCGCGCGAGCGCGCGCGGCGCGGATCGGCGCCGCGCAGGATCGCGTCGAACGCATGCGGGCCATGGGTGGCGGCGTAGTCGCGCAGCGCCGCGTGTGCATCCGCGAGGCGCGCGCTGCCGCGTACCGGCGCGGCAGCGAAACGTTCGGCGAGTGCGTTCAGGTCCGCACGATTGGTGATGCGCAGGATTTCTGCATAAGTTGCGGCGGCGACCGGCAACCTCCTGCCCGGGCAGGCGAGGAAGAAGCATCCGGCTGAAGGATCGGCGCCGAGCATGATGTCGCCGGCCGCGAGCGCGTCGCCGTAGGGTGCGCCGAGGCAGGGCAGCAGCACCTTGCCGTCGAGCGCCGTATCGGGCGGATGCCAGTCGATGTCGAAGTAGTGTGCGTACGGGCTCGCCGGTCCCCATTCGAGCACGTCGTTCCACCAGCCGTTCGACGCGCCGCCGACACCCATGTGGTTCGGCACGATATCGACGATCACGCCGAGGCCGCGCGCACGCAGCGCGTCGATGAGGCGGCGGAAACCGGCTTCGCCGCCGAGTTCGGCGCGGGTCGCGCGATGGTCGACGGTATCGTAGCCGTGCGTCGAGCCGGGCTCGGCTGTCGTGATCGGCGACAGGTACAGGTGGCTCACGCCGAGCCGCGCGAAATAGTCTGCGTGCGCGGCCACGTCCTCGAACGTGAAGCCCGCGTGCAGTTGCAATCTCAGGGTCGCGCGCGGGGTCATGCGTCGTCCTCCGGTACATGGCGTGCGCGCTCGATCGCCGCGATGCGTGTGCGTACCTCAGCGTCGAACAGCGCGTCGACCGTGCGCGGCAGTCGGCGCAGCCAGTTCGGGTGGCCGCATGGCGGGCCGGGCAGGTTCGGTTGTTCTGCCAGTGCGAGCAGATCCTCGAGCGGCACGATCGCGAGCGGCGACGGGCTGCGCGCGACGTACGCGAGGACGGCGCCGACCGGCGGCATATCGGCGGGCGGGACCGGATCGCTCACCGGTGCGCAGCCCGCGTGCTGCAACGCGCGCCACAGCATCGCGCGGTCGGTGGCGCGTTCGGCCCGGGCGGCCGTGAGGTCCGGGGCGGGCGACGGTGTGTTCGGCGCGGAGGGCGCGCCGTGGCTGTCATCCGTGGCCGGCGTATCGTCACGCATGACCGGATTGTTCCGTTCGTCCCGGCCCGAGCCATGTGCGGCCGCGGCGCGACCGATGTCGTCGCCGGCATTGCGTGCACTCGCGGCTCGCCGCACCTGGTCGCTCCGGTCAGCCGCATGCCTGGCCGCATCAGTATTGGCATGCTGCGCGTCCGGGCCCGCCCCGGCCACGACCCGCCGCCATTCGAGATCGACACCACGCCACCAGCCGGCCACCGTCGGCAGATCATGCGTCGACGTCATCGCGATCGCGTCGCGATCCCACGCCGACGGCGGCCGAAACGCGCGACCGGCGTCACGTTCGAACCACAGCACGCGCATCCCCGCGATACCCTGCGCGCCGAGCCGCTCGCGAAAACCTTCCGGCACCGTGCCGAGATCCTCGCCGATCGCGACCGCGCGATGCCGTGCCGCTTCCAGCGCGACGAGCCGCACGAGATCGTCGAACGGATAGCGCAGGTACGCGCCGTCGCGCGGCGACCGGCCCTCCGGCACGATCCACATCCGCGCGAAGCCGAGCACGTGATCGATGCGGATCCCGCCCGCATGCGCGAAGGCCGCGCGCAGCAGCTCGACGAACGGCGCGAAGCCGTTCGCGCGCAGCGCGGCGGGCGTCCACGTCGTCACGCCCCATGCCTGGCCGTCTGCATTGAACAGGTCGGGCGGCGCGCCGACCGACACGCCGCGCAGCAGTGTCGTGCCGTGCGCCCACGCATCGCTGCCCGCGCGATCGGAGCCCACCGCGAGATCGGCGATCAGCCCGATCGTCATTCCCGTATCGCGCGCGGCACGCTGTGCGTTGCCGAGCGCGTCCGACGCGCACCATTGCAGGAACGTATGAAACGCGATCGTCTCGGCATGCGCATGGGCGAAGGCGTCGACCTCGGCTGATGCCGGCGTCAGCCACTGCGCGGGCCATTGCCGCCAGTCCGCGCCGACCCCGTGTTCGATGCAGAACGCCTGCAGCGCGTCGAAGCGCGCGTGCGCGTCGAGTGCCGTGCCGCCCGCCGCGCGGAACCGCTCGAACGCGTCGCGCGACGGCTCGCCGTTCGCGCGCCACGCATCGAAACACGCGCGCAACCGGCGCAGCTTCAGCGGCAGCACGTGCGGCCAGTCGATCAGCGGCGCGTCGCCTGCGTTCGGCATGCCCGGCGCCGCGCCGCTCGTTCGCCGCACGATATCGGCGCCCGGCACCGCATCGCAGTCGAGATACGCGACGTTGTGCCAGCGCCGCGACGACGGTGAATACGGGCTGTCGTGTTCGGGCAGCGCCGGGTACCCGGCATGCGTCGGACTGATTGCGACCGCGTGCGCGCCGTGCCGCGCCGCACGCGTGGCGAGGCCGGCGAGCGCGGTGTAGTCGCCTGCGCCGTCGTCGCCCGTGCGGCGCAGGCTGTAAATCTGAGCCGCGATGCCCCAGCGGCGCCGCGCGTCCGGCGCGTCGTCGCAGGCATCGAACGGCCGTGTACGCGGCGGCGCGATCGCAAGCCCGATCCGCTGCTCGCCGATGTCGAGCGCGTGATAGCCGGGCAGCGCGAGCGGCGGCAGCGTGCCGTATTCGCCCGTGCCGCTCACGCGCCCGTCGACGTGTCCGCCCGTTTCGAGTGAAATCCGGAAGCGTGCGCCGGGCGGTGCGACACCGCGTGGCAGCGTGAGCGGCACGCCGGCGTCGCCGGTCACGGCGCGCGGTGCCGCGTCGTGCGCGGCGGCGAGCGCGGCCGCGCTGTCGACCCGCTCGATCGGCGTGCCGCACGGCCAGCCGAGCGCACCGACGAGCGCGATGAGCGCGTCGTCGTCGACTCGCCGGGCGACGCCGCCCGCATCGATCCAGTCGGGCTCCAGCCCGGCCGCACGCGCGAGTTCGGCGATCGGTACGTCGGTCGTCATGGCCGCGTATGCCCGTTCGAGCGGTGGCTCAGCGCATCGTGGTTGACCGCGCCGTCGCGCCACGCGATGCAGGTGCGCGCAGGCAGCCGCTCGTCGGCCAGACGGTCGCGCGCGCGCGGCGGCGTTTCGAACACGATCTTGCCGACCGGTAGCGCCGACAGCACCGCGTCGTGCGAGCCGGGATTGAACGCGATCATCAGCGTGCTGCCGTCGCCGAGCCGCCAGCGTGCGACGAGCGCCACCTCGGCGCCGTCGCCGTTGCGGGCCAGCAGTTCGACGCCGAGCGCGCGGGTGCCCGGCAGGTGCGGCGTCACGAGCGCCGCGCGCACGGTCAGCGCGCTGCGATAGAAGCGCCGCCACGCGTCGGCGTCGGGCCACGCGTCCTCACCCGCATGGCCGGGCGACGAGCGCACGAAGGTGCCGACGTCGTTCGGATCGGGAATCGCGTCGCGATGCGCGGGATCGGCGAACGCGGGAAACGCGGCGAACTCGCGGCGCCGGCCTTCGCGCACGGCGTCGGCGAGTTCGCCGCGATAGTCGGTGAAGAACTGGAACGGCTGCGTGCTGCCGTCTTCCTCGCCCATGAACAGCAGCGGAATCTGCGGCGCGAGCAGCATCAGGGCGGTGGCCGCGCGCACGGCGTCGTCGTTCGCGAGCGCGCGCAGGCGTTCGCCGAACGCGCGGTTGCCGATCTGGTCGTGGTTCTGCAGGAACGTCACGAACGCGGTCGGCGGCAGGTGCGCGCTCGGCACGCCGCGCGGTGCGCCGCCGTGCAGCGGCGACGGCTCGCCCTGGTACGCGAACCCTTCGCCGAGCGTGCGCGCGAGATGGCGCAGCGGCGCATCGGCGTACGCGCGGTAGTAGCCTTCCCGCTCGCCGGTCAGCAGCACGTGCGCGCTGTTGTGGAAGTCGTCGTTCCACTGCGCGTCGAAGCCGCCGGGCCCGAGCAGACTCGCCGCATTGCGTTCGTTCTCGAGCACCAGATGCACGTGACGCGCGTCGCCCGCATACGCGCGCACGCGGCGCGCGAGCGCGCGCAGCCACGCGTCGTCGTCGATCGCGTGCGCGGCGTCGATGCGCAGGCCGTCGAAACGGAATTCGTCGAGCCAGTACAGCGCGTTGTCGATGAAGAACGCGCTCGTCTGCGCACGCGAGAAGTCGATCGCGGGCCCCCATGCGGTCTGCCGGTCCGCACGGAAAAATGCTGGTGCATAGCGCGGCAGCAGGTTGCCTTCGGGGCCGAAGTGGTTGTACACGACGTCGAGCAATACCTGCAACCCGAGCCCGTGGGCGGTGTCGACGAGTGCCTTCAGTTCCTCGGGTCGCCCGTACGACGCGTCGGGCGCGAACGGCAGCACGCCGTCGTACCCCCAATTGCGCGCGCCAGGGAACGCGTTGACGGGCATCAGTTCGATCGCGGTCACGCCGAGCGCGGCGATATCCCGCAGGCGCCGCTCGACGTTCGCATAGCCGCCGCACGCGCCGACGTGCAGTTCATACAGCACCGTCTCGTGCCACGGCCGGCCGCGCCACGCATCGTTGAGCCAGCGGTACGCGGCCGGATCGACGACCTGGCTCGGGCCATGCACGCCATCGGGCTGGAAGCGCGACGCGGGATCGGGCACGGCGAGACCGTCGTCGAGCAGGTAGCGGTACAGCGTGCCGGGGCCATACGGCGCGACGACCTCGAACCAGCCGTCGCCCGCGGCCGGCATCGGGATGCGCTGCTCGCCGTGCAGTTCGACGGTGGCCGTGCGGCTCGCGGGTGCCCATAGGCGGAACCGCGTGTGCGCTGCGTCGATGCAGGCCGCGCCGAACGACGAGGCGAACGCGTGTGAGACGGGCGGGTGGGCGGTACGTGACGTCATGGCGGCTCCTTACGCGGGCGGGGAGGGCGGCACGGCCGCGACGGCGATCACGGCGGCGTGCGCGGCGACGTCGAGGCCGGCCTCCGGCCACGAACGCGGCCCGGCGTCGGGCGTCGCGGTGTCGAGCAGCACGCGGTAGTCGAGCACCGGCGCGGGGAGCCTGAACGTGATGGGGTGCGTCGACGCGTTCAGCATCACGAGCAATGCCTCGGTGCGTCCGGTGCGGCCCGTGCCGACGCGTCGCATCGTCAGCGCGCGACGCTCGCCGTCCTCCCACGCGGGCACGCTCAGCGCGCCGCCGCGCTCGTCGAACCAGTCGATCTCATGCATGCCGGGCGCGCCGTCGCGGTCGCCCGACGGATAGCGCGGCGCGGACATCACCGGATACATGCGCCGCAGCGCGGCGAGCCGCGACACGAAACGCGTCATCTGCACGCCTTCGTCGCTGCGTGCAAGGTCCCAGTCGAGCCACGACAGTTCGTTATCCTGGCAATACGCGTTGTTGTTGCCGTGCTGCGTGCGGCCGAATTCGTCGCCGGCGACGATCATCGGCGTGCCGAGCGCGGTGAACAGCGTCGCGAGCATCGAGCGCGCGACGCGCGCGCGCAGGTCGCAGATCGACGCGTCGTCGGTCGCGCCTTCGACGCCCCAGTTCGCGCTGCAGTTGTCGTCGCGACCGTCGCGGCTGTCCTCGCCGTTTGCCTCGTTGTGCTTGTGCGCATACGAAACCAGATCGGCGAGCGTGAAGCCGTCGTGCGCGGTGACGAAGTTTACCGATGCCCACGTATGGCGCCGTTGATGATTGAACAGGTCGGCCGAGCCCGCGAGGCGTGCGGCGAGTTCGGGGCGTTGCCCTGCGTCGCCGCGCCAGAAGCGCCGCACGATGTCGCGAAAGCGGTCGTTCCATTCGGCGAAACCGGGCGGGTGGCGGCCGAGCTGATAGCCGCCGGGCCCGAGGTCCCACGGCTCGGTGATCAGCTTGCGCTGCGCGAGCACCGGGTCCTGCCGCAACGCGTCGAAAAACCCCGCGCCAGGCTCGAAGCCGTGATCCTCGCGGCCGAGCGTCACGCCGAGATCGAAACGGAAGCCGTCGATATTGAACGCGGTGGCCCAGTAGCGCAGCGAGTCCATCACCATCTGCACGACGCGCGGATGCGACATGTTCAAGGTATTGCCGCAGCCGGTCTCGTCGACGTGGTAACGCGGGTCGCCGGGCCGCAGCCGGTAGTAGCTGGCATTGTCGAGGCCGCGCCACGACAGCGTCGGGCCGAGTTCGTTGCCTTCGCAAGTATGGTTGTAGACGACGTCGAGCACGACCTCGATGCCGGCCGCGTGCAGCTGCCGGATCGCGATACGCATTTCGTCGAGCCGCCGCGTCGACAGATACGACGGCTCCGGCGCGAAGAACGCGGCCGTGTCGTAGCCCCAGTAGTTGCGCAGTCCGCGATTCACGAGCGCGCGCTGCTGCAGGAACGCGTGCACGGGCAGCAGCTCGACGGTCGTCACGCCGATCGACAGCAGATGATCGATGAACGCCGGATGCGCGAGCGACGCGAAGGTGCCGCGTTCCGGCGCGCGCAGTCCGGCGCGGCGCATCGACGCGCCGCGCACGTGGGCCTCGTAGATCACGGTGCTGCGCCACGGCACGTTCGGGCGCTGGTCGGTGCGCCAGTCGAACGCCTCGTCGACGACCACGGCCTTCGGCATCGCGGGCGCCGAATCGCGGCGGTCCATCGACAGGTCCGCGCGGTTCGAATGCACGCGATAGCCGAACAGCGCGTCGGACCAGCGGAAATGACCGACCAGTTTGCGCGCGTACGGGTCGAGCAGCAGCTTGGTCGGATTGAAGCGGTGGCCATGCTGCGGCTGGTACGGGCCGTCCGCGCGAAAGCCGTACACGGTGCCCGGATGCGCGTTCGGCAGGTACCCGTGCCACACCTCGTCGGTGCACTCGGGCAGGTCGAGCCGTGCGAGTTCCTTGCGGCCGGTCGGGTCGAACACGCACAGCTGGATGCGCTGCGCGTGCGCGGAAAACACCGCGAAGTTGGTGCCTAGACCGTCCCAGGTCGCACCGAGCGGATAGGCGCGGCCGGGATCGAGTCGGGATGGCAGGGCGGTCGGCATGGGGCGGGTCTCCGTGTCGAGGTCGCCGGGTGTCAGGCAGGGCTCAGCCACACGGTCGCGAGCGGCGGCAGGCGCAACGTGGCCGACCACGATTCGCCGTGCGCGGGCACGGCTTCCGCCCACACGGCGCCGTCGTTGCCGGCATTGGTGCCGCCGTACACGGCCGCATCGGTGTTCATCAGCTCGCGCCACTGGCCGGGCGCGGGCAGCCCGATGCGATAGCCGGCGCGCGGCACCGGCGTGAAGTTGCTGACGGAGACGACGAGGCGTCCGACATCGTCGCGGCGCGCGAACGCGAACACGCTGTTGTCGCGATCGTCGCTGATCAGCCACGCGAAGCCTTCCGCGTGGCAGTCGAGCGCATGCAGCGCCGGCTCGGCCGCGTACACGCGGTTCAGGTCGCGCACGAGCCGTTGCACGCCGCGATGCGCGGGCGCGTCGAGCAGATCCCAGTGCGGCGTCGCGTCGTGCGCGAACTCGGCCCATTGCGCGAATTCGCCGCCCATGAACAGCAGCTTCTTGCCGGGATGCGCCCACATGAAGCCGAAGTAAGCGCGCAGCGTCGCGAGCCGCTGCCACGCGTCGCCGGGCATCTTCGTGGCGAGCGAGCCCTTGCCGTGCACGACCTCGTCGTGCGACAGCGGCAGCACGAAGCGTTCGGAGAACGCATAGACGAGCCCGAACGTCATCCGGTCGTGGTGATAGCGGCGATGGACCGGATCCTCGCGCAGATACGCGAGCGTGTCGTGCATCCAGCCCATGTTCCACTTGAAGTCGAAGCCGAGCCCGCCGTCGCCGGTCGACGCGGTGACGCCCGGCCACGCCGTCGATTCCTCCGCGAAGGTGACGACGCCCTGCGGCGCGAGCGCACCGTGCAGCGTGTCGTTCAGCGTGCGCAGGAACGCGACCGATTCGAGATTCTCGCGCCCGCCGTGGACATTCGGCACCCACTCGCCTTCCTTGCGCGAATAGTCGCGGTACAGCATCGACGCGACCGCGTCGACGCGGATCCCGTCGACGTGATAGCGCCGTGCCCATGCGAGCGCCGACGCCACGAGGAACGCGCCGACCTCGTTGCGCCCGAGGTTGAACACGCAGGTGTTCCAGTCGGGATGCATGCCTTCGCGCGGGTCGGCGTGCTCGTACAGCGCGCTGCCGTCGAATTGCGCGAGACCGTGCGGGTCGTTGGGGAAGTGCGCGGGCACCCAGTCGACGATCACGCCGATGCCGGCCGCATGCGCGCGATCGACGAAGCGCGCGAAGCCGTCGACCGGCCCGAAGCGCGCGGACGGCGCGAACTGCGCGAGCGGCTGGTAGCCCCACGAGCCGCCGAACGGATACTCGGAAATCGGCATGAACTCGACGTGCGTGAAGCCCATGCCGCGCACGTATGGGATCAGCCGCTCGGCGAGCTCGTCCCAGGTCGCGCTGCGGTCCATTTCCTCGGGCACGCGCTGCCATGACTCCGCATGCACCTCGTAGATCGACCATGGGATGCGGAAGCGGCGGTCCGCGTGCGGCCGTGCGCGCAGCCAGTCGTCGTCGTGCCACGCGAACGCGTCGAGCGCCGCCGTATCGGCGACGACGGACGCGGTGCGCGGCGGCGCCTCGGTCGCGCGCGCGCACGGGTCGGCCTTGTGCGGCAGCACGCGCCCGTCGCTCGCGCGCAGCTCGTACTTGTAGTGCTCGCCTGCGCCGATGCCCGGCACGAACAGCTCCCACACGCCCCACGGCCGCCGTAGCCGCATCGGATGCCGACGGCCGTCCCAGACGTTGAAGTCGCCGACTACCGACACGCGCTGCGCGTTCGGCGCCCACACCGCGAAGCGCACGCCGTCGACGCCGTCGATGCGCGCGGGCGTCGCGCCGAGGCAGTCGAGCACGGCGGCCGGGTCGCCGGCTGCGAAACGCGCGAGCGCCGCGTCGTCGAGCAGCATGCCGAACGCATAGGCGTCGTCGGTCACCTGGCGCGTGTCGGGCCAGTCGATCGCGAGCCGGTAATGGCCGTCGTGCGCGAGTGTCCCCGCGAAACAGCCGGCGTCGTTCACGCACGCGAGCGTGCCGAGCTCGTCGCCGTCGGGCGTCACCGCGCGCACGCGCCGCGCGCCGGGCAGCAGTGCGCGCACGACGATCCGCCCGGCATCCCCGTGCGGGCCGAGGCACGCAAACGGGTCCGGATGGCGGCCGGCGAGCAGTGCATCGATATCGTGACGGTCGAACAGCGTCTCGGTCATTGGGCGCCTCCGTTGTCGGGTGTGCCGTGCGCGTCGAGCAGGCGTTCGACGAGTGCGGCGAGCCCGCCGACCGGCACGCCGAGCCAGTCGGGGCGGTTCGCGGCCTCGTAGCACAGCTCGTACGACGCCTTGTCGATCAGGAACAGCGCGAGCAGGCGATCGGCGTAGCGCGGGTCGACGAAGCGTTCGGGCGCCTCGTCGGCGGCCGCGCGATAGCATTCGACGAAGCGATCGGCGGCGGCCTGCCCGAAGCGGTCGAACAGCGCACGCTTGCGGCCGGCCGCCTGCGGCGGCGCCTTCTCGATCGCGAATTGCGCGGTCGCGCTCACGTACGACAGCGAGCGCAGGAAGCCGGCCACGTCGCGCAGCGGATGCGACTTCGCGCGGCGCCGCTCGAGCGGACGCGCGGGCTCGCCCTCGAAGTCGATCAGCAGCGCGTCGCCCTGCACGTCGAGCACCTGGCCGAGATGGAAATCGCCGTGAATCCGCGTGCATTGCGCGTCGAGCGTGCGCGGCACCAGTTCGCCAAGCGCCTGCACGGCCGCGTCGCGCGACGCGAGCAGCGTGTCGGCGGCGGCGCGCATGGCCGGATCGAGCGCATCGAGCCGCGTGGCCAGTACGTCGAGCGCGTGCCTGAACGACGTGATCGCGTCGAAACACCAGCCGTCGACGTGCTCGGGCGTCGCGCGCTCCGGCGTGAATGCCGGGTCGTCGCACGGCTGCGCCAGCGCGACGTGCAGCTGGCCGAGCCGCGTGCCGACGATGCCCGCGAACGCCGCGTAGCCGAGCAGCGCATCCGGTTCCTCGTCGGGCTCGGCCGCTTCGCCGTCGGCGACGGCGGGCAGCGCGAGCTCGTCGACCGCGCGTTTCAGGAAGTCGAACGATCGCGTCCACGCGTCGCCCTGGTTGTCGACGTAGCGCTGCAGGATCGCGACCGTATGCGGCGAGCCGTCCGGATCGACGTGCACGACCTCGCCGGCGAGCGTCGCGGTGTTCGCGTAGCCGATCCGCGTCAGGTGGCGGCTCATCTCCGCTTCCGGATGGATGCCGTGCGCGACCTTGCGCACCAGCTTCAGCACGATCTCGTCGCCGATCACGAGCGAGCTGTTGCTCTGCTCGGCCGCGAGCCAGCGCACGTCGGCGTCGTCGCCGGGGTCGAGCGCGGCAAGCGCACGTTCGGGCAGGAAGTCGAGGCGGCCGCCGTCGGACGTCGGCACCGTCGCGCCGTCGCGCAGCTTGCGCAGCATCCCGCGCGCGAACGCGGGCAGCGCGAACGCGTCGGTCAGGTAGCCGACCGTGTGGCCGCGCCGCACGCGCGCGAGCGCGAGCTGGGCGAACAGCGGATGCGACGTCTCGCCGCCCCATGCGGCAGCCAGCGGCACGACGTAGCGTTCGACGCCGCCGTCGCTCGCGGACACCCAGGCCTCCGCGTACTGGAACGGCTCGTCCGGTATCGGCGTGACGACATTCAGCCACGCATTGCCGATCTTGCGGTCCTTCGACGCGAACCAGCGCCGCCGCGTGAGCCACGACGCGAGCGCATCGTGCGCGAGCGTATGCAGCTGCCCGACGTCGGGCCGCACGTCGCCGCGCCGCATCACGATCGTCACGTACTCGGGCAGCGGCTCCGCGTGCGGCTGCCGCCACGACGGCTCGCGACCGTGCTCGGACAGCACGAACCATAGAAACCCGTACGGCGGAAAGGTGAGCAGGTAAGTGAGCTGCCCGATCGGCGGAAACGCCGAGTCCGACGTCATCTCGATCGGCACGCGGCCCGCGAATTCGGAGAGATCGAGTTCGACCGCCTGCGACGAGCGCGACAGGTTCGCGACGCACAGCACTGTCTCGTGACCTTCGAGTTCGCGCAGGTACGCGAGCACCTTGCGGTTCTCCGGGCGCAGGAAGCGGATCGTGCCGCGCCCGAACGACTGCGTCGCGCGACGCGTCGACAGGATGCGGCGCATCCAGTTCAGCAGCGAATGCGGGTCGCGCGTCTGCGCCTCGACATTGACCGCGTCATAGCCGTACAGCGAGCCCATCACGGGCGGCAGCACCAGCAGTTCCGGGTCCGCGCGCGAGAAGCCGCCGTTGCGGTCCGACGACCATTGCATCGGCGTGCGCACGCCGTCGCGGTCGCCGAGGTGGATGTTGTCGCCCATCCCGAGTTCGTCGCCGTAGTAGATGACCGGCGTACCGGGCATCGACAGCAGCAGCGAGTTGATCAGCTCGATGCGGCGCCGGTCGCGCTCCATCAGCGGCGCGAGGCGGCGCCGGATGCCGAGGTTGAGCCGTGCGCGCCGGTCGGACGCATAGGTCTGCCACAGCAGGTCGCGCTCCGAGTCGGTCACCATCTCGAGCGTCAGCTCGTCGTGATTGCGCAGGAACACGGCCCACTGGTTGCTCGGCGCGAGCGCCGGCGTCTGCCGCATGATGTCGACGATCGGGAAGCGGTCCTCGCTCGCGATCGACATGTAGATGCGCGGCATCAGCGGGAAGTGGAACGCCATGTGGCATTCGTCCTCGTGGCCGAAATATTCCTGCACGTCTTCCGGCCACTGGTTCGCTTCCGCGAGCAACATCCGGTTCGGATACTCGGCGTCGATCGTCGCGCGAATGCGTTTCAGGATCGCGTGCGTCTCCGGCAGGTTCTCGTTGTTGGTGCCTTCGCGCTCGACCAGGTACGGAACTGCGTCGAGCCGCAACCCGTCGATGCCGAGATCGAGCCAGAAGCGCATTACCTGGAGCACCTCGCGCACGACGGCCGGATTGTCGAAGTTCAGGTCCGGCTGGTGCGAGTAGAAGCGGTGCCAGTAGTACTGGCCTGCAATCGGGTCGTGGGTCCAGTTCGACGTTTCGGTATCGAGGAAGATGATCCGCGTGCCGGTGTATTTCGTGTCGGTATCGGACCACACGTAGTAGTCGCGATGTATCGAGCCGGGCTTCGCGCGCCGCGCGCGCTGGAACCACGGATGCTGGTCCGATGTGTGGTTGATCACCAGTTCGGTGATCACGCGGATCCCGCGCGCGTGCGCTTCGCGGATGAAGCGCCGCACGTCGGCGAGCGTGCCGTAGTCGGGATGCACGTCGCGGTAATCGGCGATGTCGTAGCCGTCGT
Source organism: Burkholderia sp. Bp9012 (assembly GCF_003853825.1). Classification (NCBI taxonomy): domain Bacteria; kingdom Pseudomonadati; phylum Pseudomonadota; class Betaproteobacteria; order Burkholderiales; family Burkholderiaceae; genus Burkholderia; species Burkholderia sp. Bp9012. The sequence goes on along the minus strand of NZ_QTQA01000010.1, from coordinate 156,293 downwards.
CGCGGCGCGGCGACGGGTAGAACGGCAGCAGCCAGATCGTGTCGACGCCGAGCTCGGCGATGTAGTCGAGCTTCATGATCAGGCCGGGGAAGTCGCCGATCCCGTCGTTGTTCGAGTCGTAGAACGACTTTACGTGCACCTGGTAGATGATCGCGTCCTTGTACCACAGCGGATCGTCCGCGCAGAGCGCGGGCGCGCGGCGCCGCGACCGGCGCCGGCGCGGCGTGCCGGCCGGTGCGAGCGAGGGGAACTGCGCGCGGCGCACGTCGTCGAGGGAGTCTTCGCGTTTCATCATGCGTGTGCTCCGGAAGGGTGTCGGGCGTCGCCCGGCTCGGGCGCCGCCGCTCGCGCGGCGCCGGGAGACGGCGCGAGCCGCCAGATCGCATACGGCCGGACGTGCGGGTCGAGCGACACGTACTGGCGATGCCCGCGCCACGTTTCGGCATGCGCGGCGTCCTGTTCGAACGCGTCGAGCGGCTCGCCGTCGACGAGCCCGAAGCCGCGCCACAGCGACGCGTCGAGCGTGAAGTTCGCGGCCTGCGGGTGCCACGGGTCGAGGCTGATCGCGACCGCGACGACGCTGTCGTGCGCGGGCGTCGCCTTCACGAACACGAGGACCTGGTCGTTGTCCGCGTCGGCGAACGTGAGGCCAAGGTGAGTTTGCAGCGCCGGATGCTCGCGCCGCGCGCGGTTCAGCCGCGCGACTTCGGCGCCGATGTGCGCGGCCTTGTTCCAGTCGCGCGCGCGCAGCTCGTATTTCTCCGCATCCGCGTATTCCTCGCTGTCGGGCAGCGGCGCCGATTCGCCGATCTCGAAGCCCGAATACAGGCCCCACGAGCCGGCGAGCGTCGCCGCGAGCGCCGCGCGGATCACGAACTGCGAGCGCGGCGCGTTCTGCAGGTGGCGCGGATTGATGTCGGGCGTGTTCACGAAGAAGTTCGGCCGGAAAAACTCGCGCGGCGGGCCGGCCGTCAGCTCGGTCAGGTAATCGATGAACTCGCGCTTCGTCTCGCGCCACGTGAAATACGTGTACGACTGCGAGAAGCCGACCTTCGCGAGCCGGTACATCATGCCCGGCCGCGTGAACGCCTCCGACAGGAACACGACGTCCGGATGCTTGCCGCGCACGTCGGCGATCATCCACGCCCAGAACGGAAGCGGCTTCGTGTGCGGATTGTCGACGCGGAAAATCCGCACGCCCGCGTCGACCCAGAACAGCACCGCGTCGCGCAACGCGACCCACAAGTCGGGCAGCGCGTCCGGCGCGTAGAAGTCGGGATTCACGATGTCCTGGTAGCGCTTCGGCGGATTTTCCGCGAAGCGCAGCGAGCCGTCGGGCCGCCATGCGAACCAGCCCGGGTGCGCGGCGAGCCACGGATGGTCGGGCGAGCACTGGATCGCGAAGTCCAGCGCGATCTCGAGCCCTTGCGCGCGCGCCGCCTCGACCAGCGTCCGGAACGACGCGAGCGTGCCGAGCTGCGGATGCACGGCCGTGTGGCCGCCGTCGTGCGAGCCGATCGCGTACGGGCTGCCGACGTCGTCCGGGCCGGCCTTCAGCGTGTTGTTGCGGCCCTTGCGCGCGGTCGTGCCGATCGGGTGGATCGGCGGGAAATACAGCACGTCGAAACCCATGTCACGGATGCGCGGCAACTGCGCGATCACGTCGTCGAACGTGCCGTGCCGGTGCGCATCGTTGCTCGCCGAGCGCGGGAACATTTCGTACCAGCTCGAGAAGCGCGCGGCGCGGCGCTCGACGTCGACCGGATAAACCGTTTCGTCATGGGTGACGAACGGCCGGTAGCGCAGCGCCGCGAAGGCATCGGCGAGCGCGGGCGCGCCGATCAGCGCGAGGCGTTCGTCGGGCGACGCGTCCTTGAAGTCGGCGCTCAGCCGTTCCATCTGCCCGATCGCGCGCGGATCGATCGGGTCGGCGAGCTTAAGCGCGGTCGCGAGCAGCAGTTGCGCTTCGCGCACCTCCAGCGTCACGTCCTGGCCGGCCGCACGCTTCTTCGCGATGTCGGTGACGAGCGATGCCCAGTCGTCGCGCCATGCGATCACGCGGAACGCGTGGCGGCCGAGCCGGTCGAGCGAGATGCGCGCGTGCCAGCGATCGTTCGGCTCGGCGACGAACGGCACTTCGCGCCAGTCGTCCTCGTCGTCCGCGCGCCATTGCAGCGCTGCCGCGAGATGCGCATGCCCGTCCGAGAAAATAGATGCGTGTACAACCAGCGTTTCGCCGATCACGCGCTTGATCGCGAAGCGGCCGCCGTCCACGGCCGGCTCGACGCGTTCGATCGCGATCCGGTCGGCCGCGAGCGCGGCGGACAGCGCGGTACGCTCGCTCGCGGCGTCGGCGCGCGGGATCGCTGGCGGCGCGCGCCAGGCTTCGCGCAGCGCATAGCCGCCGGGTTCGAGCGTGAACGCTTCCAGCGCGACCGGCGCGTGCTTGCGCGCGCCGTCCGGCGTCGCGACATGGGTGAAGCCGCCCGGCACGCCGGGCAGGATCGTGGCGGAATCGACCGGCGCTTCGGTATCGAGATCGGGATTCAGCGCGATCAGCAGTGCCGTGTCGTCGTGCTCGAGCGACGGGCCCGTGCCGCGCAACAGTGCGGTCGCGGCTGCGCCGGGCGCGCTCAGTTGCGCGATTTCGCCGCGCTGGGCCGCGAGCGGCGTCGCGCGGCGCCATGCATTCGCGTCGGCGATTGCGCCGGACAGATCGAAGCGCGCGCCGTCGAACGCGGCGCGATAGCGCGTGGCATCCGCATCGCGTGCCATCAGCGGCAGCGTGACGCCGCGCTCGAAGCCCATCGGCAAGAGCCAGCCGGTGCCGACCGCCGCCGCGGTCCACAACGCGCGGTGATACGCCCGGGCGACCGTCTCGTCCGGCGCGTCGCGCCAGTCGTCGGCGAGACGCGGGCCGTCGTAGGCGTCGGGAAACGCGATCGGCGAGCCGATGCGCCGCAACAGACGGTGTTCGTCCGCGAACCACGGCGAACGCAGATCCCACCAGCGTACCGACGAGAACACCGCGTCGAAGCCGGCCGCCTCGAATTGTGCGAGCGCGTCGCGCGCATGGCCGGGTACGCCGGCCAGCACCGTGACGTCCGGGCGCGCGCGCCGCAGCGCCGCGCGCCAGCCGGGCCACCACGCGGCCGGCAGATGATGCGGCGCGTCGATCAGGAAGCCGGCCGCGCCGGCGGCCGCGAACGCAGCGAGATGCCCGCACCACCACGCGGCGAGTGCGTCGTGTGTCGAATCCTCGCCGACCTGTGCATGCGCGACGTCGAGTTCATGCGCGGCTCGGCGCGGATCGATCAGCGCGTCGTCGTGCGAGCGCTCGACGTACCAGTCCGGATGCTCGACGCGCAGCGGATTGTCGCGCGCGATGCGATCGGGCACGACTTCGAGCATCACGCGCAGCCCGTGGCCGTGCGCAAGCTGCGCGAGCCGCGAGAACGTCTCGAGCGCGCCGGCGCGCGTCGCGAACGTCGCTGCCGGCCGATGGAAGTCGGCGACGTGACGCGGAAAACCCGCGACGCTGGCGGCCCAGAAGCCACCGATCAGCACGTGATCGAAGCCCATGCCCGCGATGTGTGCGAACGTGTCTGGCCACGCGTCGAGCGGACCGACGAGGCGGGCATCGCAGAAGTAGAGATGTGGGGCGAAGGGGGGCGTGACGTTCATGGAATGGCGTGGGCGGGCGGCGGCGAACGGTAACGGCCGTGCGCCGCAACCCGCGTGCCTGCGGCGCTGCGCCCCGCGCGGCAACGTGCGTGCGGGATGCCGCGTGCTGAACCTCTGTCGTTTTTACATAAACGCTGTACGGTCGTTGCATCGTGCGCGGAGCGGGGCGCGTCCGGCGTCGTCACATGCGCGGAATCGAGCGGATGTCCGAACTGTCGCCGGCGGCCGGATCGTCGTCCGCTTCGGGAAGCGGCGCTCCGGGGTCGTAACGCACCGGCGCGCCGCGCTCGATCCGGTGCGCGAACGCCGGCGGGGTATCGACGTCGTCGCCGAAGCGCGCCCGCACGAACGCGCGCAGCAGCGCGGTGCGCGGGTCGGTCGCGCGCGCCGCGCAGGTCGACGGACCGTCGATGAAGCATGCGTCGCATTCGACGCCGTCGCCGCGCCGCGCGATCCGCAGGTCGCCGACGCGATCGAGCACCGCTCCCGCGTCGGCCCACGACGCCGACGGCGCGAAATGTGCATCGAGACGCCGCAATGCATCGCACGCAGCGGTCACGATCAGTTGCGGCTCGACGGCCGTGAAGCACAGCGTGTCTTCGTCGTCCGCGCACAATGCGCGCGCGCACCAATAGTCGAGGGCCGTTCCGGCGAGTTCGTCGGTTCGCATGGGCAAGCTCCGTCAGGGTTTGTCAGCGCGGTGGGACGCGTGCGCAAGCTGCGTGCCGGGCTGCCGGATAGCGGGCACGGCGTGTGCTCACGGGGCCGACGGCGCGCGCGGCGATCATGCGGCGCGCATTTTTTGCATCGCCATCGCAGATAAGCAGAGGGGGCCAGCATGCAGCATCAACAGGACGCACAGGTGCGCGACCCGTATCGCGGCCACGAGATTCGCGTCTGGGCGCGGCGCAACGCGCGCGGCGCGTGGGATGACGAAGTGCAGGTGTATGTCGACGGCGCGCGCATCGAGCTCAGCGTGCCGGAGCCGGCCGGCCCGGATTGGAAAACCGAGGACGAGGCGCTGCGCGCGGGTGTCGAGCGCGGGCGTTATCTGGTCGACAAGCGCGTCGATGACGATTGACCCGACCCGACCCGACCCGACCCGACCCGACCCGACCCGACCGGCGCGGCCGGAAGCTTGCACGCAGGGCGACAAACCGACGAAGGTGACGCCGGAGAGCCGGACGCCGCGGGTCAGGCGGGCGAGTCAGGCATCACGGCCGCGCCGCGATCTCGTCGAGGTGCCACAGCAGATCCGCCGGATCGTCATACACGCGCAGCGCGCCCGCGCGTTCCAGCTCGTCGCTGCCGTAACCGCCCGACAGCAAGCCGACGCCCAGCGCGCGGCAGCGGCTCGCGGCGAGCATGTCCCAGATGCTGTCGCCGACCACCACCGTATGCTCGATCGGCACGTTCAGCTTCGCGGCGGCCGTCAGGAACAGATCGGGATCCGGCTTCGCATACTTGACCTGATCGCGCGTGACGACCACGTTCTTCGCCGGATCGACGCCCAGCGCCTCGAGGTTGATGGCCGCCGTTTCCATCCGTCCGCTGGTCGCGATCGCCCAGCGGATGCCCGCGTTCGACAGCGCGGCCAGCAGCTCGCGCGCGCCCGGCAGCGGCCGGACCTGCGCGCGCAGCCGCTGGTACGCGGCCGCGTGCAGCCGCGCGAGCCGTTCGACGCGCTCGGCGTCGATGTCACCGGCCGTCTCGCGCAGCAGCTGATTCAGGAACAGGCCGCCGCTCATCCCGATCTTGCGGTGGATGCGCCACACCGACAGCTCGATGCCCTCGGCATCGAGCGCTTCCTTCCACGCGAGCACGTGCTGGTAGACGCTGTCGACGAGCGTGCCGTCGAGATCGAACAGAAACGACGTTTCAATGCGCATGTTGAATCTCCTGGCCCGATGAGGTTCGGGCGAATCGTCCGCGAAAAGTCCTTCGACGCATTATCGGCGCGCGGCCGTGTCATCGCCATGTCCCGGCGCCGCGGACGGCAGCGGCGTGTCGTTTGCCGCTGGTACAATCGCGCCGATGCGCCGGGCCGGCTGCCCGCGCCCCCAACCCTCGTCGAATTCCCGTATGGCAACTCCGGACGCCGTCAGTTCCGAACAGTCGTGGTGGGGCGTCCTGGCCCTGGCACTCACTGCCTTCATCTTCAACACCACCGAATTCGTGCCCGTCGCGCTGCTGAGCGCGATCGGCGACAGCCTGCGGATGCAGCCGACCGACGTCGGCCTGATGCTGACGATCTACGCGTGGGCCGTCGCGGTCGTGTCGCTGCCGCTGACGTTCCTCACGCGCCATGTTGAACGTCGCAAGCTGCTGAGCTGCGGGCTGCTGGTGTTCATCGGCAGCCATGTCGTCACCGGCGTCGCGTGGAATTTCACGGTGCTGATGATCGGCCGGCTCGGCATCGCGTGCGCGCATGCGGTGTTCTGGTCGATTTCCGTCCCGCTGGCCGTGCGGCTCGCGCCGAGCGACCGGAAAAGCCGTGCGTTGAGCCTGCTCGCGATGGGCACGGCGATCGCGATGGTCGCCGGGATTCCGCTCGGGCGCGTGATCGGCGAGGCGCTCGGCTGGCGCGTGACGTTCCTCGTGATCGGCGGCGCGGCGGCCGTCGCGCTGCTGATGCTGCGCGTGACGCTGCCGACGCTGCCGAGCCAGGGCGCCGGATCGCTGTCCAGCATCGGCATGTTTCTCAGGAAGCCGGCGCTGGTATCGCTGTACGCGATCACCGTGCTGGTCGTGTCCGCGCATTTCACGTCGTACACGTACATCGAGCCGTTCGTGCAGAGCGTCAATCACGCGAGCAGCAGCCGGATTACCTACGTGCTGATCCTGTTCGGCGTCGCCGGCATGCCGGCCGCGGTCTGTTTCAACCGCGTGTTTCCGGAGCGGCCGGCCGATTTCCTGCTCGCGTCGATCATCGCGCTGTCGGCGTGCCTGCTGATCCTGTTCCCGAGCGCGCTGAACATCGTCACGCTGTCGGTTCACACGCTGGTGTGGGGCGGCGCGATCGTCTGCTTCGGGCTCGCGATGCAGGCCTGGGTGCTGAAGCTCGCGCCCGAGGCGACCGATCTCGCGGTGTCGATCTTTTCCGGGCTGTACAACGTCGGCATCGGTGCCGGCGCGCTGCTCGGCAACCATATCGCCGGGGATTTCGGCCTGCCGTGGATCGGCACGTTCGGCGGGGTGGTCGGGATCTTCTCCGCCGGGATCGCGTGGGCCGCGTTGCGGCTGCATGAGCGGCCGGCGGTGGCGTAGTCCGCCGTCAGTGCCATCGCACTGCATGCCGCATGCCATGCCGGGCGCGGCCTTTGCTCGAGGCTTTCTGGTCGCTCGCGTGGCTGCCGATCATCAGACATTGAAGACACTGTGGAAGCGCTTCAGGCGCCTATCGCCACCGCAATGATCCGGCCACGGGGACGTGGCCGCATCGCGGTGCCTTCGTGCGGAATACGGTCGGCGGGCCACACCGCATTCCCATCAGGAAAACCCTGATCCGCCCGCCCGGACCTCGATTTCCGTCGACGTCGCCAACCACCAGCCTGCCCGCATTTCACTGCTCGCTACGGGGTGCCCTGAAACCTGTCCCGCTTCTCCCAGCAAGCCTTCCAGCCACGCCAACCAGACAAAACGGGTATGGCGCGATGCAATATTTCCCGATCTGAAGCGAATTTCAATACCTGGCAGGTATGAAAAAGCGAGGCCAAAAGTATTGGACGGTCCATTTCCCCGCCGCGTATAAATCCGTTCCATGAACTCACCACACGCAGCGTGCCCCATGTCTCCCGTCACCATCGAACGCATTGAAACCCGCCTCGTCGACCTGCCGACGATCCGTCCGCACAAGCTGTCGGTCGCCACGATGCACGGCCAGACGCTGATGCTGGTGAAGGTGACCTGCAGCGACGGCGTGACGGGCACAGGCGAAGGCACGACGATTGCCGGGATGGCCTATGGCCCGGAAAGCCCGGAAGCGATGAAGCTCGCGATCGACGCATACCTCGCGCCGGCGATCATCGGCAAGGATGCGACGCGCATCCAGGCGCTGATGGCGTTCCTCGGCAAGCTCGCGAAGGTCAATCACTTCGCGAAGAGCGCGCTCGAAACCGCGCTGCTCGACGCGCACGGCAAGCGCCTCGGCGTGCCGGTCAGCGAGTTGCTCGGCGGCCGCCGGCGCGATCGCCTGCCGGTCGCGTGGACGCTCGCATCGGGCAACACGGCGACCGATATCGCCGAAGCCGAGCGGATGCTCGACCTGCGCCGCCACAACGTGTTCAAGCTGAAGATCGGCGCGAAGGCGCTCGACGCGGACATCCGCCACGTGGCCGAGATCAAGCGGGCGGTCGGCGAGCGCGCATCGGTGCGCGTCGACGTGAACATGGCGTGGAGCGAAACGCAGGCCGCGCGTGCGATTCCGGCGCTCGCCGATGCCGGCTGCGAACTGGTCGAGCAGCCGGTCGCGTCGGCCGCGGCGCTCGCACGGCTGATGCGCCGCTTCCCGGTCGCGCTGATGGCCGACGAAATCCTGCAGGGCCCGGACAGCGCATTCGAGATCGCGAAGCATCACGGCGCGGACGTGTTCGCGATCAAGATCGAGCAGAGCGGTGGCCTCTTCGCGGCGCAGCGCGTCGCGGCGATCGCGGATGCGGCCGGCATCGAGCTGTACGGCGGCACGATGCTCGAAGGCGCGTTCAGCACGGTCGCGTCCGCGCATCTGTTCGCGAGCTTCGCGAACCTGCAGTGGGGCACCGAACTGTTCGGACCGCTACTGATTACCGAAGAGATTCTCACGACCCCGCTCGACTACAGCGATTTCGAACTGACCGTGCCGAGCGGCCCGGGCCTCGGCATCGAGCTCGACGAAGCGAAGGTCGCGCGCTTCACCCGCGACGGGCTGACGAAAGTCTCACGCTGAATCGCGATCACGCGCGACAACCCGCGATAACACGATCACGCACCAGGACATCACGATGCTTTTCCACGTACGCATGGACGTCAACCTCCCAGCCGACATGCCGGCCGGCGTGGCCGACGAGATCAAGACCCGCGAGAAGGCGTATTCGCAGGACCTGCAGCGCAGCGGCAAATGGCGCCACATCTGGCGCATCGCCGGTGAATACGCGAACTACAGTGTGTTCGACGTGTCCGGCAACGCCGAGCTGCACGAGATCCTGACTGGCCTGCCGCTGTTCCCGTACATGAAGATTTCGGTGACGCCGTTGTGTCGCCACCCGTCGTCGATACACGACGGCGACGTTTGAACCACGGAGCCGCCTCTTCCGCAACGGCGGGCACCGGGTCACCTTTCCCCAAAATACACGTGGAGACACCATCATGAGCGTCAAAGTATTCGAAACCAAGGAAGTGCAGGATCTGCTGAAGGCCGCGTCGAACGCGGGCGCCAATGGCGGCAACGCGCGCACGCAGCAGGTCGTGCTGCGGCTGCTCGGCGACCTGTTCAAGGCGATCGACGACCTCGACATTACGCCGGACGAAGTGTGGGCCGGTGTGAACTACCTGAACAAGCTCGGCCAGGACGGCGAGGCGGCGCTGCTCGCGGCCGGCCTCGGCCTCGAGAAGTATCTCGATATCCGGATGGACGCGGAGGACGAGGCGATCGGACTCGATGGCGGCACGCCGCGCACGATCGAAGGCCCGCTGTACGTCGGCGGCGCGCCGGTGCGCGACGGCGTCGCGAAGATCGACCTCGATGCGGATGAAGGCGCGGGCCCGCTGGTGATCCACGGCACGGTCACGGGGGGCGACGGCAAGCCGGTGGCCGGCGCGCTGGTCGAGTGCTGGCACGCGAACTCGCACGGCTTCTACTCGCATTTCGACCCGACCGGCGCACAGAGCGATTTCAACCTGCGCGGCGCGGTGAAGACGGGCGCGGACGGCAAGTACGAATTCCGCACGCTGATGCCGGTCGGCTACGGCTGCCCGCCGCAGGGCGCGACGCAGCAGCTGCTCGACCGCCTCGGCCGTCACGGCAACCGCCCGGCGCACGTGCACTTCTTCGTGACCAGCGACGGCCACCGCAAGTTGACGACGCAGTTCAACATCGACGGCGACCCGCTGATCTGGGACGACTTCGCGTATGCGACGCGCGAGGAGCTGATTCCGCCCGTCACCAGCAAGACCGGCGGCGCCGCGCTCGGGCTGAAGGCCGACGCATATCAGGACATCGAGTTCAACTTCGTCCTGACGCCACGCGTCGAGGGCAAGGACAACCAGATCGTCGAACGCCTGCGCGCTTCCGCCACGGCATAACCGCCCGACGGCGCGGCGGCGCGCCTGCGCCGCCGCCGGCCGGGTCCCCGCGAGATTCAATCGATACCGATGCGAGCGTGCTTGCAGGACCCGGCACGCACACAGGAGGAACCAACATGTCCGCCACGATCGACCACACCACCGAACTGGACCACCTGCTCGCCACTGCCGTGCAGGACGACAAGGAAGCCGGCATCTTCCGCTGCCGCCGCGACATCTTCACGAACGAGGCGCTGTATGAGCTCGAGATGAAGCACATCTTCGAGGGCAACTGGGTGTACCTCGCGCACGAAAGCCAGATCCCGAACAACAACGATTACTACACGACGTGGATCGGCCGCCAGCCGATCGTCATCACGCGCGACAAGACCGGCGAGCTGCACGCGGTGATCAATGCGTGCGCGCACAAGGGCGCGATGCTGTGCCGCCGCAAGCACGGCAACAAGGGCAGCTTCACGTGCCCGTTCCACGGCTGGACCTTCTCGAACACCGGCAAGCTGCTGAAGGTGAAGGACGAGAAGACGACCGAGTATCCGGTGCAGTTCAACACGCACGGCTCGCACGACCTGAAGAAGGTCGCGCGATTCCAGAACTACCGCGGCTTCCTGTTCGGCAGCCTGAGCGACGACGTGCTGCCGCTCGAGGAGTATCTCGGCGAGGCGCGCGTGATCATCGACCAGATCGTCGACCAGGCGCCGAACGGGCTCGAAGTGCTGCGCGGCAACTCCTCCTACATCTACGAAGGCAACTGGAAGATGCAGATGGAGAACGGCTGCGATGGCTATCACGTGAGCACCGTGCACTGGAACTACGCGGCGACGATGGGCCGCCGCAAGGAAGACGGCACCAAGGCCGTCGACGCGAATAGCTGGAGCAAGTCGGTCGCGGGCGTGTACGGCTTCGACAACGGCCACATCCTGTTGTGGACCAAGACGATGAACCCCGAAGTGCGGCCCGTGTACCAGCACCGCGACGAGATCAAGGCGCGCGTCGGTGATGTGCAGGCCGACTTCATCGTGAACCAGACGCGCAACCTGTGCGTGTACCCGAACGTGTTCCTGATGGACCAGTTCAGCACGCAGATCCGCGTGGTGCGCCCGCTCGGCGTCGACAAGACCGAAGTCAGCATCTTCTGTTTCGCGCCGAAGGGCGAGAGCGAAGCCGACCGCACGACGCGCATCCGCCAGTACGAGGACTTCTTCAACGTGACCGGAATGGGCACGGCCGACGACCTCGAGGAGTTCCGTGCATGCCAGGCCGGCTATGCAGGCATCACGGCGATGTGGAACGACCTGTCGCGCGGCGCGCCGCTATGGATCGACGGGCCGGACGAGAACGCGAAAAGAATGGGGCTGAACCCGCGCATCTCGGGCGAGCGCAGCGAGGACGAAGGGCTGTTCGTGTGCCAGCACGAACACTGGGTGCACGTGATGCGCGATGCACTGAAGAAGGAACGCGGGGAGGTGGAAGCATGAACATCGATTACCGGACCATCTGCGCGGCGCTGTATCGCGAAGCGCGCCTGCTCGACGACCGCGAGTGGGACGAGTGGCTGACCTGCTACACGGAAGACGTCACGTACTGGATGCCCGCGTGGGACGACGACGACCGGCCGACCGACGATCCGCACAGCCAGATCTCGCTGATGTATTACGCGGATCGGGGCGGCCTCGAGGATCGCGTGTTCCGGATCAAGACCGAGCGCAGCGGCGCGTCGACGCCCGAGCCGCGCACCAGCCACAACGTGACGAACGTCGAGGTGCTGGCCGAGCGCGACGGCGAGGTGGACGTGCGCTACAACTTCCACACGCTGAACCACCGCTACCGCGTGACCGATCACTTCTTCGGCACGATGTTCGTTACGTTGCGCCGCTCGGGCGACGCATGGCTGATCTCGAACAAGAAGATCGTGCTGAAGAACGACTACATCCGGCAGGTGCTCGACGTGTATCACGTCTGACGCCGATCGATTCGACAAGTAACACTGGGAGGCGATGTCATGTCCACCTACAAGATTGCACTGAACTTCGAGGACGGGGTCACCCGCTTCATCGACTGCAAGGCCGGCGAGAAGGTGCTCGACGCCGCGTTCCGCGCGAAGATCAACCTGCCGATGGACTGTTCCGACGGCGTGTGCGGCACCTGCAAGTGCCGCGCGGAGAGCGGCAGCTACGATCTCGGCGACGATTACATCGACGACGCGCTCACCGAGGATGAAAAGGACGGCGGTCTCGTCCTGACGTGCCAGATGGTGCCGCAAAGCGATTGCGTGATCGCGGTGCCGAGCTCGTCGATCGCCTGCAAGACCGGCCACAGCGCGTTCGCCGCGACCGTGACGAAGGTCGAGCCGCACAACGATGCGGCGATCGTGCTCGAACTCGACGTCGATGCGGCCGCGCCGGTGTTCCTGCCCGGCCAGTACGTGAACATCGGCGTGCCGGGCAGCGGCCAGCACCGGTCGTATTCGTTCTCGTCCGCGCCGGGCGACACGAAGGTCGGATTCCTGATCAAGAAGATTCCCGGCGGCGTGATGAGCACGTGGCTCGAGTCGGCCAGACCCGGCGACACGCTCGAACTGAACGGGCCGCTCGGCAGCTTCTACCTGCGCGATGCGGCGCGGCCGCTGCTGTTCCTCGCGGGCGGCACGGGCCTCGCGCCGTTCCTGTCGATGCTCGAGGTGCTCGCGCGCAGCGGCTCGCGGCAGAAGGTGCACCTGATCTACGGCGTGACGCGCGATCTCGACCTGGTGCTGGTCGACGCGATCGAAGCGTATGCCGCGAAGCTGCCGAACTTCAGCTTCTCGACCGTCGTTGCCGATGCGGCGTCGAGCCATCCGCGCAAGGGCTGGGTCACGCAGCACATTCCGGCCGATGCGCTGAACGACGGCGACGTGGACGTCTACCTGTGCGGGCCGCCGCCGATGGTCGACGCGGTGCGCCAGTACTTCGACGATGCAGGCGTGAAGCCCAACAGCTTCCACTACGAGAAGTTCACCCCGAACGTGACGGCAAAGGCGGCATGACCATGCAACGATTCTCTGGAAAGGTCGTTGTCGTCACCGGCGCGGCGCAGGGCATCGGCCGCGGCGTCGCGCTGCGCGCGGCGGCCGAGGGCGGCCGCGTGCTGTTCGTCGATCGCGCGGATTTCGTGGCGGAGGTGGCCGCCGAGGCGCCGGGCGGCAACACGGCCGGATTCGTCGCGGATCTCGAGACCTACGACGGCGCGCGCGCGGCGATGGCGTGCGCGGTCGCGACGTTCGGCCGGATCGACGTGCTGATCAACGGCGTCGGCGGCGCGATCCGGATGCGGCCGTTCGCCGAGTTCGAGCCCGAGCAGATCGACGCTGAAATCCGCCGCTCGCTGATGCCGACGCTCTACAGTTGCCGCGCGGTGCTGCCGCACTTGCTGGCCGGGGGCGGCGGCACGATCGTCAACGTGTCGTCGAACGCGACGCGCGGCATTCGCCGCGTGCCGTATTCGGCCGCGAAAGGTGGCGTCAATGCGCTGACGGCGGCGCTCGCGATGGAATACGCGGAGCAAGGCATCCGCGTGGTCGCGACCGCGCCGGGCGGTACCACGGCGCCGCCGCGCCGCGTGCCGCGTAATGCGGCCGGCGACAATGCGCAGGAACAGGCGTGGATGGCCGAAGCGGTGCGGCAGGTGACCGATTCGACGTTCTTCAAGCGTTACGGCACGCTCGATGAACAGATCGCGCCGATCCTGTTCCTCGCGTCGGACGAAGCGAGTTACATCACCGGCACGGTGCTGCCGGTCGCGGGCGGCGATACGGGTTGAGCGGCCGGGTTGCCTGTTCGCCCGCTGCTTCAGCGAGGCGCGCGCCGCGGTCAGGCGTGCGCGCGATGACCATCGAAAAACCGGCCGACGTGGAACGTCCGGCCACGGAGACACTCATGCGCGAGCGCGAAGCAATCATCCCCGCAGGAATGGAAGCGGTGTACGAAAAAATCGGTTATGCGCCGGCGATCAAGGCGGGCGATACCGTGTACGTATCCGGCCAGATCGGCCGCGACGCGGCGATGCAACTGGTGGAAGAACGCGAGGCGCAGATCGTGCAGGCGTTCGAGAATCTCAGGCTGGTGCTCGAGGCGGCCGGCGCATCGCTCGACGACGTGGTCGACCTGACGACCTTTCATACCGACATGCGCGACCTGCCGCTGTTCATGGCGGTGCGCGACCGCTATCTCCATGCGCATCCGCGGCCGGCGTGGACCGCGGTCGGAGCGCACATGCTCGGCGGGGCGCCCGGTTATATCGTCGAAATCAAGGCGGTTGCCGTGCTGCGGGGGTAGTCGCTGCCGCTGCTGGTGAGACGACGCGATCCCACCGCTTGCCGCCCGCATCGGATGCAGACGTGCGGCCCGTCTACCGCCGGATCGCCGCTCGCAACCGCCTCACGTCCTGTTCTGACACCGGTGTGGCGCGATTTCCCCACGCGCCGCGCACATAGCTGACCACCGCGGCGATCTCGCTGCTCGTCAGCGCGCCGCGCATCGCCGGCATCCGCTGCACGGGGCCGTCCGTGCCAGGCGCAGGCCGCGCGCCTTCGACGACGATCCGGATCGCGCTGGCATGACCGGCGATGAACGCCGCAATCCAGCTGTTGAGACCTGGACGAGCGATCTCTCAAGTGCAACTAACGGTCAATCGCACTCCCGCCCGCGATACGGATACGCGCGCGATGCGGCAACGCGGTATCGCCCGACGCTGATGCAGAAACTGCGCTTGCAGGGGGGGCGGCCGGATCCCGTACCGCGTCATTCCGGACACGTCAACGATGCACGCACCGGTTTTCACGCTCGGCGTCCCCGTTGCCGACGGCGTTCGCCGACCGCCGGCGCCGACGCAGACGGTCCACGCACCTTAGCCGCGACGAAGCGGTCGGTGCACGACATCGCACTTACCGGCACGCGCGTGAAAACAGCAGCGAATCGGCGTCGTTGAAGCGAATCTGCACCGGATCTGCATACCCGGCCTTCTGCGCGACGCGGATCGACGCGATGTTGGTCGGTGCAATCAGGCATACGCTGCGCTCGAACCGGTGCTGCGCATCGAGCCAGCCGAGCGCATGCGACAGCGCCTCGGTCGCATAGCCCTTGCCGTGCGCCCAGCTCGTGAGCGCCCAGCCGGCTTCCGGCACGCTGCGAATCGACGGCTCGATCGCGCGATGGAAGTCGGCGAAGCCGAGATCGCCGACGTAGCGGCCCGACGACTTCTCGCGAATCGCCCAGTAGCCGTAGCCGAGCAGCGGCCACAGTCCGCGATACGCGAGCAGCCGCATCCACGAGTCACGCGGCGCCGACGGATTGCCGTTGAAGATGTGCGCGACGACGGTCGGCTCGGCCCACATCGCGGCGAGCGCGTCGAAGTCGCCGAGCGGGTGACCTTCGAGGATCAGGCGGGGGGTATCGAGAACCGGTGGGGACGTGACGGGCGGCAGGGCGCTGAGTGTCATCGGGCGTTCTATGAGGAAAGGAAGGCGGCGCAGTGCGCCGCGCTTGGGTCCCGTACGATACCGCGGAAACTGCGGCGCGGCCGCAAATCCCCGTCTGCGGCGGGGAATGCGGCCGCATCGTCCGGCTTGCCGTCGTCCGATGATTCCGGCACGGGCTGGCGACCGCGTGGCGGCATCGCGCCCGTGCCGGGCGGTTTCTACTTGCGGCTTTTCAGGAAGCTGCGCCCGTGCGCGGTGATCGACGCACCGGATCGGCCGTTCGCGGAATGGCTGACGAAGCCCGCGCCGACGAGTTCCTGCTCGACCGACCAGCCGAGGGCCGGCGCGTCGCGGCCGTAGCGCACATCGGCGAGACGCTCGAGCGCCCAGATCGCGGAGGCCGACAGGTTGGGGGTGTGGGACGTGACGTTGTCGTTCATCGCTTCCTCGGGGAGTAGTGATTCAGGGTGAACGGCACGAGGCCGTGGGATCGGGCGACGCAGCGTCAGCCCGCCTGCAGCAGGGGCAACAGCGCCTGGAGCGCTGCATCCTCGTCGGGGCCAGTGGCGAGCACCTGCGCGGACGTGCCGCCATGCATCTGTAGCGCCGCGATGGCCGTCGCGTCCTTCGCGCTGCCGCTGAGCCCGTTGGCGAGCAGCAGGATGTCGCTTTCGAAGCGGTGTGCCGCCGCGACGATCGCGTCACACGACGCGATCGCACGCCTGCGGCTCCAGGCGGGGCCGATTTCAACGTAGACGACGGTTGCCACGATGCGGATCAACCTCGGGGAAAGTCGCCGGAACGGCGTGGAACGGCCGGCCGGCAGCACGGCGGGACCGCGCGGAGCGCGGTTTCCCGACGGGGCGCCGGGTGTTGTGCACCAGGCATCGGTGCATCATTCATCTCGAACATGTCGACATCCTCAGCGAAACCGCCATCAAGTCCGGCGAATGATCGAAAGCTGACAATTATAATACAGCAACGTGTTTATGTGTATTGCATTATAATGCCGTGTGCGCGACATGCTGTCTGGCCGATTTGTCGACGGGACAGTACGGCGCGCGGTCCGGCCACGTGCTTGCGTGTCCGGCATTTTTTTATCGATTGACGTGAACTCCCACCGAATGGAAGCTGCAATGAACGCCGCCCCCGCCTGCCCGCAATGCGCGATGGAAAACACCTACCCGGATGGCACGCTGACCGTGTGCGCGGACTGCGGCCATGAATGGTCGGCCGGAGCCGGCGCCGATGCGGGCGACGAACCGGCGGGCGACGTCGTCAAGGACGCGAATGGCAACGTGCTGTCGGACGGCGATTCGGTCGTGCTGATCAAGGACTTGCGCGTGAAGGGTTCGTCGATCACGCTGAAGATGGGCACCAAGGTCAAGAGCATCCGTCTCGTCGGCGGCGATCACGAAGTCGATTGCAAGACCGACATGGGCGGCTTCATGCTGAAGGCCTGCTACCTGAAGAAGGTATGACCGCACGCGGTACGAGCGATTCTCCGATCAACCGGGCCTGTCGAGCATGAGCGAGGATCGAATTTCCTATGACGCGTTCCTGCAGTTCCTGGCGGCGCCGTTGAACGACGGCCGTCCGTTCGTGCTCGAGACGAAGCACGCGGTGTCGCTGCACTTCGACCACTTCGGCACGCAGAGCTTCATGTCGCTGAAGGATCCGGTCAGGCTCGAACTCGGCTATACGCGCGTGATGATGGGTTTCCTGCTGCTGCAGCCGGCGCCCGCGCGTATCTGCATGATCGGGCTCGGCGGTGGATCGCTGGCGAAGTACTGCTATCGGCACCTGCCCGACACGGCGATCGACGCTGTCGAGATCAATCCGGACGTGATCGCGCTGCGCGACGTGTTCAGGATTCCGCAAGACGACGCGCGCTTCGCGGTAGTCTGCGCGGACGGCGCAGACTACGTCGCGCGGCCGGACGTCCAGGCGGACGTGATCCTGCACGACGCGTTCGTCGCCGATGGCATGCCGGGCCGCTGCACGGGCACCGTGTTTCTCGACGCGTGCCGTGCGCGGCTGAGCGAAACGGGCGTGCTCGCGATCAACTTTATGGACGACGATCCCGCGTTGCCGCGCCATCTCGAGCAACTGCGTGCGGTGTTCGACGATTCGTGCGCGCTGGTGCCGTGCGGCGACGACAACAACTTCATTGCGTTCGCGTGGAAGAACGGCAACCCGCTGCCGTCGCTGCGCATCCTGCTCGAGCGCGCGCTGGGATTCGGCTCGGCGGGCGCGCTCAAGCTCTCGTCCACCGCTCGGCGCATGAAGGAAGGGGAGTGCATCGATCCCGCGCGGCTCGTCTGGCGCGCGCGCGAACATCCACGATGGGAAATTTGCGCCTGACGGCGCCGCGGGTTCGACTGCGCTTACTTCAGCCCTTGCTTCACGCGCTTGCCGAGCGGGCTCTTGGTCTTGTACGTGACGCCGTGTTTGTCGAGATACTCGCGGATCAACTGACGCACGACTTGCGACGGTGTGAGGTCCTGCTCCGCGCAGAGCATTTCGAATGCTTCTTTTTTGGCGGGATCGATCAGGACGGTCAGGCGGGCGGTTTTCGTTTCCATCGGGATGGCAGGGGTGGTCGATATGTTAATCAAATTATAATCGATCCGCTTTCGGTGCCAAATGTGTCATGCACGGTTCGTGCACCGGCACACCCGGGAGCTTCGGGTTGCTCGAAGCATATCGAAAACATGATAACAAGATTATCATGCTCTGTTGGTTGTATTAGGCTTTAAGTACAATATCGACCGGGGCTGTCGGCTCCGGCTTGCCCGAGCGGCTCGTCGTCCGCACGGCCGGTGACCCGGCTGCTTCCGTTTCCACGCGGCGAGCGTGCACCGTCACTGCGGCGCTGCCTGGTCGTCTCTTCGCGTTTACTACACAGCCACTTCGCTATCCGCCTCATGACCCCGATCAAGTTCGTTCTCCGCTACACGGCGATTCCTTTCGTAGCCATCGTGGCCGTCGTGGTGTGGGCAGTCGCGCCGTCGTCGAAAGAGGTCGACGCGCGGCAATATGCGGCGCTGTCGCGCGGATACGCGAGCTTTCCGCTACCGTTTCGACATGAAATCTCGGAAGCGATGGAGCAGGGCCGGATCAGCGACCGGCGTTACCAGACGCTCGTTCGCGATTCGCTGGGTAATGGTGTGGCGCTGGACTGGCCGGCGTCAGGTGTTGCCGACGTCGCCGCCGAGCGGCAAAGACTGGCCGAACTGCTGAAGGCCGATTCCGGCCTGGAGGAACATCAACAATGAAGATTGCGCTGGTTTCGGTGGCTTTCGTGATGATTATCGGAAGCCTGGTTTTCGCGCTGTATTTCATGAATCACGACCGGGGCGGCAGCAAGCGGATGGCGTGGTCGCTCGCGGCGCGGGTCGGGCTGTCGATCACGCTGTTCCTGTCGCTGCTGATCGCATACCGGCTCGGGTGGATCGAGCCGACGGGGCTGCCGATCGGGCGGTGATGCGCGGCATTCGCCCTCGCCGCCGCAGCAAACGAGGTATTGCCGACGGAAGGATCGCCACTGGCATCCGTTTCAGTATCAGCGTGATCGGCAAGCTGTCAAAATGCCGCGCAGCAGATCGATCGGCGGCGGTGGACATCCAGGAATGGTCACATCGACGGGCAGGACCGACGAAACGGGGCCGCACACGGCGTAGCTGTCGGCAAAAATGCCGCCCGTGCACGCGCACTCGCCGGCTGCGACGACCAGCTTCGGCGCCGGCGTCGCCTCGTACGCGGCAAGCACGGCTGCCTTCATGTTCAGTGTGACGGGGCCGGTCACGAGCAGCAGGTCCGCATGGCGCGGGCTGGCGACGAATTTGATCCCGAGCCCTTCGATGTTGTAGTACGGGTTGCTCAGTGCGTGAATCTCCAGTTCGCAGCCGTTGCACGAACCCGCATCGATCTGCCGGATGCACAACGCGCGGCCGAGGAGGTCGAGAATGTCCTGACGAATCTGCTGCGCCTCGTGTCGCCAGGTGGCTTCGGCGGTCGGCACGGGCTCGTCGGGAAATTCAGTGCGCGCGAACTGACGGATGAGTTGCCACATCAGAGATCGTGCCCCGCGTAGTTCAGATTGAACGATTTGTTGATCAGTGGGAAATCGGGAACGATGTTGCCAATGATCGCGTGCTCGAGCGCCGGCCAGTTCTGCCATGACGGATCGTGGCAATGGCATCGCGCGATGGCATCGCCTGATGCCATCTCGAGCGCGACGAATACGTCGCCGCGCCAGCCCTCCACCCAGCCGATTCCCCTGGATGGCGCCGCCGCGGGCGTGACGCCGACGGCGATCGGCCCTTCCGGAAGATTCGCCAGCAGTTCGCCCATCAGACGCAGCGATTCGTCGATTTCGGCAAACCGCACGGCGACCCGCGCGGCGACGTCGCCGCGCGGGTCGCTTGCCGCCTTGACGGCCAGATCGCCGTAAGGGGCCGGCCGCAGGTTCGCGCGCACGTCGAATGTCTGGCCGCTGGCGCGGGCGGCCATGCCGCGCACGCCGAAATGCGCGACGACGTCGGCATTCAATCGGCCGGTGCCGAGAAACCGGTCTTGCAGCCCGGACTGCTCCTCGTAGATCTTCCGCATCACGTGTACTTCGCGCGCGATGCGTTCGCACTGTTCGGTGAGGGTCGCCGCGTCCTCGGGATGAATGTCGACGGCCAGCCCGCCCGGCACGATTCGATCCATCAGGTATCGATGCCCGAAGATTCCGCCGTTGGTCCGTACCCAGTTCTCCTTGAGCCGCGAGAACTGTGCGAGACCGAACGCGAATCCGGCGTCGTTGCCGAGTGCGCCGAGGTCGCCGAGGTGATTGGCAATGCGCTCGCGCTCGAGCAGGAGTGCGCGCAGAACCAGCGCACGCGCCGGCACGGCTGTGCCGCACGCCTGCTCGAGTGCCATGCAATAGGCCCACGAGAACGCAACGGTCGAATCGCCGGCGACCCGGCCCGCAACACGATGGCCGTTCGACGCGGCCGTCCGTTCGAACAGCCGTTCGACGCCGCGATGCACATAGCCGAGCCGCTCCTCGAGCCGCAGCACCTTCTCTCCGACGACCGAAAACCGGAAATGGCCCGGCTCGATGATGCCGGCGTGAATCGGCCCGACGGCAATCTCGTGCACGCCTTCGCCGACAACCTGCACGAACGGGTAATCCGCTTCGTTCGATTCGAATCGCTCGATTCCGGTTGCCCGCTTTTGCAGCGGAAAGTAGTCGCCGGGCCAGTTACCGTGATTGAGCCACGGGCGCGTGTCGCGCGTGTTGCGCTCGCGCAGGCCGGTCAGGTCGAAAATTGCGCGCTGCATGCGCGTTGCGGCGGGAAACACGCCCGCGAGATCGGGATAGTCGCCGTCGGCCCGCGGTTCCGGCCCTGTCGCGAGGCGCACCCACAGGACGCCGTCGTCGCATTCGTAAGCCGCGTTGACTGAAAATACGCGCTCGGGCGTTTCGGTGCCCCACATCGCAACGAGCCGGCTACGGTCCGTCCGCGCGGCATGCGCGATGTCGAGCCATCGCGCTTCGTTGACGTCAACCACGGTAGCCGGCACCTGGCCTGCTTCGTGCCCGAGGCGAGTCGAGCCGTCCGCCTGAATCAAGTCGAGTCGCATCGCTTATCCTGCCAGCATCGTTGCCGCCTGACGGTACCACATCGCCAGGTAGGGCGGCACGTACAGACCCAGCATCAGGCCGAGCCCCAGATGCACGAACACCGGCAGCAGCGCCGGCCGGTGTTCGAGCGGCGTCGCCGTCGTCGTTTCGCCGAACACCATCCGCTGCACGCGCGCGAAGATCGCCGCGAACGCGACGGCGAGCCCGAGCAGCAGCAACGGCGCGGTCCACGGGAGCGCGTTCATCGCCGTCGTCAGGATCAGGAATTCGCTTGCGAACACGCCGAACGGCGGTAGCCCGAGAATGGCAAGCGCGCCAAGCATCAATGCCCAGCCGACCGCCGGGCTGACCTGAAGCAGCCCGCGAATGCCGTCGATCGCCTGCGTGCCGGCCTTTTGCGCGGCATGACCGACCGCGAAGAAGATCGCCGACTTGACGAGGGAATGGACCGTCATGTGCAGTAACCCGGCGAACGTCGCGATCGGGCCGCCGAGCCCGAACGCGAACGTCATCAAGCCCATATGCTCGATCGACGAGTACGAGAACAGGCGCTTCACGTCCTTCTGCCGGAACAGCGAGAACGACGCGATCAGGACCGACACGAGCCCGAACCCGACCAGCAACCGCCCCGGCAGGCCGTTGCCGAGCGCGCCGTCGGCCAGCACCTTGCAGCGCAGCACCGCATACAGCGCGACATTCAGCAGCAGGCCTGACAGCACCGCCGAAATCGGCGTCGGACCTTCGGCGTGCGCGTCCGGCAGCCAGCTATGCATCGGCACGAGGCCGACCTTGGTGCCGTAGCCGACCAGCAGAAACACGAAGGCGATCGACATGATCGTCGGATCGAGCTGCGTCCTGATCGCGGCCAGGCTCGTCCACAGCAGCGCGTCGCCGTCGGTCAGTTGCCGGCTCGCGGCAAGATACAGCAGGATCGTGCCGAACAGCGCCTGGGCGATGCCGACGCCGCACAGGATGAAGTATTTCCATGCGGCTTCGAGGCTCGCGGCGGTGCGGTAGACACTGACGAGCAACACGGTGGCGAGCGTTGCGGCTTCCATCGCGACCCACAGCACGCCGACGTTGTCGGTCAGCAGCGCGAGCAGCATCGCGAACATGAAGAGCTGATACATGCTGTGATAGAGCCGCATGCGCGCGGCGGTCATCCTGCCGCGGGTTTCCTCGATCTGCATGTAGGGCCGGGAAAACAGCGATGTCGTCCAGCCGACGAACGCCGTGAGGGCCACGAGATAGACATTGAACGGATCGACGAAAAACGCGCGCCCGAATGCGAACGACGGACCGTGCTCGACGGTGCGCGCGGCAAGCACCAGCGTTGCTGCGAACGTCAGGAAGCTGAAGCCGATGTTCAGATGGCGCGCGACCCGGCTCGGCCGCACGCAGGCAAGGCACGCTGCTCCCGCGAGCGGCAGGCCGAGCACGGCGAGCACGACGTGGGCGTCATTCATCTTTGAGTTTCTCGAGGTGATGGATGTCCAGGCTGTCGAACTGCTCGCGAATCTGGAACATGAAGATGCCCAGGATCAGGATGCCGATCAGCACGTCGAGCCCGATGCCGAGCTCGACGATCATCGGCATGCCGTTGGTCGCGGCAGCCGCCGCGAAGAACAGCCCGTTTTCCATCGACAGGAAGCCGATCACCTGAGGAATGGCCTTCGCGCGCGTGATCATCGCCATGAACGACAGCAGCACGCATGCGAGCGCAATGCCGAGCGTGCCGCGTGCGACCGATGTCGCGAGCTGGCTGATCGGCGCCGCGACATTGAACGCGATGATGACGAGCACGATGCCGATCAGCAGCGTGGTCGGGATATTGATGAGCGGCTCGACGTCGGTCTTGACGTCGAGCCTGCGAACGAGCCGATACAGGAACCACGGGATCACGCCGACCTTCAGCACGAGCGTCAGTCCGGCCGACACGTAGAGGTGCACGTCGTCCGTGACGAAGCCGAGGATCAGGTTCGCCGACACGAGCGCGACACCCTGCAGCGTATAGAGATGGATCAGGGACAGGATCCTGCGCTGGCTCAGCATCGCGAACGACAGCATCAGCAGCACGGCCGCGAGGAAATTGATCAGTTGTGTCGCGTAGGCGTGCATTCATGCTCCCAGCAGCAGATGGACGAGCATGCCGATCACGGCCAGCAGGAAGGCGGTCGCCAGGAATTCCGGTACCCGGAAGATGCGCATCTTCGCGTTGGCCGTTTCGACCACGGCGAGCGTGACGCCGCCTGCCGCCAGTTTGACGAAGAGCACTGGCACGGCCAGCAGCAGCGCAACCGGATCGCCCGCATTCGCGATGCCCCACGGCACGAACAACGCGAGACCGATGCACGAATACGCGAACAGCTTGAGGCTTGCCGCCCACTCCATCAAGGCAAGGTGCCGTCCCGAATATTCAAGGATCAGCGCCTCGTGGATCATCGTGAGCTCGAGGTGAGTGGTCGGATTGTCGACCGGCAGTCGCGCATTTTCGGCCAGCGCGACCAGCGTGAACGCGATGCCGGCGAACGCCAGGCTCGGATAGATCGTGAGCTCGCCGCGGCCGAGTGTCGAGACGATGCTCGTCAGCAGCGTCGACTGCGTAATCAGCGAGGCCGACAGGAGCACCATCAGCAGTGCCGGCTCCGCGAGGAAGCCGATCAGCATTTCGCGGCGCGCGCCGAGCGTGCCGAACGCCGTGCCGACGTCCATCGCCGCGAGCGACAGCGTGACGCGCGCGAGCGCAAACAGGCCGACGAGCGCGATTGCATCGGCGGCGGGCGAGAGCGGCAACTCCGTCGACAGGGTTGGCACGATCGCGCACGCGAGCGTCATGGCGGCCCAGACGACATAGGGCGCGCCGCGGAACACGGCGCTTGCGCCGTGCGCGATGACCGATTCCTTGTTGAACAGCTTGTGGAGCATCCGGTACGGTTGCCAGATGGACGGCGCACGCCGGTTCTGAAGCCAGGCGCGGCATTGGTTGACCCAGCCCGTGAGCAACGGCGCGGCCGCGATCGCTATCACGATTTCGAGAGTCTGCGAGATGACGCCGGACAGGGTTACCATCGTCTCACCAGCATCAGAAGCACGATCAGCACGACGAAACTGTATGTCAGATAAACCGCGATCTTGCCCGTCTGCAGGCGGCCCACCAAGTCGGCGGTGCGTTGCGTCAGTGCCGCGATGCGCAAGTAGAGCGCGGACCAGGTGCGATCGGTCACCGACACCCGGTAGGCCGGCTGTGCGTCGAATGGCGATGGCAATTGCCGTTCGATGTGCAGCAGCGGGGCGAAGATTTCGCGGATCGGCTGCCCGAATCCTTCCGCCGTATCCTGCATTCGCGCGGTCGTGAACGGGAAGCCGCAGCCCCACGGCGCCGCGCGTCGCAGCCGGCCGTGATAAAAACGCCGCACCAGCACCCACGCGAGTCCGCAGCATGCGATGAAGAACAACATGAAAGCCGCCGGCATGTAGCTCGCGCGAGCGGCCGACACGGGCGCGAACAGCAGCCAGCCGTGATTTTCCGCGCCGACGCCGGCGCCGACCAGCGTGTGCGTGACGCGATCCAGCAGCTTGACGAACTGCGCTGGCATCAGCCCGAGCAGCACGCTGGCGGTCGCGAACCAGCAGAATGCGAGCCGTTCCCACGTGTTCGCATCGCGGGCGCGGTTCAGCTTCGCTTCTCTCGGTTGCCCGAGGAACACGATGCCGAAGAACTTGACCATCGTGTAGCCGGCCAGCGCGGCCGACATGGCGATCAGCGCGGCGGCGATCGGCACCGTCATGGCGAGCACCGAATCCGGCAAGCCTGGCGCGAACAGGAAACTCTGCAGCAACAGCCATTCGGCCGCGAAACCGCTGAGCGGCGGCAAGCCCGCGCTTGCCGCGACACCCGCGAGCACCGCCCATGCGGTCCAGGGCATGAAGCGAATCAGTCCGCCGAGCTTGCCGAGGTTGCGCTCGCCGGTGGCGTGGAGGACGGCGCCCGTACCCAGGAACAGCAAGCTCTTGAATGCGGCATGCGCGACGATCTGGTAGAGCATCGCGGTCAGTGCGAGCGCGGACAGGCTCGGCATCCCGTATGCACGAAACAGCACGGCAAGACCGAGCGCGACGATCATCAGGCCGACGTTGTCGATCGACGAATAGGCGAGCAGGCGCTTCATGTCGGTCTGGATGGTGCTGAACACCACCCCCAGCAACGCGGTGCTGATGCCCAGCACGAGGAGCAGCACGCCCCACCATGCGATCTGCACGTGCAACAGGTCGAACAGGGTGCGCAGCAGGCCATACAGGCCGACTTTCAGCACGAATCCGCTGAGGAGCGCCGAAACCGGCGACGGTGCCGCGGGATGGGCCTCCGGCAGCCACACGTGCAGCGGGAAGATCCCTGCCTTCGCGCCGAACCCGACAAGTGCGAACAGGAAGGCGAACGACGCGGACAAGGTATCCAGCGACTGCGCGCGCAGGTTGGCGAAGGTGTAGTCGCCGGTGCGCGCCTGCAGAATGCCGAAGCAGAGCAGCAGCGCGAGCGCGCCGACGTGCGAGATCAGAAAATAGAGATATCCCGCCCGGCGGATCTCGCCGATCCGGTGGTTGGTCATCACGAGAAACGTCGCGGATAGCGTCAGCGTCTCCCAGGCGACCATGAAAACGTATGCGTCGTCTGCGATCAACACCAGTGCGATGCTTGCGACGCAGACGTGGTATTCGAAGCAGATCAACCCGGGCGCGGATCCTTCACCCTTGCGGAAATAGCCGGCTGAAAAGGCGCCGATCCCCGTGCTGACGAGGCCGAGCACGAACAGGAAATAGCCGGACAAGCGATCGAGACGCAGATGAAAGGGCAGGCCGGGAAGCCCGATCGGCAGCACAGCCACAGACGGTTCGGCAAAGATGCCGGCGAGGCCCGCCGCGCCGACGAGCAGTCCGACCAACGCGCCGAGCGGAAAGAGGCCGTGGGCCACCAGTCGCGTGCGACGCAGCGCCCCGAGCCCCAGCGTGCCGACCGCGAGCCACGCGGCCACGGCCAGCAGGACGAAATGGACGACCGGCATGGGTGCCATCCGGAATGTCTCCAGTACGCTCGGGTTGGACGACGTGGTTGGAATGGCCGCATCTCCCGCGACGTATTCCTGCCCGCATTATGACACCGAAAGGCCAATCCCGATAACAAGGTATGATAATGTCGTTATCATTAAAGTCTCATGAATCCTCGGATGGAACGGGCGCGCGTGGCGGTTTGTCGCGGCGCTCCGGGTTCCGCCCAGGGCGTCGTTGTCCCCCCGATCCGGGCGAATGAGGGAAGATCCTATGCCTGCGCAGTACTTCCGAGGCCTGACGGGAAAACACCGTAGCGCGGCCGCGAACCGCCAGCTCGGGTTTTCGCTTGCCTTTGTTGCCGGAGCAACCAATGCCGGCGGTTTCCTCGCGGTCAAGCAATACACGTCCCACATGAGCGGGATCGTGTCGGCGATTGCGGATCAGACGGCGCTTGGCGACATCCGGCTCGTGCTGGCCGGGGTTGGTTCGCTCGTGTCGTTTCTGGTTGGCGCCGGCTGCTCGGCGGTGCTCGTCAACTGGGGGCGCCGCCGCGGCCTGCAGAGTCAGTATGTACTGCCGTTGCTGGTGGAAGCCGCGCTGCTGCTCCTGTTCGGGCTGCTCGGCAGCCATCTCGCGCTGTGGGAAGCGTTCTTCATGCCGGTCACGGTCATCTTGCTGTGCTTCATCATGGGGCTGCAAAACGCGATGATCACAAAGCTGTCGGGGGCGGAAATCCGTACGACGCACATGACGGGCATCGTGACGGACCTCGGCATCGAGCTCGGCAAACTCTTTTACTGGAATCGCTCGAATGCAGACATGCACGCGCATGCGGTGATCGCAAACCGCGCGAAGCTCAGGATTCACGGAACGATGCTGGCGTCGTTTTTTGTCGGCGGGCTGGCCGGCGCAATCGGCTTCAAGCATGTCGGCTACGTGTCGACCGTGCCGCTTGCCGCAGCGCTCGTCACGCTGGCGATCGTGCCCGTTGTCGACGACGTGCTTGAATATCTCTATCGACTTGACCGCAGGTCGTGAGCCGGTCGCCGAGCCGGATCAACACGCGTGTGCCGCATGTTCTCCGGTGCTGTAGGCAAGGGCCGGTGCATTATAATTCGATTAGCATATTTGCCGACTCTATCCTGCAATGGAAACGAAAACCGCACGCTTGACCATCCTGATCGATCCCGCCAAGAAAGAAGCGTTCGACATGCTCTGCGCGGAGCAGGACCTGACGCCGTCGCAAGTCGTGCGGCAGTTGATCCGCGAGTATCTCGAGCAACACGGCGTGAGCTACAGGACGAAGAGCGCGCTCGGCAAGCGGGTGAAGCGAAGCGCGGGCTGAGCTCGCAAGCCGTCTAGGCGTCGATTTCCCAGTGTGCATGCCCCTGCGCATGCCAGGTCAACCGCTTTGGATCGAGGCGTTCTCCCTCTTTCATGCGCCGAGCGGTTGACGACAGCTTGAGTTCGCCGGCAAACGCGAACGAGAGCGCGCGTTCGAACAGAACTTGCCTCGATGGCAAACGAAGCGACCCTTTCCAGGCGAAGGCGACGAAATTGCTGTCGTCGTCGCATCGGACAACCGCATACGAAGGGCCGAACACGGAGCCCAGGCGCTCGATGTGAGCGGGCAGCGACGGGTCGTCGTCCGCCAGATTGATCGCGAGCACTCCGGAATCGCTCAATCGCTCGCGACAGCCGGTAAAGAACGCGATATCCGCACACCGGCTCGGCATGCCGTCCGCGACGAAGGCATCCAGCAGGATCACGTCGGTGTGGACATCCTCCCGTGTCACGTACTCCGCGCCATCTGCACAGATCACCTTGAATCGAGCGTCGTCTGCCGGAATCCTGAACACGTCGCGTAGTGCGATCACTTCCGGATTGATTTCGACCGCGTCGATGGTCACGCAGGGCAGATGCCGATAGCAGTACTTTGCCAAGGAGCCGCCCCCGAGCCCGATCATGCACATATGTCCGGTGGCCGGGTGCAGCAGCAGACAACCCATCATGGTTCGCGTATAGCCGAGCGCCAGTTTGTCGGGCGTGCGCAGCGACATGAAGCTTTGGGTAGCCTGGTGATCGAAGTGCAGCGAGATTGCGTGCTGCGTCTCCAGAACGTACGGCCGTCCGTCATGCAGCGGGGTCGACAGAAATTCGACGAACGCATCGTAGGATGTGCGGTCATGCTCCATGCTCGATCGATCCGGGTAGTCAAGTTGTAGGTGGGGGGGGGCGCCTGCAGCGAACAGCAACGACAAGCGGGTTCGCCGTCGGTGGGCGCACGACGTCACATTTTCTTGTGAAAGCACGCGTTGAGCATGAAGCCGCCCATGTCGGTCTTGCAATCGACTTCGCGATCTCCGCCGACGAGACGGATGCCCTTGTCCTCAATACCCATCTCCAGCGTGATCGACGAACCCTGCACGCGCAAGTCCTTGATCAGCACGACCGAATCGCCGTCCGACGGCACGATGGCGTTCATGTCCTTGACCGCCAGCTCGACCGATTCGTCAGTGGATTCGGTGCCGGTGCCGGCGCCGGCCGCCCATTCGTGACCGTAGTCCACGCACAGGGTTAGCGCGCCGTCCGGGTCTGTGTCCTGCATCGCGCGCTGCGGGCAGGCCGCGGCAGGGTTCATTGCGACTTTCATTTGGCAGATTCGGGCCGTCAGGGGAAAACGGGCGTTCACTTTCATCACCGAGGTTGCCATCGTGCCGTCGGCTCGCTCAGCGTAAAAAATGCACACTGCATTATAATGCCATACACATTTGCTTATTGCTGTCTTATAATCGAATCTTGCCGCCGATCGCCGGAGTTGGGGGCGGATTCGCGGAGGTAGTCGACATGTTCGATCTGGATGGGATGCTACTGCTGCCCGATCGGCGGTCCGTATTCCTGTCGGAGGTCGCGGGAAGCCGGGGGCTTATCGTTGTGGGCGTCGGACGTGGTGGCGAGCGAGGCTTCCAGATGGTCCACCGCTTCCATGAGGCGGCTGAACGGCTCGCGGCCGCCGGTATCCATCTGGCCTTCGTTTATCCCAGGGAATCGGCTCGGCACGTGATGGATCCGATCTCAGTGGCCAGTGCGCGGTTCCGGCACCACCCGAGTCTGCTTCTCGATGCAGATGGCTGCTGTTTTGCGCTGGGCGTGCCTCCTCGATTGCTCAATGCCGTGTATCTGAGCAGCGAGATGAAGCGTCTCGCCGGTTTCGAAACGGACGTGCGCGACGCGGCATGGGAAATCGAGTTGCATGCGTTTCTGATGGCCTGCCAGGTCGCCCCGTCCCACTGAATACCAGGGCCTGTCGCACGGCACGCGCGAAGAACATGGAAACCGTCGTCTATTTTGCGTGCCACTTGTCGATCTCCCTTCATGCGTGCGGCTTCCTCGGTCGGGGGCGCCGCAAGACGTTCGTCGCGGAAACCGAGCACCTCGTCTCACTGGACTGTGGCGGTCGTGGCATGTCTCAGTACGCATCGAGGTCGGCGTCAGTTGCGACGGGCACGCCTGAGGGCGTGCCTTGCCATTCGAGTTCCAGACATACATCACCCTTGACCATGATCAAATCTTTGGAGACGCCATGAGCGATAAGGAAACTTCGACGGTTCCGACTCTTTCGACATCCGCGATCTGGGCGCTCGAGCGCCTTGCCGATATTCGTTATGGTCGCGACACGCCCGCGCTTGGCTGGTCCATTACCCGAGAGCTCATCGGCGCTGGATTCGTGCGCTATCCGACGAACGGTCGCGGAAGCGTTTCGATTACGGCAGCCGGGCAGACATTCCTGAAAAATCGGAAGTAGTTCTTATCGACGTCGCTCAGGAATCGCACGGTCGCGTTGATTCAAACATCGTTCATGTTGTGGGCGGTTGCGTCTGATATGAAAGGCGCCAACGCGGAAGTACGCGACTGCGGATTGCTGTCGCGCACGAAGATGAAGAAACGTATCGCTGCGGACATGACAAAGGGCTGAGCGTGCTTTCCTTCCTGCGATCCCTTTTTGCTCGGCGCAAATTTCGCCGGCTTCCCGTGGTTCGTTTTCAATCCAGGCCGATCGATCTCGGCATTGACGGGGCTCCGTATTCGGGCTGGGAAGTCGCGATCCTGGAGGCGTCCGGCGGTACCGTCGGCACGGCGATGTACAGTCTGGCACCTCGAATCGATCGGGTATTCGTCCATCGACTGGAAATTCTCGCGTCGATGAGACGCCGCGGCTATGGTCTCGCCTTCCTGTCGTATCTGCATCGAACGTATCAGTTGCCTATTACCGTGATCGACGAACTGCCGGATGGCCGACCGTTCTGGCTCGCCGCGAGAACCTTTCAATCCGGAACATTGCGGGTAACGTCCGGGAAATCATCCGATGAGTTCCGCGACGAACTGCTTCAATGGCGGCATCGGCAGGCGGTCATGCTCGGGCTGCGCCCCCAGTCGAAGAAAACATTGGATTCCTAGGAAAACCTGCATGCCGCCCCTCGTGTAAACGGACTTGCTTGCCGCTCATGCGCGACATAGATTGTCTTCATCGAGGTCCGATTTTCTGGAGGTGCCATGCAACTATTCGTCGAACGTGTCGACGTTTGGGCGGCCACCATCGAGGACAAGCCGGGCGGTCTTGCGCATGTGTTGAACGCGTTGCGGGATGCTGGCGCTGATTTGCAATTCGTTGTCGCCCGACGCACGCCGGAAGCACCAGGCAAGGGGGTCGTGTTTGTCGCGCCGCTACAGGGAGACAAGGAGATCCGTGCAGCCACGCAGGCGGGATTCATTGCCACCTCGGGCCTGTACTCCATCCGTGTGATGGGACTGGATCAAGCGGGGATCATCGCAGAGCTGACCCAGCAGCTGTCGGACGGCGGGATCAATCTCCGCGGCGTATCCGCTGCCGTGCTCGGCTCGCAGTTCATTGCTTATCTCGCGCTCGACTCGCAGGCCGACGCCGATAGGGCGATGGACATTTTGCAAAGGGCTTGACCAGCCGTTGTTGTCCCGTGTCTTTGCGTGCCTTCGCGCTTCGTCGTGCCATGTGCGGCAAGTACGGTGCGACGGCAGGTGGATTGAATAGCTCGACGGTAATCGTTCACAGTTGAGTTTGGATGAAAAATAGACGCGTTGTGATAAGAATACTTATCCCGACAACGTCGATGCGAATGAATGTCGCTGTTGAACTCGCCGCCTGGCATGTTCGGTCGGAAGGGGCGGCGCTGCGGTATTTAGGTGCGTGACGCGCGCGCGTCGAAGTCCCGGACGAGATCGGAGCATGATGCAGGGCAGGACGCCGCCCGCGCATCCCTGCTCAATCGCGCGTCCGCCGAAGCGCGCGCCCCATCTCGGCGATCGGCATCGCCGCGATCGAATTCAGCAACCGCGTCTCTCCGGCGTCCGGGCGCGCGATTGCCCGCACGTCATCGAGCGTCTGCGCCACGTGGCGATCGAGCGGTTCGAGAAAGCGCCGCAGCTCGCTCTCCGCCGCCTTGTCCCTGAGCCCGATTGCCTGTCCGAACGCGATCAGCGCATCCACATCGATATCGACAAATCGCGTCGCGGTGCCGAGCGGCATCGTCAGTTCGCAGTGCGGCCAATGATCGCCACGATGGTCGGGCCGGTGCGTCGGCGTGTGATACACGACCGTGCTGACGATGTCATAGAACGGCGCAAGCCGGTAACCGCGCGCGTCGACGAAGAACGACAGGTTCTTCAGGTGCGCGTCGGCATTGCCGACCACCACGTTGAACACGGTCCAGCGGAATACCGACAGGCGTGCCAGCGCGCGCGTGCTGGTGCGGTCGATCGCGCGGGCAAGCTCCTGCGCATTCGCGCGCTGGTACTTGAAGCCGCGGTCGTAGTTGAGCAGCTGCATCGCGTCGATCGTATGCACGCGCCCGGCCGGCGCCGACGCGACGTCGCGGTCGAACCGGTCGATCACGTAGCACGCGGATGGCGCGCGCAGGAAGTGCACGTCGGGCACGTCGAGCCCCATCCGCTTCGCGAGCTTCATGCAGAAGAATTCGTTGATCGCCGAGTGCGGGTAGCCGGCCGCGCGCATGTCCGGCTTGAGCAGGTGCATCGACGGCTCGCTGCCGACCGGCTCGTACAGCGTGTAGTCGGATGCGTTGCCGCGCAGCACCACCAGCAGCTTCTGCTGCGCGCCGGCCGCCGACATGCGCTTGGGTGCGGTCGCCGTCAGCGCGCGCTCGGGCATTGCCTGGATCCGGCGTTCGAGCTCGTCGAGCGGCAGTGGCTGCAGGCTGCCGGGCGCTTCCTGTTCGCCGTCGGCCAGCAGCGTCAGCGCGCCGGCCGATTCGCGCCCGAAGTACGCGAGCAGGCCCCACGCGTCGGCGGCATCGACCTTCGCCTCGCGCGCGAGCGACGTGCGCATGCCTTCCTCCGGCAGCAGGTTGTCGAAGAACCACTGGACCGGGCGATCGGTCGACGTATCGGTGAAGGTGCCGGCGCGCAGCGCGAACGCCGGCGACAGCGGGTAGGCGGTCGGGGACGCGAGCCATTGCGGGTCGTACGCGAACGACCAGATGCCTTTGTCGTCGGTCAGCGTGCCCATGCGCTCGCCGTTGGCGGAGGCGATCAGCGTTCTAGCCGCCATGGCTGCTCCTGCGGCGTTGCGCGGCCTTCAGCGCGGTGGCTTCCGAAATCTCGACCGACGACTCGGCGTACAGGCGCACGCCCAGCTCGCCGAGCAGCATCATGACCTTGCCGATTTGCGCGGTCGGCTTGCCGGCTTCCACCTGGCTGATGAATTTCGGCGACAGCCCGGTCGCGTTCGCGAGTTCGTCGCGCGTGAACCCCTGCTGGAGCCGCGCCGCGCGGATGAGGTGGGCGAGCGCGCCGATCGTGTCGACGGACTGGGACTCCGACATGACGTTCTCCGTACTTCGTATCTGATCGGGAACAGTATTGCACAACTCGGCGGCCCGGGCATCATTTCGTATCCGTACAGGAACGAAAGTCCAGTAAAAGGACTCGGAACATCGTTTCGTACCCGAACGGGAACAAAAGCTCGTAGAGCTGTATGTTGAAACCGCCTTCGTATCCAATCGAATACGAAAAAGTGTCGAGCCGGCCAGGCCGGCGAGGACGCATGGCGCCGACGGTTATCCGCCGGCGGCGATCACGGCCAGTGGGCCAACGTCGTCGTCGACGGCCCGCGCGGCGCGCGTCCGTCATTCCACAAACAGGTCGGGCCCGGACCTTGCGCCCCGCAAGCGCCGCCCGCGGCCGCACCGCGACGTGTCACACATGACGGATTGGGAGGGAGGCGCGCATGGAGCCGATGCCGGTCGTACTTCAGTGGGATGCGGTCCTCGTCAGGATCGCCCTCGCGCTGGTCGCGGGCGGGCTGATCGGTCTCGATCGCAGCGAATCCGGCAAGACGGCCGGGCTGCGCACGACGATCCTCGTTTGCCTTGCCGCGTGCCTGTCGATGCTTCAGGTCAATGCGTTGCTGCTGCAGGCCGGCAAGCCGCAGGGCGCGTTCTCAGTGCTCGACCTGATGCGCCTGCCGCTCGGCATCCTGACCGGGATGGGCTTTATCGGCGGCGGCGCGATCCTGCATCGCGACGGCCTCGTATCCGGCGTGACGACAGCCGCGACGCTGTGGTTCGTGACCGTGGTCGGTCTGTGCATCGGCGGCGGCCAGTTGTCGCTCGGCGCGCTCGGGCTCGTGCTCGGACTCCTCGTCGTGTGGCCGCTGCGGCTGGTCGAGCAGCGCGTGCGGAGCGTCAGGACGGCACTGATCACGATCGAGTACGAATTCGGCTCGCCGGCGCGCGAGCGTCTGACGACCGGGCTGCGCGACGCTGGCTTCGCGTGCCGCACGCGCGGTTTTCGCGAAACGGCCGCGCGTGCGGCGCGCGAAGAGGAACTGTTCGTAGCGTGGCGCGAACCGGCCAATGCCGATGCGATGCTGCCTCAACTGATCCGGATCGCCGAATTGGCTGGCCTGACGTCGATCCGTTATTCCGCGGAGAACTGAGCCGCACGACGCTTTCCGAGCGTAGGTTGGTTGCGTGCCCCGTGCCCCGTGCCCCGTGCCCCGTTCAGCGTCCGGCTTCCGCTCCGGCGCCGTCGTGCGAATCGCCGTTCGGGTTGGGCGGGCTCATCGCGAGATGAAGTGCGGCCGGGTCGACCGGTTTCACGAAATGCTCCAGAAACCCGGTCGAGAGACAGCGTTCGCGATCCGCGTTGCGGCCATAGCCGGTCAGCGCGAGAAAGATGCACGGCGTGACTTCGTTGATCGCCTTCAGCCGCCTCAGCAGTTCATAGCCGTCCATCACCGGCAGCCCGATGTCGAGGATCGCGACGTCGGGACGGTAAGCGCGGTACGCGGCCAGCGCGGTCACCGGGTCGTGCACGACGGCGACTTCGTGACCGGCCTCGCGCAGCCATTGCGCGAGTGTCGACGCGGCATCCTCGTTGTCGTCGACCAGCATCACGCGCCGGCCGGTGCGGCCCGGCGCCATGTCGCGGATGCCGTGCGGCGGCTGCGGCGCGGCCATTGCCACGGCTTTCGGCCGGTACTCGGGCAGTGAGATCGTAAACGTGCTGCCGCAGCCGGGTCCGGCGCTGTCCGCGCGCACCGTGCCGCCGTGCAGGGTGACGAGACTGCGCACGAGCGCGAGGCCGATACCGAGGCCGCCGTGCGCCTGCTTCGCGTCGCCGTCGAGCCGGTAGAACGGCTCGAAGATGCTGTCGAGGCGGTCGCGCGGAATGCCGGCGCCGTTGTCGCTTACCTCGACGAGCGCGGTGCCGTCGGCGCCGCGGGCCGCGCGCACCGTGATGTCGCCGCCCGGCAGCGTGTATTTCGCCGCGTTGGTCAGCAGGTTCGCGACGACCTGCGACAGCCGCACCGAGTCGCCGTGGCAGCGCGCGTCCGGATCGGTGTCGACATGCAGGCGGTGACGGCGCTGCTCGAACAGCGGACTCGCGACCTCGACCGCGCGGTCGACGATGTCCGCGAGCTGCACGGGTTCCTTCTTCAGCGTGATCTTGCCGCGCGTGATGCGCGACACGTCGAGCAGATCGTCGATCAGCCGGACCATGTGATCGAGCTGCCGCTGGATGATCGCGATCTCGTTCGGCGTCGCCTGGCCGTCGCGATGGCGGATCAGCTCCAGCGCGAGCGAGATCGGCGTCAGCGGATTACGCAGCTCATGGCCGAGCACCGCGAGAAACTGATCCTTCGCCTGATTCGCGTCACGAAGTTCGCCGAGCAGCCGGTCGCGCTCGGCATTCGCGGCGACGAGCTTCTCGCGCGCGGCGACGTGCTCGGTCACCTCGACCGCGCTGACGATCACGCCGAGCCCGTCCGCGAGCGGCTGCGGATTGAAGTGCAGCCGGTACACGCGGGCGTCGTCCGGCTCGGGCCGGTCGCGGTGCTCGCTGATCGTCGTCGAGCGGCCCAGCGTGCGGGCGGTTTCCAGCGCGCGCACGATCGCCGGCGTATCGCCGCCGGGTAGCACCGACGTCAGCCGCTGGTCGACGATGTCGGTCCGGCCGCACAGCTCCGAGAAACGGTGATTCGCGAGCACGATCCGGTGTGCGGCGCCCGACAGCAGCGCGATCGGCAACGGCGCGTGCATCAGGACGCCATTGCGTTGCTGCTCGGCGTCCTCGCGACGGCGGATCTCGTCGCTCAGCGCGCGCGAGCGCTGCTGCGACAGCGCCAGCGTCAGGTGCAGCTCGTTTTCGTCGTTGCGCAGCGATGCGTCGGGCAGGATGCGGCGATGCAGCGCGCACACATGGCGGAACGTCTCCGATTGCTCGGCGCTTGGAAACACGTCGCCCGGATAGCCGCAGTAAAGCGAGAAGCGATGTTGCTCGATCAGCTCGTTCCATAGCGCTTCGAGCCGCAGCGCACCGGCGTACCGCTCCTGCGCGCACAGCAGCGCGACCATTTCGCCGAACACATGCACGGGTCGGCCGGCGCGGACCGCCGCTTCGACGATCGTGCCGATCGAGCGGCGAAAGCGCGCGGGGTCAGGGAGGTCGCCGTCCATGAAGCTGTCGAGCAGCGTTTGCGCGCTCGACATGAAGATGCGCTCGCGGGCCGCGTGGCCGATCGGTGCGCTGAGCGTGCGCAGGCGTTCGTGCACCGCCGCGAGGCAGTCGGGTCGCGCGATCACGATCGCGCTGCCGCCCGCGCGCAGCGCATCGGCCGCGAACAGTGCGACTTCCGACACGAGCTGCGCATCGGACTCGTAGAACTGGACGAAGTGATCGGCCCGCATCGGTGCCGATTCCAGCAGGGGAGATGCAGTTTTCATCGCTCACGACCAGACAATGCCGTTGGCGGCCGGCGATTCCGTGCCGCAGCCATATCCGCGCCGACACGAGCAAGCCGCGTGCCGCGCGCGCGCCCAGGCCCGAGGGCCGTGCGGCATGAGCCCGGCATGCGCGGGCGGTGCCGGGTGACGCTGCGTTTGTAAATTCTGCCGCGGATCGCAGGACGGATGCGCGATCAGAGTGGCGCGGTAGAGGCGGCTCGCCGGTCCGTCCCGAGCCGGAGTGGTCGCCGGTCAGTGGCAAGACCGGACGAACCTGCGGCGCGTCGGGTGGCGCGGCGCAATCCCGGCGCCCGACGGCGAATGCTCAGAACTTTACGCACAGCCCGTGCGACGCGCGGCGACCGGTGCTCGCGGTCATATCGATCGATGGAATCGTCCGATGGACGCGAGCCGGGTCACGGGGGGAGGGATCTTCTTATGCAACGGGGTGCCGTGCTGCGCGAGGCCGATGTGCTACGCGCGAACGCCTGTCATCAGGAAAACGTCGTCGCGACCATGATGCCGAACACCAGGCCGAGCGCGATGCCGGTCAGCCGGCCGTAGATGGATGCGCGCACATTGTCGTCCAGCTCGAACGGCGAGCGCTTGTGCTTCCATACCGTACTGAATGCCACCGGACGGGTCAGCAGCACGGTGCATGCGATCAACACGGGTGTCGCGACGAGCATCGCGATGCGCGGCCCGTTCCAGTCGACGCCATGCATCATCAGCGAAACGAGCACGGCGAGCGGCACCTCGACGCACAGGCCGAGCAGCGATCCGCCGACGAAGGAGTCTCCCGGTGATTGGAGCATGGTCGTCTGTCCGTTCGAATGAAAGCCGCACCCGTTTGCGAGCGGCTGAAAGGGCGACCGCGGTCCTTGTCGGAGGCCATGGTCGATCGTGTGGCCGGATGTTAAGGCAAATTGTCGACCGGTTGTCGGCTATTCAAGCTATTTAACAAATGTTCGATGGAAACCGGGTATCGTGCGCCGCACGGGACGATCGCGCCGTGGTACAAGTCGGGTTTTGCGCGCTTCGTGCGCGGTGCGGCGCGGTACGCCGGCGACGCGCGTCGGGCGGCCTGAGCGGCAGCGATCAGCGAACGACAAGGATTCGACCGCACAGCGCTCAGGCCCGAAAACCCGATCTGAACGCGATTCGACAGCGCGCGTGCAGTCGCAAAGCATTGCCGATCAATTTCCCGGCCGGTGCGCTGAACGAGTCGGCATGGATCCTGTCGCGATTCGACGGCTGCTGGCGCTGGTTCGCGGATCGGGACGATTCGCGGTGGTATCCGGCGGCCTTGATGTTCCGGCGCACGGAGCCTTGGCGCCGGGACGACGTGATCGAGCAGTGGCGCGTGCACTTGAAACCAACCAGGGGACTGCAACATGATCGAACATCTGACCAATCATCCGGCGACGATCGCCTGCAAGGTGTGCGGTGCCGACGCGGACATCTGCGGCGTGGTCGATTTCTCGCGTTGCGGCGCGGACATGATCGCCGGGAAAAAAGTCGATCCGTTCGTCGGCGTGCCGATCTACTACTACGCGTGCAGGCAATGCGGGTTCACCTGCACGCCGGCCTTCGACCACTGGACGCACGATGATTTCGCGCGTCACGTGTACAACGACGACTACGCGCGCCACGATCCGGAGTATCTCGAGCATCGTCCGCAGCAGCATGCCGACCTGATCTGCACGAGCTTTCCGTCGATGCGGGAGAACCGCATTCTCGATTTCGGCTCGGGGCTCGGGCTGCTGGAAAAGAAGTTGTCCACGCGCGGGTTCGCGGATGTGACCTCGTACGATCCGTTCAGCCATCCCGTCGCGCCGCAGGGGCAATTCGATGCGATCCTGTCGTTCGAAGTCTTCGAGCATCATCCGGATCCCCGCAGCCTGTTCGCCGACATCATCCGGTACAGGGGGCCCGCCGGCGCACTGTTGTTTCAGACGTCCCTGATCACGCCGGAGATCCTTGCGCGTGGGATCGAGCAATGGTGGTACTGCGTGCCGCGCAACGGGCATATTTCGTTTTATACGAGCCAGGCGCTGACGCTGCTGGCGACGCAGCATGGGCTCGAATTCGGCTCGTTCAGCCCGGAATTGCACGTGGTTTTCGATCGTGCGGCGGCACCGGGGTGGCTTTCGAAGTTCTTTCAGTGAAATGGGGCGCTCAGTCAGCCGCGACATCGGCTGCCAGGAATCCGAGACGCCATTGTTCAGGAGGCGATCCATCATCCCGAGCCGGACATCCACACCGACGCATGTCGCCCCGCAGGCGTGAGATCGGCCTCATTCGCGGCTTTCACCGTCGATGCCGCCCGGCCACGGAGATGAAGCCTCGCGCGAGGCAGCGCCGTTCGCGCGTCGGCCGCCGTTCTTGATGCAGGTCACGTGAGACGCCGAAGCGTCGGATCAGGATGAACGTGTTCGGCCGACAGCGCCGGCCAATGCCGGCCCGCGCTTGTCGCTCGCGGCTCGGCCGCGGCCATCGGAGGGCTCGTCATGGATCACGGGAATGCACACGTCGTCTGGTTCGACGACCTGCGGCGCGGCGACGTGGCGCGCGTCGGCGGCAAGAATGCGTCGCTGGGCGAATTGATCGGCAACCTGTCCGCACAGGGCGTGAGCGTGCCACCCGGGTTCGCGTCGACAGCGGACGCTTACTGGCAATTCATCGACGCAAACGGATTGAGGCAAGCCATCGGCAGCACGCTCGAGGCATTCGGCGCACGCAAGATGGCGCTCGCCGAGGCCGGTGCGTCGATCCGGCAGGCGATCCTCCGCGGAGACTGGCCCGACGACATCGCCGACGCGATCCGGGACGCGTATCGGCAACTGTGCCGGCAGGCCGGCGGAGACGACGTCGATGTCGCCGTGCGCTCGAGCGCGACCGCCGAGGATCTTCCCGACGCGAGCTTCGCGGGCCAGCAGGAAACCTATCTGAACGTGCGCGGTGAGCATGCGCTGCTCGCGGCGTGCCGCCGGTGCTATGCGTCGCTGTTCACCGACCGCGCGATCTCCTACCGCGAAGAAAAGGGCTTCGATCACTTGCGCGTCGCGCTGTCGATCGGCGTGCAGCGGATGGTGCGTTCGGACCTCGGCGCGGCCGGCGTGATGTTTTCGCTCGACACGGAAACAGGATTCGACAAGGTGGTGCTGATCAGCGCGGCATGGGGGCTTGGCGAGAATGTCGTGCAGGGCACCGTGGACCCCGACGAATACGAGGTGTTCAAGCCCTTGCTCGGCGATCCGGCGTGCACACCGGTCATCGGCAAGACGCTCGGCGGCAAGGCATGCAAGCTGATCTATGCGCGCGACGAGAATGCACCGACCCGCAACGTGCCGACCTCGAAAGCCGAGCGTGCCACCTTCGTGCTGGCGGACAGCGACATCCTGGCGCTTGCGAAATGGGCCTGCGCCATCGAGGCGCACTATGGCCAGCCGATGGATATCGAATGGGCAAAGGACGGCGTAAGCGGAGAACTGTTCGTCGTGCAGGCACGTCCCGAAACGGTGCAGTCCCGGCGCGAATCCAGCGCCATCAAGACCTACCGACTTGGTCAGACCGGCCGCAAGCTGCTCACCGGCGTCAGTGTCGGCGAGGCGATTGCGGCCGGCAGCGTGTGCGTGATCGAAAGTCCGCACGACATGGGGCGATTCGTCGACGGCGCGGTACTGGTGACGCACACGACCGATCCCGACTGGCTGCCGGTGATGCGCCGCGCCGCGGCGATCGTCACCGATCATGGCGGCCGCACGTCGCATGCCGCGATCGTGAGCCGCGAGCTGGGGTTGCCGGCCATCGTCGGCACCGGCAACGCGACCCGCATGCTGCACGATCAGCAGGAAGTGACGGTATCGTGCGCGGAGGGCGAGGCCGGGTTCGTGTACGAGGGCATCGCGCAATACCACGTGGACGCGATCGACCTGACCGACCTGCCGGCCACCCGTACGCAGGTCATGCTGAATCTCGCGAATCCGGCCGCGGCGTTCAGGTGGTGGCGACTGCCCGCCGATGGAATCGGGCTTGCGCGCATGGAGTTCGTGATCAGCAACCATATCAAGGTCCACCCGATGGCGCTGGCCCACTACGACGCGCTGACGGACGCGCATGCGAAGCGCGAGATCGCCGCCCTGACGTCGGGGTACGACGACCCGTCGAACTATTTCGTCGACCGGCTGGCGCACGGCCTCGCACGTATCGCGGCGGTCTGTCATCCCGCGCCGGTGATCGTCCGCATGAGCGACTTCAAGACGAATGAGTACGCGCATCTGGTCGGCGGCGCGCAGTTCGAACCGCTGGAAGAAAATCCGATGCTCGGATTTCGCGGCGCGTCACGCTACTATTCGCCGCGCTACCGTGACGGATTCGCGCTCGAATGCCGGGCCATCGCGCGGCTGCGAAACGGCATGGGATTCAGGAACGTGGTCGTGATGATCCCGTTCTGCCGGACGCTCGACGAGGCGGACCGCGTGCTCGAGGTCCTGGCCGCCAACGGCCTGAAGCGCGGCGAAGACGGATTGCAGATCTATGTGATGTGCGAAATCCCGTCGAACGTCATCCTGGCGAGCCAGTTTGCGCAGCGCTTCGACGGCTTCTCGATCGGAAGCAACGATCTGACCCAACTGACGCTCGGCGTAGACCGCGACTCGGCGGAATTGGCCGGGTTGTTCGACGAACAGAACGAAGCCGTGAAGTGGATGATCGCCCGCGTGATCGAGTCCGCCCGCAACGCGGGGGCGAAGGTCGGCTTGTGCGGCCAGGCGCCGAGCGATCATCCGGCATTCGTCGATTTTCTCGTGGCG
This sequence comes from Burkholderia sp. Bp9012, assembly GCF_003853825.1. NCBI lineage: Bacteria > Pseudomonadati > Pseudomonadota > Betaproteobacteria > Burkholderiales > Burkholderiaceae > Burkholderia > Burkholderia sp. Bp9012. The sequence continues at coordinate 115,097 of NZ_QTQA01000010.1, read as the reverse complement.
TGCGGCATCGACTCGGTTTCCGTCAGCCCCGACAGCTTCATCGCGGTCAAGCGGCGCGTGGCCGTCGCGGAAAGCGCTGCGCCCGGTGAGCGTGCGTCGCCGGAATGAGCCACATCCAGTCGGCGTTGCCGCCAATTGTCGCGACCCGCTCGCGTATCGAAAAGAGCGCCGACGAGCGTTCGCCGCTGACGAACGCGTCGTTCATCTGACGAAGCCGCCGGATTTCAGCAAATGCACGGAAATGCGCGCAACCGGCACGCGCAGCCTCGCGTACTCGAGCGCTTCTCGAGCGCTTCTCGTGCGATCCGATAAAGAACGGAGGCTGCCGCGGCGTCCACGCCGGTCCAATCTTCACGCCATATCGCGAGAACAAATCCTGCGCGAGCACTTCGTGAAGCTCGGAAGCGAGACGGGTTCGTTCGGCCTCGCGGGTACGCTGCAATGTGCGCGCCAGTTCGCGCAGCGCGTGTCGCGATTCACGCCATTCCCGCTCGGTCGCATTGTGCCGCGTGACGTCCTGGAAGGTCAGCAGAACCGACGCGCGGGAGGATTCGGCTGAACCGACCGATTCCCGAGCGTGGCGGCGCGCACACGACCGTCCCGGATCGGAATGAACGCAGGGTCAAGCCATGCCCGTGCGCGGTCGGCCATCTTCCGAGCGAGCGAATGCCGCCTGCAGTACAGGATGCACGTCGGTGAGCCAATGATCGCCGGTAAAGAGTCCGTAGTGGTCGCAGTCGTCGATGTCGACGCGTTGCCGCGCATTCGCTGCAAGACCGCTGCACATGGCCAGCGCGGCATGGGTCTGGCCGGCACCGGTGACGGCATCGCATTTGCCTTCAACGGTCATCAACGCGATCGAGCGCAGCGCGGCGGGATCGACCCGCTGGCCGTGAACGTGCCAAGTCCGGTTTGCCAGACATGCCCGCTGGAAAACGATGTCGACCGTATCGAGGAAGTACTCGGCGGGCATGTCGAGGAGCGTCAGGTATTCCCGCAGCGCGCGGCGTGCGGTTGCGAGTGCGTTGGCGTCGCCGCTCGACACCGCTCGTCGATAGCGATCGACCAGCGCCACGTAGTGTTGCGGATAGGCGAGCGCGATCTCGGCACGCTGCAGATAGGCCGGAAATACCTGTCGTCCGTATCCGGCGAAGCCGTGCGGCACCGTCTCGATCAGCGTGGCGCGACACCAGTCGAGCGAATGCGAGCGGGCCGCGATCCCGAGCGCACTCGGATTGATGCGGGCATCGAGGGGGCCACCGATCAACGTCAGGCTCGCCGGCAGCGCGGCACCGCGTTGTGCGCGCAGCGCAATGGCGCCAAGCGACGGAAACGTCGCCTGACAGACCGCGACGACGTGCACCGGGCGCGCGTCCGCAAGCAGGGTATCGATGAAACCGTCGAGCATCGACACGTATTCGTCGAGGCCGAATCGGCCCGCGTCGCGCGGCACATCGCGCGCATCGATCCAGTCGGTGATGCAGACGTCGCCGTCGGCCAGCAGGGTCTCGACCGTCTCCCGCATCATCACGGCCACATGGCCGGCCAGCGGCACGCAGAGCAGGATCACGCGTTGCGCACCCGCGTGCGAGAAGCGGCGCAGCGTGCAAAACGGAGTGTGCGCGACGATCGTTTCGTCGAGGTCGATGCGACGGCCGCCCACGTCGATCGACTCGATGGCGAACCGTGGCGCGTCGGGCTGCAGGTCGAGCAGGGGTTCGAACAGGTCGGTGTAGTACGACGACGCGGCATCGGGCCAAAGGCCGCATGTGAACCGCGCCGCCGTGTCCCACGTTCGCAACCATTGCCGTTGCTGTTCGATCAGGTCATACCACATGGCGCATGGGCGGGAAGTCGCGTGAAATTCGGACAAGCCTACTGTCGCCGGATCGTGCAGCGACGGGTTGACTTGCATCAGCGTCGCCCCGATCGCCGGTGCATGAGCTGGTGTACGGATCCCGGACGGAAGCACGGAGTGGAACATGGACACGTCTCGACGCATACTCGTCGTCTTCTACTCGCGCAGTGAAACGACGGCGGCGGTCGCGCGGCGGCTTGCCGACCGCGAACGGCACATGAGCGCGTAGCGGGCAACGTGACGGCGCGGACGACGCGCGCGTCGCCCGATGCGTGACGGTCGATCACACGACCGGCGATTTGCGAGCCGGTCGCCTCGCGGACGACGATGACGGCCCCATGCCTTGCCCGAACCACGGAATCTCGGCACCGAGCGAGGCGACATACCGTGCCCAGCCTCCCGGGTTGTCGGAGAACAGCCACGCGCATACGGGCTCCGCGAGGGCATCGCGATCGAGCGGTTCGTCGAGCAACAACTGCGGCCACAGACAGTATGCGTGGAGGACCGCGCGCGTGAATTCACGCACGGTCATGTGCGCGAACACCTGATTCAGCAGTGGAATGTCCGCGAGCATCGGCTGCGCGGCCAGCAGCGAATCTAGCGTCCTGTCATCCGGTTCGTATTCGAGCACGCAACTGAGCGTTCGCAGGATGCTGCCCAGGTGCACGAGCAAGGCGCGGCGAGCTTCGGCTTCGTTTGGCATGGGTGGCGTCCGGATTGGCGGAACGGATTGCTCCGCGTGTTTCCTTTAAATCTATGAGCGACGTCGCGCGAGAACGTTGATGGCGGTCAATCACAGCAGTCAGGACCGTTCGGCGACGGTGGCCTCAGCAGCGCGCGTATTGCCAGAGCGGGATTTCACGCCGCACCAGGCGACGGGAAGTTCGACGCGAAGACCGGGCAAGCAATCCGGGGCTGTCCCGCGAGGCGTGCGCATCGGTGTTTCGATGGGCTTGCATCAGACGAATCGGGGAACGTTTCGATCGTTCGCGTCTGCCGGATGACCTGCATCAAGAACGATTGCCCGGCAGGAGCGAATATTGATGTCCTTGCATGTCGACCTCTACATGTGCCGTGCCGTCTGCGTCTTCACGTTCATGATACGGACACCATCATGCCCGCCTTGATTACGAACACGTTGAATCGCCAGATCATTTCCCGTTCCGAAGCATCGGCACCGAGCGTGTCGGCTGCTACGCCTCACCAGCATCACCGGATCGACGCCGATGGCGACCGGCTGCTGAGTCCGCACGAAATCGCGATCCTGATGGTGCTCGCCAGCGAGCCGCGCCGCCAGCAGGGCGACCCCGTCGACCTGCGCTGCCTCGTCGATCGCGGTCTCGTTCGACTGGATGCAGCATCGCTTGCCGAGGCGCCCGCCTGCCTGTCGGCCGACGGGCGCCAAATGGTGTTGCGACTCGCCAGAAGCGATCGCACCAGGCAAGGGCGCAACGTCGACGTCACGACTGCATTTCGCGCGATCGCGGCGGAAACATCGGCTGGGATCGCGCTCCACGCCGCGCGCTGACCTGTATCAATTCCGCGCGGCGCAGCGGGAATTACCGTTGTCTTCATCGATTGCGGACAGGAGTCGATGGCCATGAAAAGCGACAGCGAGCTGAAGAAGGACGTCGAACAGGAACTCGAGTGGGATCCGTCGATCGATGCGGTGCGCATCGGCGTCGAAGTGCACGAACGCATCGTGACGTCGACTGGTCAGATCGGCTCGCTGAGCGAACGGCGGCTTGCCTTCGATGCCGCGTGGTCGGCGCCGGGCGTGCGCGACGTGGTCGATCAACTTACCGTTGCATGATGGTTCGGGTGGCGGCGGACATCGATCGATGGTCCGCCTTGCCCCGGCCGGGAGAACGAACATGAATGCCGCGATGCTCTGTACCCGCGATGTCGCCATGTGTTCGGCACGCGCAACCGTCGTCGAGGCGGCGGAAATGATGCGCGACGCGCACGCCGGCGATCTGATCGTCGTGCGCGAAGAGGAGGGGCGATGCGTGCCGGTCGGCATGGTGACCGATCGCGACATCGTGCTGACGGTGGTCAGCCCCGATGCGGAGGCCGGTTCGCTGTTCGTCGGTGACATCATGTCGGCGCCCGTCGCGACCGCGAACGTCGACGACGACATCTGGCTGCTCGCGAAGCGGATGCGCCAGCACGGCGTCCGTCGATTGCCGGTCGTCGGCGACGACGGCGAGCTCGTCGGCATTGTCTCGCTCGACGATCTGCTGCGCGCGGCCGCGGCGCTGCTCGACGAGTTGCGGCTCGTGGCGGCCCGCCAGCCGTATTTCGAGGAGAAACAGCGTGGCTGATCCAGTCGGTTCCAGCTTCCGTCGCGCCGGGCATGACGCAGCGGCGGTCTCGATGCCGGTGCGATGCGCCCCTCGGCCGCGCGCGATCCCATGACACGCGGCCGGCATACCGGCCTGCGCACCCCGATGCGCCGGTGGCTCGGCGCAATCGGTCTCTGCCTGCTGCTGTCGAGCGCGACGACGTGGCTCGGGGCGATCCACGACCATCCGGTGAGCATCGGTGTCTTGACCGGCATGACCGCGCCGGAGTGTGGGCGCGTGAGCGCGCGGCCGGCTGGATCGCTGCTGATGACACCGATTCCCGAATACGACGTCTGCCTGCCGCTGTTCGTTTATCGCGCATCGTATCCGGATGCCGCGAGCGACGTCGCGTCGTACCGCACCTGGATCCTGCAGCAGCGGGTCGGTGAATTCTGGCAATTGTTCGGCTATGTGCTTCTGCTGTGGGCCGCGATCCTGGGCCTCGTTGCCGGTCCGATATGGATCTTCCGGCGGCAGGCCGGATATCGTCATCGCGCCTCGCGGCGTGGCGCGACCGATGATCGAAGCGGCATGCGCTCGCACGGCAAGCAAGGGGGTAATCATGACGATTTCCGGTGAATTGAACGCGGCGGACTGGACCGTGGCGATCGAAACGGTTGGCGTCGCGAGCGGCGGCTATAGCTGCCGGGTCCACGTGATGGTCCGCTCGCCCGACTGCAAGTGCGAGCATGTCTTTCCGCATCACCGGGTATTCGCGACCGAGCGCGAGGCTGCGCTGGAGGGGTTGCGCAGCGGAATGACATGGATCGAAATGAAGAAATCGGACACCTTCACGTACTGACGGACGGCGGTGCTCACCGTCATCTGCGCTGTATTCGAACCGGCGAGCACGGCGATACGAACCCTGCGCGAGGCATGACCTGAGACCTGCGAATGCCGCGTCGCCGGCATTCCGCCGGGCCGCGGGCATGCGTTGATCCCGATCAAAGCCGCGCGGCACGGCCTCAATACGATGGATCGCATCTCCGCGAAGAATGACAACCATGAACAGGCTCAGACGCGCATGCCGCGTGCTCGTGCTGTGCGCGTCGGCGTGCTGCGTTCCGACGCAGCCGGCACATGCCCAGCATGGGCGTCATGTCCCCCGCCAGGAATTTCACCGCAGGGATTTCCACGGGCGGGACTTTCGCCACTTCGCGCCGAGGGAGCGTGCGCGATGGCAGGGCGGTCGATGGGTGCAGGACTGGCACGGCGGGCGTTACGCGTGGTGGTGGATCGTCGACGGCTACTGGTACATCTATCCTGAACCGATGTATCCGTATCCGACCTACATTCCGCCGGCGATCGTCGTTCAGCGGCCGCCACCGACCCCGGCCCGGCTGCCGCCGGCACGCACGTGGTACTACTGCAACGACCCGCGCGGATACTATCCGTATGTCGCGTCGTGCAATGGCGTGTGGACCGCGGTTCCGTCGACCCCGGGCCCCGCGCCGCAATGACGGAAGCGACGCTTGTCCGCAACGAAGCGGCCGGATACCGGCTGCACGATTGCGCACGAGCGACGCGGGAGGGCACATGATGAACGGATTCTGGCCGGACGCTGACGTCGACGACGTGCTGCTGGCGGATTGGTATGAACTGACGATGATGCAGGCCGCGTTCGATGCCGGAATGAACGACACGGCCAGCTTCGAGTTCTTCGTGCGGGCGCTGCCCGAGCATCGGGCATTCCTGATGGCGGCGGGACTGGAGCACGTGCTCGACTATCTGGAGGGCCTGTGCTTTACGGCCGCCACCCTCGAGCGACTGGCCGCGACCGGGCGCTTGCGAGCGGATTTCCTCGCGTCGCTCGCCGGCTTCCGCTTTACGGGCACCGTCGACGCGATGCCGGAAGGCACGGTGTTTTTCGGCGACGAACCGATCCTGCGGATCACGGCGCCGCTTCGCGAGGCGCAGTTCGTCGAGAGCCGCGTGATGAACCTGCTCCATTACGCGACGCTGGTTGCCAGCAAGGCCGCACGCGCCACGCTCGTCGCGCATGGCAGGTTGCTGGTCGACTTCGGCCTGCGGCGCGCGCATGGCGCGGAGGCGGCGATGCTGTCCGCGCGGGCCAGTTACCTTGCAGGATTTTCCGGCACGGCGACCCTGCTCGCCGGCTTGCGTTACGACATTCCCGTCTATGGCACGATGGCGCATTCATACGTCCAGGCGCATGACGACGAAGCGCTTGCGTTCGAGCATTTCGCGCGGTCGCAGCCGGATAACGCGTTGCTGCTGATCGATACGTACGATACGGAGCACGCGGCGCACAAGGTAGTCGAACTGGCGCGGCGGCTTGCGCCCGAGAACGTGCGCATCAAGGGCGTCCGGATCGACAGCGGCGATCTGGCGGCGCACGCGCGCAACGTGCGCGCGATTCTCGACGACGGCGGCCTGACGGACGCGACGATCTTCGCGAGCGGCAATCTCGACGAACACCGGCTGCAGGAACTTGTTCACCAGCATGCGCCGATCGACGGTTTCGGAATCGGCACACAGATGAGTACGTCGGCGGACGCACCGTGCCTCGACTGCGCGTACAAGCTCGTCGAGTATGCGGGCCGGGCGCGCTGCAAACGCTCGGAGGGCAAGGCCACGCTGCCCGGCCGCAAGCAGGTGTTTCGGGAATACGGCCCGGACGGGCGAATCACCGCCGACAGCATCGGACTCGACGGCGAACACATCGACGGAACCCCGCTGTTGCGGCCCGTCATGATCGGAGGGGCGCGACTCGCTGCCCCCACGCTCGGCGAGAGCCGCATTCACGCAATGCGCGAACTGTCCACGCTACCCGATCCGATGCATGCGCTGATGCCCGTCATGCCGCTGCAGCCGGCGATTTCTCCGGCGCTGTCGGCACTCGTCGCGCAGGAGAATGCCAGGTTGGACACGCCCGCTGGGCAGCAAGCGGCATGATCGATGCCCATCTCCCGGCCGGCCGCGCGATCACGCTGAGCGACAAGGTGGCCGCGTTGCGCATGCCCGCAGCCTGGCCAGACGGCACGGGATCGGTCGAGGCCGTGGAGACGCACATGTCATGGGTATTCCTGACGGACCGGTACGCGTGGAAGCTCAAGAAGCCCGTGCGCGCGCCGCAACTCGATTTTCGAACGCTGGCCGCGCGGCATCGCTTCTGTTGCGAGGAGGTGCGTTTGAACCGTCGGCTCGCGGCCGACGTCTATCTCGACGTGGTGCCGCTCGTCATCGACGCCCGCGGTTGCTTGCATGCGGGCGGACCTGGCGAAATAGTCGACTGGCTGGTCAGGATGCGGCGCCTGCCGGCTGCACGCATGCTCGACCGCGTGTTGTCGCGTGGCATGGCTACGGCAGGTGATGCGTGTCGCATCGCGGCTCGCCTGAGCGCGTTCTACCATACCCTGGCACCCGCGCGAATCGACGGTTCGGCTTATCGCGAAGCGCTGCGTTGCACGATCGACGCCAATGAACGCGCGTTGTGCAAGCCACTCGCGGGCCAGTCCGCCGATACCGTGCGGACGCTCTGCGCGCGGCAGCGATCGTTGCTCGTCTGTGAAGCCGCGCGCTTCGACCTGCGTGTGCGACAGGGGCATGTCGTCGAAGGGCACGGCGATCTGCGTCCCGAACACGTCTGCATCGACGATCCGGTCGCGATCATCGATTGCCTCGAATTCTGCAGACGACTGAGAGTCCAGGATGCGGCCGACGAGGTCGGCTTTCTCGCGCTCGAATGCGAGCGTCTCGGCACACCGGGTTTCGCGGACGCGCTCGTCAATGCCTATCGCTCCGCGAGCGGCGACGATGTCGATGACGGATGCGTGAATTTCTACCAGAGCTGCCGGGCCATGACGCGCGCGCGGCTCGCCGCGTGGCACCTGCGCGAGCCCGCATTCAGGGTGACGCCGGTCTGGCGCGATCGCGCGAGCACGTACGTCGCGCTCGCCCGGCGGCACGCCGACGACTGCGAGCTTGCTTGGGTGGCAAGCCATGTCAGCGCCGCAACAGGTCCGTGAGCGAGCCGCCGCGATGGATACGCGCAATCGCCTCGGCAAACAGCGGCGCGCTGTCGAGTATCGCGAGCTTGTCCCTGAGCGGCCCGGCCGGCACGCGCCAGGGCGGCACCGTGTCGGTCACGGCGATGCCGGCGAGCGCGTCGCCGCCGAGCAGGTCGGCCGCGTCTTCAAAGAACATCCCATGCGTCGCGACCGCGTAGACGGATTGCGCGCCGAGCGTGCGGCAATCCTCAGCCGTGCGGGCCAATGTCGTCCCGGTGCCGATCAGGTCGTCGACGATGACGGCGCAACGGCCGGCGACCTCGCCCACGATCGGCTTGGGTGTCACGATGCCGCCGCTGCGCAGCTTGCCGGCGAACGCCGCGTCGGCCGGGCGCCCGGTGCGCGCTTCCAGCCGTGCACGGAAGTCCTCGGCTCGCCGCACGCCCCCTGCGTCGGGCGATACGACCACGACCGGCCGGTCGCCGGCTTGCCCGGCGAACCATTCGACCAGCATGCCGTTCGCCTCGAGATGCTCCGTCGGGCAGCGAAACGCGTTCTGGAACGCCGCGATGTTGTGGATGTCGATCGTGACGACGCGATCGACGCCCACCGCTTCGAGCAACGTGGCGACATAGCGCGTGGATACCGGGTCGCGCGGCTGGGACCGGCGGTCCTTGCGCGAGTAGCACAGGTAGGGCGTCACCGCACAAACGCGTGCGGCCGACGCGTCCTTCAACGCGCCGATGAACAGCAGCAACCGGCACAGCTTGTCGTTGACGGAACTGCCTGGCTCGCCGTGCAGCGACTGCACGACGTAGACATCGTGTCCGCGCACGCTGACAAGCGCACGCGTCTTGTGTTCGCCGTCCTCGAACGGACGTTCCTCGTGCGCGGCGAGCGTGACGCCGAGACGGGCCGCGATTCGTTCACCGAAGGCGCGACACGAGGCGAAGGCAAACAGGCTGAAAGGGAGTCGTTCCATGGCATGGCTACCTCGATTCATGCAGTTATCGGGCGTTGCGAATCATGACGCGCTTTGACGTGTTCAACGGTGATGCGGACGGCATCTGTTCGCTTCAGCAGCTCCGGCTCGAGATGCCGGCCGAGTCGGTGCTCGTGACGGGGCCCAAGCGCGACATCGCGCTGCTCGCGCGCGTGCCGGCCGCCCGAGGCGACATCGTCACCGTCCTGGACGTTTCGCTCGACGCGAACCGCGCGGCACTCGATGCGCTGCTGGCGCGCGGGGTCGACGTCGACTATTTCGATCACCACATGCCCGGCGCCGTGCCCACTCATCCGCACCTTCGCGCGCATATCGACACGGCGCCGGACACCTGTACGAGCATCATCGTCGACCGGTACCTGGCGGGCCGGCAGCGACTCTGGGCGGTGGTCGGCGCCTATGGCGACAATCTCGTCGGCGCGGCCGGCAAGCTCGCCGCCGCCTGCGGCCTGACGGATGCCGATGCCTACCGTCTGCAGGTGCTTGGCGAATCCGTGAACTACAACGGGTACGGCGATCGCCCGGACGATCTCTTCATGGCACCGCTGGCCGTGTATGCGGCGGTGCGGCAATATGCGAACCCGCTCGAGTTCGCGAGGTCGCCCCTCGCGCGGCGGCTCGACGCCAACCGGCGACGCGATATCGCGCGGGCGGAGCGACAGCGCGCGAACATCGCACTGCCGGGGGCGGACGTCTATATCCTCCCCGCCACGCGCTGGGCGCGTCGCGTGCGCGGCGTTTTCGCCAATCGGCTCGCGCGTGGCGACGCGGCACGCGCTCACGCGGTGCTGACGTTGGCGGTCTCGGGTGGGTACACCGTCAGCGTTCGCGCGCCCGTCGCCGCGCCGTATGGCGCCGATCGTCTTTGTCGCGCATTTCCGGAAGGCGGTGGCCGGGAAGGGGCGGCCGGCATCAACCGGCTCGCGCCGGAGCGCCTCGACGCGTTCGTCGAGGCGCTCGCGAACGCGTACCCCGCCGCGTGAGCCGACGCAGGCGCGCTCGTCGGTGCGGTACGGCGTAGCCGGAACGGATGTCATCGGGACGCTCCTGAACGGTGGCCGTTGCGCGGCAGGACTCGCTGCAATCGTGGCGCCGCGCATTGCCGGGCGGTTGACGCAGGTCAAGCCTGCCGGCCGCCCCGCCCGGGAAGACGAGCCGCCATCATCGGCGGGGAGAGGCGTCGTGGAGCACCATGCGGAGGTAGTGCGCGGCGGGCGCTGCTCGGCACGATTGCATCGGCGCTCGCGCTCCGGACCGACGCGCTGTATTCGACGGCGGCCGCGCTCGATCTGCTCGCGTTTGCCGAATGGCGCGACCGGTCCATCCGGCTAAGTGCCGCGGGCCATGTACTCGCGCAAAGCGACGACGATGCCCGGCGGTGTCTGTTTCGCGAGCATGTCGTCCGGTTCGTGCCGCTCGCCGAGCATATCGACGAAGTGCTGGGCGAACGCGAAGGGCATCGCGCGCCGCGCGAGCGTTTCGAGCTCGAACTCGACGATCATCTCGATCCGCGCAGCGCGGACCAGGCGCTGCGGGGCGTGATCGACTGGGGCCGCTACGCGGGATTGTTCGACTACGACGACCATACCCGCACGTTCGGCCGCTGACCGCTCGGGCTGCATGTCGGTCGCGTGCTTGATCGGCATCAAGCGTCTCACGGCGGGGCGTGCGACGCTGGACGAACCGTCGACGCAACCGCGTCGATCCGGCAGACACGCTCCGCAACTCGACGTCAATGACCGTTCACGGGAGGACTGACCATGAACTGGCTTTCAGAATACTTCGCCCAGCGCACGAGCCCGCTGGCGCTTTCGCTCTGGGTCCATCCGCCGCTCGCGCTCGGGCCCGACGGCCCGATCTGTCGGGAGCCTTACCGCCTGCCGTACCCGGGCGTGGAACTCGTTTTCACACCGGCGGAGGCGGTCGAGCGCGGCGGGAAGATCTATACGCTGCCGGCACGTTATGACTCCAGGGGGCTGCTTGCCGCGCGCAGCACGGCGCATGACGAGGCCACGTCGTTCTTCCGCGAGGTAACGATTTTCGCGCCGTCGCAGTTCAATTGCGACTTCGTCGTGACGGTCAACGGCGAATTTTCCTTCGTGCCGTCGTTCTGGCAGGACGGGTCGCCCGGTTTCTCGGGCGTCTGCGCGCCCGCCGCGAGCGGTTGCGCGACCGGCGAGAAAGCCGGTCCACCGTGGCTGTTCCAGGGATATCTCAGCATCTAGAGTGCGTTCCCGCCATCGGCGGGAACCGGCGTCACGCGCGCTCGTCCGCGCGTGTTCGCCAGAAGGCGAGGCACGCGAGCGCGCCGAGCATTCCGCCGAGATGGGCGAAATGCGCGACACCGCTCGTGTCGCCGCTGAGGCCGGACAGCAGTTCGGTCAACGCATAGCCGGTCGCGAAGAGCCATGCGGGCATCGGTACCGGTGGAAACAGCAGCATGACGCGTCGTTTCGGAAACAGTACGGCATAGGCGATCAGCGCGCCGAAAACGCCGGCCGACGCACCGACGGTCGGTGCGTCGCTGGGCGGCAGGGCCCGGATCACCACGAGCTGCGTGATCGCGCCGGCCAGCACGCTCGCCAGATAGAGCGCGAGAAAGCGCGCGCGCCCGAGCACGCGTTCGACGTCGCGTCCGAACATGTAGAGCCCGAACATGTTGAACGCGATATGAGCGAGGCTGGCATGCAGCACGCTGTAGGTCAGCAACTGCCAGACGTGGAAACCCGGTGCCGCCGGCACGCCCGGTCGTGCCGGCGGCCATAGCGCGAACAGATCGATGAGCACCGGCCCGCCGCTCGCCTCGGCGATGAACACGGCGAAGTTCACCAGAATCAATGCGTAGGTCATGGCGACGGAATCCGCGGGACGGAGGTGGCGTTGCCGGCCAGCGGTGCGACCGGAATCGAATTTCACGACATACCGCCACGTTATCGGTGGCACGTGCGTGGCCGTTGAGGCAGATCATGGACGGTCGCAGCCTCGCAGCCTCGCCGCCTCGCCGTCCGCGCCGCGTCAGGCACCGACGGCGAGCGGCAGGTTGACGTGCGTCAAGCCTGCCCGGGGCGCCGCGCTTACCCTGAACTCGGGAAACATGCGTCGCCGCGGGGCGGTGCGCATGCGTATCGTCCATGCAAAGGGCAATGGGAGCTTCATCATGCACATCGGAAGAATCAGTACCCAACCGGTCGAAACGTGCACGGCCGAATGCAGTGCGTTTGAACTGGCCGATCGCATGCGGCACGCGCATGTCGGCGACATCGTCGTGATCGAGTACCGCAATGGCGAAGCCATTCCGATCGGCCTGATTACCGACCGCGACCTGGTGATCGAGGTGATGGCCCGCGGCGACGATCCGGGCGACGTGACGGCCGGCCAGATCATGTCGCGGGGTCTCGTCGTCGTGTCCGACACGGACGAGATCGGCGTCGCGCTCGAAGAGATGCGCCGGTCGGGCATTCGGAGACTGCCGGTCGTCGACGATGCAGGCCGCCTCGTCGGTATCGTGACGCTCGACGATATCGTCGAGCATCTCGCGGGGTTGCTCAGCGGCGTCGTGGAAGTCGGCAAGCTGCAGCAGATCGAGGAGCAGCGTTTCCGCGCGTGACGTTGCGGGGCCGGCGCCCGGCGCGGCCGGGCCGCTTGCCCGAGGCATGCGCCCCGCGCGCTCATGTGCGCAGCGTGGCGAGCAACGGCGCCCAGAACGCGGGGCTTTCGTACGCCGCGGCATCGCAATCGGTGTCGAAACGAATCGCGATCGCGGCTTCGGCTTCGGTGAGCGGGTCGGCATGCCCGATCTGCCGGGCCAGCACGGCGGTGTCGGCATCGGAGGCATCGTGTCCGCGTGCAGCGCGGGCAGCGACGCGCGCGGTGAGCGTTGCCCGACTCGCGGTGAAATCGAGTATTGCGACGCGCACGCCGAGCCGTGCGGCGAGGGCGACGAACGCCGAACGGTTGTGCTGGCGCAGGAACGTCGCGTCGACGATCGCCGTGTAGCCGCTGTCGAGGACCACACGCGCCTCCGAAAGCAGTCTTTCGTAAACCTCGTCGATCGCCGTGTCCGAATACGCGCCGGGGGACAGGCGGGTGTCGGTCGATGCACCGGCCAGGCGCTTGCGCTCGACGTCGCTGGACAACCTTATGGCGCCGAGTTGCGCGGCCAGCGCCCGGCTGGCCAGCGATTTGCCCGAGCCGGAAACCCCGTGACACAGGAGCAACACCGGTTGCGCTTCGCGTCGCGCATCGGCCATCGCCGACGCAATGCGCAAGTAGCCGGCGCGCGCCGCTTCGTCGCCGCGCAGTCGGGCGGTCAGCGCGCGTACCAGCGCACGGTAGACGAAGTAGCACGGCAGCACGCCCAGTGCCGCATGGTCGCCCGTGCGTGCCAGCCAGCCGGAAAGGAGGCGGTGGGCACAATCCGCACGTCCATGAGCGGAGAAATCCATCAGCGCGAACGCAAGATCGCTCGCCACGTCGATCCAGCGCAGCGTGTCGTCGAATTCGATGCAGTCGAACATCAGGATCCGGTTCCGCCAGCATACGATGTTGTCGAGATGCAGGTCCCCATGGCACGCGCGCACGAAACCGAGCGCATGCCGATCGGCGAGCAGCGGTGCGATGCGGGTCAGTTCGGCTTCGTACCAGGCGCGCAGCGCGGCTTCGTCCGGCACGGTGACGTCGAGCGTGTCGAGCAAGGGCCGGCACTGGGCGGCGACGCTCGCTGCGCTGCCGGCACGGCCGCGTGGCGCACGGCGCGACGCGTGCAGATGATGGCGGGCCAGCGTATCGGCGAGGGCGTCCGCATCCGCCAGACCGTCGTCGTGCGATGCGCTGCGAACCGACAACATCGCCCGCGCGTCGAACCGGCGCATGCGCACCACGTACTCGCCAGGCACCGTCTGCTGCCGGCGCCGGCGCCCGCCGGTCGGCACCGGTGCAGCGAACGCGCATCGCCGGCCGTGCGAGACGAGCGGCCAGACACCCAGGTACAGCGGGCCGGCGAACGGCCGATTGAGCGTGCACTCCGCGAGCGCGCAGCGGCGCCGCAGTGCGGGCCGCATGAGATCGACGAAGGCGAAGTGCACCGGCTTGATGCGCTTGTACGCGTAGCGCCCGGCCAGATAAATGACGGACAGATGGGTTTCGATCCGCTCGATCCGGCCCGCGGGGTGGGGATAGGTGGCGGGTCGGCGCATTGCGCGATCGAATTGCGTCGACTTTCGTCGGGCATCTCCGCGACTCAGCGCGAACGGAACATGCGGCGATCGGGGCATGATGAACGGATCGGTTATACGGGGCGCGCGTTCGGGTTGCCGCACCCGCTGGAGTGGGTTCGAAACGAGCATCGGGCATGGCATGTTCTCGCCAGCTCGATGTCACTGGATCGGGTTGACCGGCCAAGGATTGCCGATTCGACGCCCCCTATTGCAGCCGACCCACGCATGTTTCGACTTGATGTCCGTCAAGCAGGGCTGACTGGGAGGGCGGCCTGCGTCGGCCGCCCGCCGCCTCCACACCGGCCGCGATGATGCGCTGTCCGTCGCGCGCGAACGCGTCTGATGACACACATCAACCGCGTTCGGCGGAGTGGCAATACAGTTGAATTCAGCGCTTGCGCAATGGTGGCGCGTGACTGCATGCGAAATGCCGCATGCCAGTCGCGATGCGGTCGGCTCGATGCCGAGCGCGATCATGCCGTTCCGTTGCGAGCGGAACTCACAGCCTCGCGAGGCATTGGCGATGAAACGACGGATGTTGATGGTTGGCGTGCTGCTTGCGCTGGGCGCGTGTGCAGGACCGGACCGGCTCGCGACCTTCAGGTCGACGGAGACGCAGCTACTTGCGATGCGTCAGGCCGCATCGCTGCAGTGTTCGACCCCGTCCGAATGCGACCGCGCGTGGAGCCGCACGCGGCGCTACGTCCAGGATCATTCGTCAACCCGAATCACGCAATTCAGTGCGGACCGGATCGAAACGGCGCAACCGTATCTGGCTGGAGAAGTCTATCTGTGGGCATCACGCGCGGAATCGGGCGGCGGCTCGGTGATCCGGCTCAAGGCGATGTGCAAGGGCATGTATGACAGCAACGGCGGCCCGGGATGGCAATACGATGTGTGCGCCAGGAAAATCCTTCAAATCGAGCAAGACTTCCGGTCAGACGAGAAACCGCCGGGCTAGCGACAGATTCCGTCAGCCGTCGGTAATGCGGCGTCTCGCCTCTCGGTCGGCCGGATGCCGGCCAACGGCGCTCGTTTCTTCTAGTACCGGTTTCGCCGCGGCTCCAAACCGTTGACCTCGGTCAACGCCTGCTTGCGGCGAGCACCGATGATGGAAGCGAATCCGGACGCCGCCGGCGCGTCGCTTCTCCGCGAGGTTCGCATGTACACGAATATCATGGTCGCCACGGACGGTAGTCCTTCGGCGAATCAGGCGCTCGACGAAGGCCTCAGGATGGCCAGGTTATGCGGCGCCCGCCTGTTTGCCGTGTTCGTCGTCGACAAATCCACGCTGTTCGCCTACGGCGGCCGCATGGAGCCGGAAGCCTTGCTCGACGAGATCCGGCGCCATGGCGCCGCGATCTTGCGAGACGCCGACCGGACGATCTCGCGCGCCGCAGTCAACGGCGAGACGGAAATCATCGAGACCGATCTGGGTCAGGACGTCGCGGAGCGCCTGCAGCGCTACGTCGTCGATCGTTCGATCGATCTGGCCGTGGTCGGCACGCACGGTCGACGCGGTGTCCGGCGGCTGGTGCTCGGCAGCGTCGCCGAACGCTTCCTTCGCGCATCGAGTTGCGCGGTCATGCTCGTGCGCGGCGAGGACACCTCACACGCCACGGTCGCGGCCTAGGGCCAGTGCGCCACCTGTGCAGGTGATCATCATGCAGATATCGTTTCCTTCCGAACATCCGACGTATTGCGACCTCGATTCCGCGCTGAGCTTTCCGGCGCTCGTCGAAGGTCGCCGCGTGCGCTGCGCGATCACCTCGGCCGCGCTGGAAGACCACTTCCGCGCGGCGTCGCCTCGCGAGCAGGATCTCGTCGAGGCCTTTGCGCGACATCGTCCCGCCATCGAGCGCACTGCCCGCTGGCTGCTCGAGGAAATCGGCGGACGGCCGATCCTGCTCCACAGCGGCCATTTCCGGTTCTGTACGTAATCGACCGCCACCCTTGACGCGCATCAAGCGCGTGCCGGGGCGTGCGGGTACGCTGGATTTCGAAAGATCATTCGTCCCATGCGCGGCATGTGGTGTCGGTGTCGCGCCATCCGATCTTCATTGCGGCCGATGCTGTCGGGACGAAAGCGCCGGTCGCATGTCACCGTATGAGGAGTACGAACCATGAGCAACATGACGCGTTACGATCCGTTTTCGATGGAACCCGTGTCCGATCTGTTCCAGGGGCTGTTCAGGCCGCTACGCGGCATGGCACTGGCAGACGAGCCCGATCTTGCGTCGATGAAGATCGACGTCTCCGAAAACGACAAGGCGTATACGGTCAACGCGGAACTGCCCGGCGTCGCAAAGGACGACATCGACGTCCAGGTGACGGGAAATACCGTATCGATCAACGCGAAGATCGAGCGCAACACCGAACAGAAGAACGGCGAACGCGTGATCCGGCGCGAGCGCTACAGCGGTGCGATCAGCCGCACGTTCTCGCTGCCCGGCGACATCGATGACGCCAGCGCGACGGCGACGTATCAGGATGGCGTGCTGTCGCTGACGCTGCCGAAGAAGGCGCAGGTCGGGCAGAAGAAACTCACGATCAGCTGATCGGACGACGGGCAACGGGCGATGCAGGCACGCATCGCCCATCGGGAGAACCCGGCGCGCGGAGCGATCCGCGCGCTGTTTCGTTGGAACGCAAGCATTTTCCCTCACGCATGCGATGGCGTACTGCCGGGCCGATAGCCGACCGTCTGCGCGAGGATCGGCAGCTCGTCCTCGTTCAGCCGCAGCGCGTCGGCGAGCGTGCGGTGATTGATCCAGCCGCGCACGACCGTTCCGAGGCCGGCCGCCGCGCAATACAGCGAGACGTTCTGTGCGATGGCGCCGGCCGCGATCGCCGAGAACACGTCGCGTTGCTGCGGCGGCATGTCGAGTATCGCGCCCGTCCGGACGACGTAGACGAGATCCAGCGGCGCGCGGCCGACGAAGTCCTGATAGCCCGTGAGGTTGCGCGCATCGACCGCGTGTTTCAGCACCAGCCGATGCGCGGGCGCATCGTAGCGATAGACGCCGTACGGCAGCGCGACATAGATGTCGATTTCATTGAATGCGTGCGCGGACGGCGCGGTACGACCGCCGCTCGCCGGGCGGTTGATGCCGTCCGCTGCCCACAGCATCGTGCCGAGCGTCATCGGCGGGAGCGGTGTGGAGGCGAATTCGCGGGTGCTCATTCGGGTCGCGAGCGCCGCCATCAGCGGCACGTCGTTGTCGAGCATCGGGCGCGGCAGATCGACGATCGCCGGCGAGTCGCCCTCGGGCGATGCCGGCTGCATCACGGGCGCCGGCGAATAGGTCAACAGCTGCTGTTCGGTCATTCGAGTCTCCTTGAAGCGTGATTGCGCGTGCCTGGAACGGCGCGCATCGGCGATTTCACGATAAGACGGCCGGGCCGTAGCGGCTTGACTTCCGTCAAGTGGCGCACCGGCCGGCCACGATGTGCGGCGCGCGGCATCCGTTGACCTGTATCAGCGATCGGGCGCCGCACGTGTGCAAATCTGGCTAGGTGCGGCGGACAGGCACGCCGCGGCTCACAGGAGAGCAGACGATGAAAACCGACAAGCAGTTGAAGCAGGATGTCGAGGACGAACTGGAGTCCGACCCGTCGATCGATTCGACACGCATCGGCGTCGAGGTGACCGACCGGATCGTGACGCTTTCGGGGCACCCGCCGAGCTACGCGGAGAAACTGGCGATCGAGCGCGCGGCGAACCGCGTGGCCGGTGTCAAGGCGCTCGTCGTCGACATGACCGTGCATCTGCCGGACGACGACGTGCGCACCGACGAGGACATCGCGAAAGCGGTGCGCTCGGTGCTGCACTGGACGGTCGGGCTGCATGACGACGCGGTCAAGGTCCAGGTCGAACGCGGCTGGATCACGTTGTCCGGCAAGGTCGACTGGGCGTACCAGAGCCACCTGGCCGTGCGCACGATCTCGCAGATGCGCAGCGTGACGGGCGTGACCGACCACATCGCGGTACAGGGGACGGTCGGTGCGGACGACATCGGCGGGAACATCAAGCGCGCGATCATGCGTCACGCGGAGCGCGAGGCGAAGCACATCGCCATCGACGTGCATGACGGCACCGTGCGGCTGTCCGGCAAGGTCGGCTCGTTTTCCGAGCGCAAGGCCGTGCGCGGTGCCGCGTGGTCGGCGCGCGGCGTGCGTGCCGTCGTCGATGATCTGGTGGTCGAGTAAATCCCGCTGGCGGATGTGCGATTCGCGGCGGGCCAGGAGGGCGGTCGGATGACACTTTCGGGTGAACTTCACGAAGCGGACTGGTCGGTCGCGATCGAGACGGTCGCGGCCGAATCCGGCGGCTTTTGTTGCCGGATCCACGTCACGCTCAAATCGCCGGACGGCGCTTGCGAGCGAACGTTCTCGCACAGCAGGACGCATGCAACCGAGCGCGAAGCCGCGATCGACGCGCTGCGAGCCGGGATGACGTGGATCGAGATGAAGAAGTCGAACACCTTCACGTTCTGAACCGGTGGGCGGGGCAGGTCGACGAACGCGTCGGTCCCGTCGCGCGATGCGGCGAGCGCCACATCGATTCGCGCCGCAGTCGTCTAGCGCGTCTTGTGCGAGACGCGCCGGCGCTGCGCGCGCTTTCTCCTGCAGCCACGCGTATGTCGCTCCGGCCGTCGAACATGCCTGGCAACCGCATCGGTCACGGTCGGGAAGAAGCTGGTCTCACCGAACACGTCGAACAGGCCGTAGGCGCGCAGGCGGTCCTTCACCGGCCCCTTCATCTCCGCGAAATTCATCGCGATGCCGCGTTCCCCGAGTTCCTTGTGGAGTGCCACGAGCCGATCCGCGGCGCTGACGTCGATGTCGGTGACGGGCTCGGCGGCGACCACGACTCGCGTGACCGGATCCGCCGCTCGCGCGATCGCCGTGAGCAGATGCTCGCAGAAGATCTCGACGTTCGCATAGAAGAGCGGGGCATCCCAGCGGAACAGCACGAGCCCGGGCGTTTGCACCGCGTCCGGATGCCGCGCGACGTCGTGATAGCCGCGCACGCCCGTCAGCCGGCCCAGCAACGCGTCGTGCGGATGCCAGGCCCGCCAGACGAATGACAGCAGCGACAGCGCGCTGGCGAGCAGGATGCCGGGTACGACGCCCATGCCGATCACGCCGGCGAAACACAGCATCGAAATCAGACATTCGCCGCGGCGCATCCGGTATAGCCGCACGACGCTGCGCACGTCGGCGATGCCGAACGCCGCGTAGATCACGACAGCGGCCAGCGCCGTGCGCGGGACGAACGTGAGCAGCATCGGCGCGGCAACGAGCAGAATCGCGATGCACGCGGCCGCGACGACATTCGTGACCTGGCTTTGCGCACCCGCGGCGATCGCGACCGGTGTGCGGGACGCGCTGCTGCTGACCGCGCAGCCCTGCGTCACGCCGGCGAGCAGATTGGCCGCGCCCAGTGCGATCAGCTCCTGGTTGCGGTCCGGCGCATCGCCTGCCCGTGCGGAAAGCGCGCGCGACAGCATGCTGATGTCGGCGAATGACACCAGTGCGACGGCGATCGCGCCGGACGCAAGTGCGCCCACGTCGGCAAGCGAGACGGCCGGCAGGTGCGGGGTGGGCATGCCGGCCGGCAACGCGCCGACCGTGGCGACGCCGTGCAACGACGGCAGGCGAGCGGCGAGCGTTGCCGCCAGCACGGCGATCAATATGCCGGGCCAGCGCGGCGTCACGCGTTTGATCAGGATGATGGTCGCCAGCACCGCGACGCCGAGCAAACCGGCAGCGGTGGAAAAACGACCGTCGACGAAGGCATGCACGATGTGCGGCACGCTGGAAAACACGTCGCTGCCCGACACCGGCATGCTGAACAGTTCGGGCAGCCGCCCGACCACGAGCGCGATGGCGATGCCGTTGAGGTAACCGTACTGGATCGGGCGCGACAGCAGATCGGTGACGAAGCCGAGACCGAGCGCGCCGAGCAGGATGCAGATCGCGCCGGCCGACAGCGCCAGCGCGCCGGAAAGCGCGATCGCGCGCTGCGGATCATGGGCGGCAAGTGGGGCGATGGCACCCGCGATCAGCGCCGCCAGCGCGGAATCCGGGCCGAGAACGAGAATCCGGCTCGGGCCGAGCAGCGCATAGGCGAGCAATGCAGCAATCGACGCATAGAGGCCCGTGATGGCGGGCAGCCCGGCTGCCTGCGCGTAGCTCATGCCGACCGGCACCAGGACGGCCGAAAGCGCGATCCCCGCGTACAGGTCGCGCGAAAGCCACGCACGACGATAGTGCGCGAGCAGCGCTACACCCGGGAGCATGCGGGTGATCCGTCCGGATAACGGGCGGTTCATCGCGGAAAGGTCGGGACGAAAGGGGTGCCTTGCCCCGACAGGCAGGCGTTCATCGGAATGCGGCCACCCCCGAATAGACGCGTGAAACCGCGCAGCAACAGGGACCGTCGCAGCGCCGACGGAGGCCGAGGCACGACGCCACGACGCCGGGCATCACGCCACCTTGAGCGTGGAAAGCTGCAGCGCCTGGGCGAAGCGGGCCAGTGTGGCGATCGATCCCGTCACGCTTTCGTACCGCTCGCGCCCGATCTGCCCGTCGAGTATCACGAGCATGCCGGCGTCTCGAGCGAGCGCGACGAGTGCCACCGTGTCGAGCGCGGCTGTGTCGGACGTGTCAGATGTGGCGGCCCGCATCTCCGAATCGGAACGATAGTCGGCGTGTGACATGACGTCTCTCCCAGGTTGTTGTGCGATCGGTGTGCCGGTCGGCCGGTATCCGTAGTTTCAGTATCGTTGCCGCGCACCCCCGATTCAATCAGCCGGCCCTGAAGTCGCGGTAGGAAACACGCCCGCGTCGTCGGCGGATTCCTACACTGCGCGGGGCTTCGCAGACGCCTTGCAGCGTGCCGGCGCGCGTTCCCGACGCCGCGCATACCAGCTTCCGATCGCGTGCCAGATCGCCGCGGCGGATTCGCAATACGTGAACAGTTCCAGATCGCGGCGGTCGATCATCCCTTCGTCCGCGAGAAACGCCAAGTCGACCGCGCGGCGCCAGTACGCCTCGCCGACGAGGACGACCGGCAGCGGCGCGATCTTGCGCGTCTGCAACAGGGTCAGCACCTCGAACAGCTCGTCGAACGTGCCATAGCCGCCAGGGAAGAAGACGGCCGCTTTCGCGCGCTCGAGCAGGTGCAGCTTGCGGATCGCGAAATAGTGAAACCGGAAGCAGAGATCCGGCGTGATGTACGGATTCGGCGCCTGCTCGCGCGGCAGCTCGATATTGAAGCCGATGCTCGGGGCGCCGCGCTCGTAGGCGCCGCGGTTGGCGGCTTCCATGATGCCGGGGCCGCCGCCGGTGACGATGGCCAGCCGCGCGGTGCGCGTGCACCGGTCGGCATGGGCGACGATGCGCCCGAACTCGCGCGCGACGCGGTAATACACGCCGTATTCGACGAGCCGGCTCGCAATCGCGACGGCGCGCCGCCGGCTCGGGTCGTGCGGACGCTCCGCGAGCAGGCGATTCGCTTCGTCCAGCCGCGCGTTGGCGACCGACGGCGCGACGATACGCGTGCTGCCATAAATCACGACCGCATGGCCGATCCGCTCGTTCTGCAGGCGCTCCTCGGCCTTCCAGTAATCGAATTGCAGCCGGATACCGCGCATGCCGGAACCTTCCAGAACGGTCGCATCGTCGTTGGCCCGGGCGCGGTTCGGGATTTTGGCGGTGCGCCGCGCGCGGCGTGAGATGCGCTGGATGCCATCCTTGCGGACGACGGCATCGGGCCTCGTGCGTAGCCGTTTGCCAGGCGCCTTCGCGATGGTCGCGACGGGGGCGGGACGGCGGCGTGCGTTGCCTTTTGCCATGCCGGCCGGAGCGCGTTTGACGGTGGTCGACATCAACGGAAGCGCCGTGCGACGGTCACTGGCTCAGCACCCATTGCACGAGCTGGTGCGCGTCGTCGGCAGACAGCGGCCCGCCGCGATCGATGGCCGACGGCATCGGCGTGTCGCCCCAATGCATACGACCGCCGACGCGCAGCTTGCTCTCCAGCTCCGCGGCGGCGTGCGGATCGTCGCGGTACCGCTCGGCGATCTCGTGAAACGACGGCCCGAGGAACGTCATGTCTTGCGTATGACAGAACATGCAGTGCTGCGCGTTGACGAGTTCGGTCGGCTCGGGCACGGTCGTCTGCGCGGCGGCCATGCCGGCCATTCCCGTTGTCACGGCGATCGCGCAGAGGGCGGCGCAACGCATGATGCTCATGTTCGTTTCCTCGTCGAGATCAGGAGAAGGAGACCACTTCGTCGAGCGGGCGACGCGGCGAATGCGGCGTATGCGGACCGCGCCCGACGCGCAGCAGCAACTGCGGCTGGCCGCGCAGTCCGAGCATATGGCATAGATGGGCACGCAACCCGGCCGTCTCGATCGGCTGGTTCAGGTACGACGCGGTATAGCCCGCGCGCGTCGCAACGAGCAGGATGCGCTCCAGCGCCTGGCCGGCGGCGAGCCACGCTTCGCGATCGTCGCGCACGGTCGCGATGCACACGATCAACGGCGATGCGCCGACGAGCTGGTGATGCAGCGCGGCCAGCCCGTTGCCGAGATCGAAGGTCCGTACCGCCATCGTCACGACGGGCGCGGCGAAGTCCAGCAACGTCGGCACGCCTGCCGCGAATGCCGGCATGCCGTCGACGTGCCGGCGCGGATCGATCCAGCTCGCCAGCTCCCGCCTGAAGCGCGGGTCCGCGAACTGCTGACGGTCGGCTTCGGCGACCAGCTCCGCGACGCGTGCGCGATGCGCGATCGAGTCGACGCACGCGACGTCGGCGCCTTCCGCGACACCGGCCGCGATCAGCGCTTGCTGGATTTCGTCCGGCACGGCCGTCGATTCGAAAGGGGCGCGCGTCGTGACGCGGTCAGGAATCGCGTCGAACAGCGCGCCGAGGGATGCATCGGAATAGCCGTCGTCGCAGATCCGGACCGTCGCAAGGAGATCGGGGTCGACTTCGGAAGGGAACGTGCTGATCGTGTGGGCGAGCCCGGCGTGATCGAGCGCGACACGCAGGTTGAGCAACGCCGCGCCGCAGCTGATGATCAGTTCGCGATCGAACGGATCGACCACGGGCAACGCGCGAACGCGATCCGCGCACAAGGAAATCGTGGCGCCGTTGACCAGGAAGCGCCACGGCTGGGAGTTGTGGCTGGACGGAGCCAGCACCGCGTAGCCCAGCAACTCCCTCAACTGATGGTCGGGATGGGCGCTTGCGGCAAGCGGGGGAACGGATATCATCGATCATCTCCAGGTTGCCGCGCGGGCGGCGATACGCCACTTCATCGTGTCAGCAACCGTCCCGCAGCCGTTGACCCACGTCAAGCGCCCTTCATCGGGGCCAACGCAGGCGGTCCCCGACGACTACGCTTGGGGAGCGAAGCGCGCGAAACCGGTCGCGCAGGGAGGCGAGCATGCTTGCGATGATGTTTGACGGCACGACACCGCATTTGCGCGAAGCACGCGTGCCGGATCCGTCGCCCGCGGCGGGCCAGCTGCTGATCGACGTACATGCGTGCGGCGTGTGCCGGACCGATCTGCACGTCGTCGACGGCGAGCTCGCGCACCCGAAGCTGCCGCTGATTCCAGGGCACGAAATCGTCGGAACGGTGCGCCGACTGGGCGAAGGCGTGACGGCCTTCGCCGTAGGCGACCGGGTAGGCGTTCCCTGGCTAGGGTCGACGTGCGGGCATTGCGCGTACTGCACGTCCGGCCGCGAGAACTTGTGCGACAGCCCCGGATTCACCGGCTATACGATCGACGGCGGTTATGCCGAGTGCGCGGTCGCCGATCACCGCTATTGCGTGCATCTGCCGCAACGCTATTCCGATCTGGAGGCGGCGCCGCTCCTGTGCGCCGGCCTGATCGGTTATCGAACCTTGCGCATGGCGGGCGGCGCACGCCGCATCGGCATCTACGGTTTTGGGGCGGCGGCTCATCTCGTCGCGCAGGTCGCGCATTTCGAAGGACGCAAGGTGTTCGCGCTGACGAAGCCCGGCGACGTGGCGGCGCAGCAGCTCGCGCTGTCGCTGGGTGCCGCGTGGGCCGGCGGCAGCGACGAAGCGCCGCCGGAGCCGCTCGATGCCGCGCTGATTTTCGCGCCGGTGGGCGCTCTGGTGCCGGCCGCGCTGCGCGCGGTCGACAAAGGCGGGATCGTCGTGTGCGGCGGCATTCACATGAGCGACATCCCGGGCTTTCCGTACGCGTGGCTGTGGGGCGAGCGCCGCATCGCATCGGTGGCCAATCTGACGCGTGCGGACGCAGTCGAATTCATGCGGATCGCCGCCGCGATGCCGCTGCGGGTCGAGGCGGTGCGCTACGCGCTGACGGATGCGAACCGCGCACTCGACGACCTGCGCGGCGGGCGCGTATCGGGCGCCGCCGTGCTGGGCATGCGCGGTTGATCGCCTCGACGGCTTCGCGGCGCGCTCAGATCTGCCGCAGGCCGTCCGAATCGACGATCCGGATCTGCTTGCCTTGCGCTGCGACGAGCCCCTTGTGCTGGAACTTCGACAGCATGCGGCTGACCGTTTCGAGCTTCATGCCGAGATATTCGCCGATCTCGTCGCGCGTCATCCGCAGCACGAATTCCGCGGCCGAGTAGCCGCGCGCCTTGAAGCGCGCGGAAAGATTCAGCAGGAACGCGGCCACCCGCTGCTCGGCACTCATCGTGCCGAGCAGCAGCATCTGGGAGGATTCGCGCACGATCTCGCCGCTCATCATTTGATACACGTGATGCTGCATGGGACGCACTTCGCGGCACATCTGCTCGAGCTGGCCGAACGGGATGATGCAGACCGTGCTGTCCTCGAGCGCGATCGCGTCGCCGTTGTGGTGCCCGGTGTGCACGCCATCGAGCCCGAGCGATTCGCCGACGATCTGGAAGCCGGTGATCTGCTCGTCGCCGTCGCGATGCATCACGATGGTCTTGAACGATCCGGTTCTCACTGCATAAATGCTGTTGAATGCGTCGCCCGCGCGGAATAGCGTTTCGCCGCGCCTGACGTGGCGCGTCGTGCAGATCATCGCGTCGACGCGCACGAAATCGTCGGGCGAAAGATCGGGCGGCAGGCAGACGGTACGCAATGCACACGTCGAACAACGGGACGCGGCGCGCTTGGGCTGATCCGTCGGTTCGACGGCGTGCAGCGGGATGAACGGGCGTAACGGCATGGTCGTCAAGACTTCTGCACTGCTCTGCATGATCGGCTCCAGTTCGGGGGCAGCGGCGGCTCGCCGTCGGGCGGGGTGCGCTGACCGTTGTACCGGCGGCCTTGGTCTCTGCCGCCTTCCTGTCGGGAAAACCCCACCGGACGCGCCGGGAGACCGATATGCCGGTCTCGTCGATGATGCGGCCTTGGCTCCGGGAGGCACGTGTGTTCGCTTTTCTTGATGTGCAGTATGGATGTTGCGCAACGTCAAGAAAATCAGCCGGAATTGAAGTTGGCGTAGGTGAGATGGAAGTCTTGTAGGGGGGTTCCTACAAAGGCGCGGCAACTTGTCGCGAGCGTCGCCGCGCCCGCATGGCCGTCGTCAGCGATACTTTCGGGGCATCAAGACCGGGGCGCGGCCATGCCGGATGCCGCCGTCAGAGGTCGTCCGGGTCCTCGAACAGTTTGTGGCGCATCGCGTAGCGCACGAGTGCCGTGTCGTTCGGCATCTGCATCTTCTCGAGGATCCGCGTCTTGTACGTGCTGACGGTCTTGACGCTGACGCAGAGCGCCTGCGCGATTTCGGAAATCGACTCGCCGGTGGTGACGCGCCGGAAGACGTCGAACTCGCGGTCGGACAGGCGCTGGTGCGGCAGGAGATCGGTCGGCTCGTTCAGACTCTGCGCGAACTGCTCGGCCATCGTCAGGCTGACGTAGACGCCGCCGGCCGCGATCTTGCTCAATGCAGCGACCAGTTCGGCGCTGGCACTTTCCTTGGTCATGTAGCCCGAGGCGCCCGCCCGGAACGCACGCACCGCATATTGCTGTTCGGCATGCATCGTCAGCACGAGGATATGCAATCCCGGCTTCTCGTCCTTGACCTGCTTGATGAGTTCGACACCGTTGCGGCCGGGCATCGACAGGTCGAGCACCAGCACGTCGGCGTCCCTGTCGCGCATGAGCGCGATCGTCGAGGCACCGTCGTGCGCTTCCCCGACGACCTCGAAACCGCTCGCGCTCTGCAGGATGTGTCGAAGACCCTCCCTGACGAGTGCGTGGTCGTCGGCGATGAGTACCCTGATCATGACAGCACATCTCCTTGCTGGATGGCGTGAAGCGGCAGCGCCACGGTGATCGTGAATCCCGCGCCCGGCCGGTTGTCGATCGTCACCGTCCCGTCGAGCATGTGCGCGCGCTCGCGGATGCCGATCAGGCCGAACGACGGGCGTTCCTGCGCATCGCGGGTGTGCTCCGGTGCGCCGTGACCGTTGTCCGCGATGCGCAGCATGCAATATCCGCCTTCCACTTTCAATGCCAGCTTCACGTTCGTCGCGTCCGAGTGTCGCGCGACGTTGGTCAGCGCCTCCTGCACGATGCGGAACAGCGTGGTCGCGCCGGTGCCGGTGAACGCGGTATCGACGGGCGCGATGTCCCGGTCGACCGTGATCCGGTAGCGGCGCGTGAAATCGTTTGCAAGCCATTCGATCGCCGGGACGAGGCCCAGGTCGTCGAGCATCACCGGCCGCAGATCGGCCGCGATGCGCCGGACGGACGCAACGATCGAATCGATCAGGCGATGCATGCCGCCCAACTGCTCGCGCACACCGGTATTGGGGGCGACAACACCACCGAGCCCCAGCTCGACGGCCGAGAGATCCATCTTGAGCGCGGTGAGTTGCTGGCCGAGGTCGTCGTGCAACTCGCGGGCGATGCGCGTCTTCTCTTCCTCGCGCACGTTCTGCAGGTTGGCGGACAGGTCGCGCAGTTCCTCGCGTGACTGCTTGAGGGCATTTTCCGCGCGCATGCGCTCGGTCACGTCGCGCAGCATGACCGTGTATAGCTTGCCGGTGCCGTCGCGAATCTGCGAGATCGACGCCTCGATCGGAAACTCGGTGCCGTCGGCGCGCAAGCCGAACAGCACGCGCTGCCGCCCCATCTGGCGCTCCGACACGCCCGTCACGCCGAATTGCTCGACGTGTCGCGCATGCGCGGCGCGGAAGCGCTCGGGGATGAAGCGGGACAGCGGCGCACCGACCGCCTCCATCGCGGAGACGCCGAACACGCGTTCGGCTGCCGGGTTGAAGATCACGATCGTCTGGCTTTCGTCGACGGTGATGATGGCCTCCATCGACGACCGGATGATGCCCATCATCCGCGCCTCGGTGGGTTGGCTGTCGCCGGCGGGTAGAGCGGCGAGCCCTCGCTTCGCGACGACCTGCTGCACGAGCGCGGCCAGCGTCAGCGAGAGCGCGGTGCCGGCCAGCAGGACGGCCATCATGAAGCCGGACGTGTCGGCGCGCGGCGCGCTGTAGCGCAGCGAGAGCGGCGTGCCGCCGAACGTCAGCGAATCGGTTCGCTGGAGCATGTCGCGTGCGGCAGTCGAGTCGCCGACGCCGACGCCTCCGGAGTACACCGGCGCGGCCGGATTGTCGGCCGTAATTTCCAGGTGCAAGCGGTCGAGAACGGACGAATCGACGAGGCGATCCGGATTCAGCGCCGCAAAAACGTACCCGGTGGCCGTCGCGTGCTGCGGCCCGGACGAAGCGATATCTTGAGTGTTCCCATAAATCGGCAGGTACAGCGTCAGGTCCGTCCGGGCAATCATCGAATCAGTGCTGTCCTGGATCGCGTTCGCGGCGAGCGCGACCCTGCCGGTTTCCGCCGTGCGCTGCAGCGCCTGCCGGGTCGCCTGATTGTCCTCCGCCGCGCTCGGCTCGATTCTCCCGAGGCTGCGGACGGGCGACTGCAATCCGTCCAGATTCAGACTGGCGAGATAGCGGCGCCACGCAGCCCCGGATTGCGGCGCGGGCAGGGTTGACGCAAAGCCGCGCGCGCTGCGCAATACGGCAGCCGCGCCGAGGAGGGTGCGCCGAAGGTCGGCCGTCGCGAGTATCGCGGTTTGCTCGAACCTCGCCTGGGCGACGTGCCGTGCCCCGTTCTGCAGTACCCGGGACGCCGCAAACGTTGCAGTCAGGCCAAGCGCCAGCGTCAGTAGCGCGGCCATGGCTGCATATCGCGCGGGCCGAGTCCGGTGCGACGCCGGCCCGGCCCTGGAGGGGGGCGAATTCGTTGTCATTGCCGTTGATCCTGACGGACTTCGTCGGTGGCTGGCTGGCGGCGGGCCGGACGCGAGGCACGAACAGCGGGGCGGGCCGCAACTGCGATATCGCCCCGGATTGTGCGCGTTTTCCTGACGTTCGCCAATCGGGACCGATTCGTACGGGCGGCAACGTGCGTGCTTGACCCGCGTCAACGGAAAGGCGCCCGCCGGGATCAGACTGGTTTCACGAACCGGTCGAACCCGGACGGCGGCAGGGAGGCACCATGTACCAAAGGATCTTTGTGGCACTCGACGGCAGCCGCAGTGCGCGGCTCGCGCTCGACGAGGCGATTTCGCTCGCCCGTGATTCGGGTAGCCTGGTCATCGCCATGTGCGTGGTATCGGATGCGCCGCGGCTGGCCGACGTCGACAGCGGCTATATCGACCAGCGCGATCCGGCAGGACTGGACGCGGACAAGGCCGCTATCGCGGTCTCGGACGCGGAAACCGCGTTCCAGCTGTCCGGCGTGCGTGGCATCGCGCAAACGATCGACGCGTGCGGAGAGGACATCTCGGACGTGCTGGCGCGAGCCGCCGACGAATGCGATGCGGATCTGATCGTGATGGGCACGCATGGCCGGCGCGGCGTGCGCCGTGCGTTGCTCGGCAGCGTCGCCGAATCGCTGGTGCGAATCGCAAATCGGCCGGTGCTGGTCGTACGGGAGGGGCCGGGCGCCTGCACCAGCATGTTGTGACGGTCGGAGCAGGAAACGGGGGCAGCCGCAAGTGGCTGCCCCCGTTTTGGTTCGCTCAGTGAGACAGCAGGACCGGCACCGTCATCGTCTCGAGGATCGTGCGCGTCGCGCCGCCCAGCACGCGTTCGTGCATGCGCGCATGGCTGTACAGGCCCATCACCAGCAGATCCGCGTGCAGGTCGGTCGCCCGGTTCAGCAGCGTCGCACCCACGCTCACCGACCGTTCGCGCGGCGTGGTCGAGAACGACGCGCGAATGCCGTGCCGTTCGAGATACGCGGCGACGTCCACACCCGCCGGCGTCTTGTCCGGATCGGGCTGCCCGCGGGCGACCGTCTCGACGTTGACGAAGCGCGCGCGGGTGAGCAGCGGCAGTGCGTCGGCCATCGCGCGCGCGGCCTCGCGCCCGCCGTCCCAGCCGATCAGCACGTTCTCGCCGAGCGTGCGCACGTCGCCCGCGTAGGGCACGACGAGCGCCGGGCGCCCGCTGCCCATCACGACGTCCTCGACGAAATGCCGTGCGACGTAGGTCATGCGGTCGTCGGGGTTCTCCTGGCCGAGCACCAGCAGATCGGCGTGGCGCGCATGCAGCACCGCGGCCTCGGTGACGTTGCCGGTCGGCGCCTGCCATTCGACGCTGCGCCCGGCGCGTTCGGCGGCGATCAGGAACCTTTCTTCCGCGTCCTTGCGCCGCTGGTCGCACAGGCGTTCGTAGACCGCCAGCTTCAGCGGTTCGTCGGGCCGTCGCAACGGCTCGAAGAGGTCCTGGCAAACCACGTAGAGGCCGATCAGATGGGCGTTCCAGCGTCCCGCGAGTTCGAGGGCGAGGTCGACGCGCGTCGCACAGCGCTCGCTGTCGTCGAGATGAACGAGCAGGGTCTTGTAGCTCATGACGGCTCCTTTTCGGTTGATGCCGCGGTGGTCCTGGCGGACGCCTTCGCCGCGCTGCTCGCCGGAATCATCAGGACCGGGCACTTGGCCTGACGCAGCACGCGCTCGGCCACGCTGCCGAGGAAGAGGCGCTGGAAACCGCGCCGGCCGTGCGTGCCCATCACGATCAGGTCGGCGTTGATCTCGCCGGCGAGACCGACGATGTGTTGCGCGACGTCTTCACCCGCCGGCGCGACATTGGAGATCCGCGGCGTGCCGGCCACGTCGCGCGCTTTCATGCGTTTCGCCGCGTCGTCCGTGACGCGCAGCCCTTCCTCGCGGAATGCATCGATCAGGATCGACGGGTCGTATCCGTACGTGTCGTAGGCCGGCACCAGGAAATCGACGACATAGACGGGAGTCAGCCGTGCACCCGTCTCCGACGCGAGGTTCAGCGCGGCGTCGAGTGCGCGGGACGACGTATCACTGCCGTCGAGCGCAACCAGAATGTTCGAGTACATGACGTGTCCCCTGAACGGATGTTGATGCAATCATCATCGGCGCGCGCACGCCGATCGCGCTGATCTGGATCAACCGTCGCGGTTGCCGCGCAGCACGCGCACCGCGGCGCGCGCCGCGACCCAGGCTTCGTTGGTCGGTTCGACGACCACGGTGACCGCGCTCGACGCGGACGACACGACATGCGCGTGGGCGGCATTCGCGCGCGCGTCGAGCGCGATGCCGAGCCACCCGAGCGACGCGCAGATCCGCTCGCGCAGTTCCGCCGAGTGTTCGCCGATGCCGGCGGTGAAGACCAGCATGTCGAGGCCGCCCAGCAGCGCGGTCAGCGCGCCGGTTTCACGCACGATGCGATGGACGTACAGCGCCAGCGCGTCGCGGGCCTGCTCGTCGCCGGCCGCTTCGCAAGCGAGCAGCACGCGCGGATCGCCGGATGCCCCCGACACGCCCTTGAGCCCCGACTCGTGATACAGCAGGTGTCCCAGTGCGTCGCCGGACAGCTTGCCGACCTCGAGCAGGTGGAGGACGACGCCAGGGTCGAGCGTCCCGCAGCGGGTGCTCATCATCAATCCGTCGAGCGCGGAGAAGCCCATGGTCGTCGCGACGCTGCGGCAGTCGCGCAGCGCGCACAGGCTCGCGCCGCTGCCGAGATGGGCGGCGATCACGCGGCCATGCGCACGTGCGCCGAACGATTCGGCGAGCGCGATGGACAGGTATTCGTACGACAGCCCATGGAATCCGTAGCGGCGCACACCCTGGTCGAACCACGCGTGCGGCAACGGCAGCAGCTGCTCGACGCGCGGCAGCGTGCGATGAAACGCCGTGTCGAACACGGCGATCTGCGGGACATCCGGAAACGCGTCGCGCAGCGCGTCGATCGCATCCAGGCTGTGCGGCTGATGCAAGGGTGCCAGCGGCGTCAGGGTGCGCAGCGCGTCCAGCGCTTCACCGTCGACGATCATCGGCTCCACGTATCGCGCGCCGCCGTGTACGACGCGATGTGCGATCGCACCCAGCGTGATGTGCGGCAACCGTACGCGAATCCACATCGCGATCTGCGCGAGCACGGCGCGGTAGGGATCGCCGCCGACCAGCGGCAACGAACCGTCCGAATCGGCATCGAACCGGATCGACACGCTGTTGCCGGCCGCGACCGCTTCGCCGCCGTGCAACGGCTGCCGCACGGGATCGCCGTGCGGCGGATACGCGAAGATCGAGAACTTGACGCTCGACGAACCGGCATTCACGACGAGCAGTGCGAGCGTACGCATCGGCCGGCTCAGTGCGACATCAGCACTGGCAGCGTCATCGACGCCAGCACCGTGCGCGTGGCGCCGCCCATCACCAGCTCGCGCCAGCGCGGATGGCCGTAGGCGCCCATCACGAGCAGGTCGGAACCCGTTTCATAAGCGCGCGACAGCAACGTGTCGCCGATCGCCGAGCCGGCGCCGGCGTCGATATCGAGCACGTTCACGTCGCGTGCATGGCGCGCCAGCATCAGCGCGGCGTCGGCGGCCGGAATACGCGTGGTTGCCGCTTCCGAATTGCCGTCGATCACGGCAGCGACCGTCGTGCGCTTCGCGTGTTCGAGAAAGGGAATCGCGTCCTGCGCGGCGCGGGCCGCTTCCCGGCTGCCGTCCCACGCGACGAACACCCGTTCGCCGATCGACGGGAATTCGCCGGTGTACGGCACGAACAGCACCGGGCGACCGGCGGACAACACGAGGTTTTCAGGAAACTGGTCGTCGATGAAGGTCTCGGGATCGTTCGGGTCGCTCTGGCCCGCGATCACGAGGTCGGCCAGGCGTGCGGCGCGCGGCACGGCCAGGTTCGCGCGATCGTCGGCACGCACCCAGGCGGCCTGCACTTTCGCGCGGGCCGTCTCCGCATGGAACAGGCGTTCCAGCGCGGCGAGCCGTTCGTCGCGCTGTTCGCGGTGTTCACGGAAGTAATCGGCGGACCCGGCCATCACGTAGAACGAATGCGGTTCCGGTGTGTAGACCGCGTACAGGCCGGTCAGATGCGCACCGAAGCGCCGGGCGAGACGCAACGCGAGCTCGAGCCGCGAATGCGCGCGGGCGCTCGAATCGAGGTGCACGACTATGCTCTTGTAGCTCATCGGGATCGCTCCATCGACGGGGGAACCGCCAGTGCAATCCAGTCTACGGAGCAGGGTTTCCGCGTACTTGACTCAGATCAACGGCCCCCTTGCGCGATGCCCGCACAGTGAAGCGGTCGCGATGCCGATCCCGGGCAGGCGGCATGTGGCGGAATGCCAACCCATTGACCGGATCGAAAGAGGAAAGCCGATGAGTACGTACGCTTTGACGACACCGAATGACGTTTGCCGCGCGGGCTGCGATCTCGCGTTGCGCATGGTCGCGCAGAACCGCGACTGGCAGCATGAATGGCATGCGCTGGCAGGGCGGCGCATCGAGCGCGACCGCGACGCGGTTCGTCATCTGCAGCAGGCGCTTGCGGACACGAAGGAGTGGACGGCCTTCGGCGAGGCGGCCCGGCAGGTGATGAGCGACTACGCGATCGCGAGCGTCGCGATCTGGCAGGATGCCACCGAGCTGTGCATGCGAGCGCAATACGAGAGCGCCGGCGCATGGCGCACCTGGGCGCGCGAATGCGGCGCAGGCGCGCTGTCGCGTTATCAGACCGACTGGTTGCCCGATCTGGAACGACTGGCCGTGGTCAACGAAGCCAGCATGCCGTGGGCAGACTGGATGACGGCACTGGAACGCGGGATCGAGGACGTGGCCGGCGCGGCGCCGGGTGCCCCCCGCCGCCTGAACGGCATGGCCGGCGCACGGGAGAACGGCCATGCGCGCTGAACGTGTCGCGTTCATCACGGGAGGCATGGGCGGGCTCGGCGCCGCGATCAGCCGTCGCCTGCACGATGCCGGCATGACGGTGGCGGTGTCGCACACCGAAGGCAACGACCACGTCGCGACGTGGCTCACGCACGAACGCGAGGCGGGCAGGACGTTCCACGCGTTCGAGGTCGACGTCGCCGACTACGATTCGTGCCAGCATTGCGGGGCCCGCGTGCTGGCCGAGTTCGGGCGCGTCGACGTGCTCGTCAACAACGCCGGGATCACGCACGACGCCACCTTCGTGAAGATGACCAAGAGCATGTGGGATGCGGTGCTGCGCACCAATCTCGACGGCATGTTCAACATGACGAAGCCGTTCGTGCCGGGAATGATCGAGGCCGGCTTCGGGCGGATCGTGAACATCGGCTCGGTGAACGGTTCGCGCGGCGCATACGGGCAGGCGAACTACGCGGCCGCGAAGGCTGGCATCCACGGCTTCACGAAGGCGCTGGCGCTCGAGCTCGCGCGCCACGGCGTCACGGTCAACACGGTTGCGCCTGGCTATCTGGCGACCGCGATGCTCGAGACGGTGCCGAAGGAAGTGCTCGACACGAAGATCCTGCCGCAGATTCCGGTCGGCCGCCTTGGCAATCCTGACGAAATCGCCGAGCTCGTCGCCTTCCTGTGTTCCGACGCGGGGGCTTTCGCGACGGGCGCGGAATTCGACGTCAACGGCGGCATGCACATGCGATGAAAGCATCCGTCATGCACTTGCCGATCGAGCACGAATCGATGCGGCCAACGGGTACGAGCGAACCGGCGTCGCGCGCGGCCGAATGCACGCCGGTCCGCACGTCGCCCGCCGAACAATGGAACCGCGCCGCGCATGCGAACGTGGCCGCGATGACCTTCGGGCTGTCGCCCGTGTCGATGGCGCTGGCCATGCTCGACTGGGGCGCCCATCTGGCCGTGTCGCCGGGAAAATGCTTCGAGCTCGCGACGCAGGCGTGGCTGGCTGCCGCTGCACCGGCCGCAAGCCGGGGCGAGGGCGAGGCCGACGAGGCCGACACGAGCGGCCTGGCCGTGCACGCCGGGCAGGCCGATCCGCGCTTCGCCGCCCCCGCGTGGGCCGGATGGCCGTTTCGCGCGTATCGCGACGGCTTCCTGTCGATCCAGCGCTGGTGGCGCGACGCGACGCGCGGCGTGCCGGGTGTCGAACGGCACCACGAGGAACTGGTCGGGTTCATCGCGCGACAGTGGCTCGACGCGTGCTCGCCGGGCAATTTCCTGGCGACCAACCCGGTCGTGCTCGACGCGACGATGCGCAGCGGCGGCGCGAATCTCGCGGCAGGCTTCCGGAACTGGCTCGACGACGCGAATGCGTTGCTCGATCGCACGAGCGGCACGCGGGCCCGCGACACTCGCAGCTATCTGCCGGGGCGCGACGTGGCGATCACGCCGGGCCGCGTCGTGTGGCGCAACGCGCTGTGCGAGTTGCTGCAATACGACCCGACGACGCCCACCGTGGCACGCGAGCCGATCCTGATCGTGCCGTCGTGGATCATGAAGTACTACATCCTCGACCTGCAGCCGCACGATTCGCTGATCCGCTTCCTGGTCGATGCCGGCCACACGGTGTTTGCCGTGTCGTGGCGCAATCCTGGCGCGGAGGCGCGCGAGCTCGGGCTCGACGATTATCTGCGTGACGGGTGCATGGCGGCGCTCGACGCCGTCCGGTCGACCTGCGGCGAAGCCGTCCACGCGGTCGGCTACTGCCTCGGCGGCACGCTGCTGGCGATCGCTGCGGCGGCGCTCGCGCGCGACGGGCGGCAGCACGACGCATTGCGGTCCGTCACGTTGCTGGCGGCCCAGACCGATTTCAGCGAACCCGGCGAACTCGGCCTCTTCATCGACGCGAGCGAACTGTCCGCGCTCGATGCGCTGATGTGGCGGCAGGGCTACCTGGACGGCGCGCAGATGTCCGCCGCGTTCCAGCTGCTGAACGCGCGCGACCTGATCTGGTCGCGCATGATGAGCGAATACCTGCTCGGCACGCGCACCAAGCCGAATGACCTGATGTCGTGGAACGAGGACACCACGCGCATGCCGTATCGCATGCATACGGAATACCTGACGCGGCTCTTTCTCGACAACGATCTCGCGGCCGGCCGCTACTGCGTCGACGGGCGACCGGTCGCGCTGTCGGATATCGACGTGCCGACGTTCGTGGTCGGAACCGAACGCGATCACGTGTCGCCCTGGCATTCCGTCTACAAGCTGCATCTGCTCACGCATCACGCGCTGACGTTCGTGCTGACCTCCGGCGGCCACAATGCCGGCATCGTGTCCGAGCCCGGGCATCCGGGGCGCCACTATCGCTGCGCGACGCGCGCGCCCGGCGCACCTTACCGCAGCCGGCACGACTTCGTGAGCGAAACACCCGCGGTCGACGGATCGTGGTGGACATGCTGGCGCGACTGGTTGCGCGCGCATTCGTCCGGCGACGTGCCGGCGCGGATGCCGGCCGCCGGCTTCGGCGCCGCACCCGGCACCTACGTGCTCGAGACATGAACATGAACCTGCATCCGGATGTGTCCGTCGGCGCGTGCCTGCCCGGGCTGTTGCCGCGCGCGGACGGCGAACTTCCCGAACTGATCGAGCGTGCGCGCCACGCGCCGCCGCTGACGGTGGCCGTCGTGCATCCGTGCGACACGGCCAGTCTCGTCGCGCTTGCCGCGATCAATGCGTCGCCGTTGGGCGCGTCGATCGAGCCGCTGATCGTCGCGCCGCGTGCGAAGGTGTTGCGCGTGGCGGACGAGGCGGGCGTCGATCTGTCGAAATGGACGATCGAGGACGTGCCGCACAGCCACGCGGCGGCGGCCCGGGCGGTGGAGCTCGCGAAGTCGGGCCGCGTCGGCGCGCTGATGAAGGGCAGCCTGCATACCGACGAGCTGATGGGCGCGGTCGTCGCCGCGGAATCGGGCCTGCGCACGGACAAGCGCATGTCTCACTGTTTCCTGATCGAGGCGCCCGCCTATCCGCGCCCGTTCCTGCTGACCGACGCGGCCGTCAATATCGCACCGGATCTCGCGCAGAAGGCGGCCATCACGCAGAACGCGATCGACGTCGCGCATGCGCTGGGCGTTGCGTGCCCGCGCGTGGCCGTGCTGTGCGCGGTCGAGACCGTCAATCCGGCGATGCGCTCGACGCTCGACGCGGCGGCGCTGGCGAAGATGGCCGAGCGCGGGCAGATCACGGGGGCGATCGTCGACGGCCCGCTCGCGTTCGACAACGCGATATCGCTGCGGGCCGCGCGCGAGAAGGGAATCGACTCGCCGGTTGCCGGCCGTGCCGACATCCTGGTCGTGCCCGATATCGAAGCGGGCAACATGCTCGCGAAACAGCTCGAATACCTGGGCGGTGCCGCCAACGCGGGCGTCGTCGTGGGCGCGCGCGTGCCGATCGTGCTGACGAGCCGCGCCGACGGCGTCGCCGTCCGGGTCGCCTCGTGTGCGCTCGCGGTGTTGCTGGCACAGGTCCGGCCTGACGCCGCCCCCATGCCTGAACAGGCCCCCCTTTCGATGGAGGAATCGCGATGAAAGCACTCGTTTACCACGGCCCAGGGCGCAAGGCGCTCGAACGGCGGCCCAAACCGGAACTGCAGTCGCCCACCGACGCGATCGTCCGCGTGACGCGCACGACGATCTGCGGCACCGATCTGCACATTCTCAAGGGCGACGTGCCGACGTGCGAACCGGGCCGAATTCTCGGTCATGAAGGCGTCGGCATCGTCGAGCAGGTCGGCGCCGCGGTTGATTCGTTGAAGCCCGGCGATCACGTGCTGATTTCGTGCATCTCGTCGTGCGGCCGCTGCGAGTATTGCCGTCGCGGACTGTATTCGCATTGCACGACCGGCGGCTGGATACTCGGCAACCGGATCGACGGCACGCAGGCCGAGTTCGTGCGCATCCCGCATGCGCCGACCAGCCTGTACCGGATTCCGGCCGGTGCGGACGAGGACGCGCTCGTGATGCTGTCCGACATCCTGCCGACCGGATTCGAATGCGGCGTGCTGAACGGCAAGGTGCAGCCGGGCTGCTCGGTCGCGATCGTCGGCGCGGGGCCGATCGGGCTGGCCGCGTTGCTGACCGCGCAGTTCTATTCGCCCGCGCGGGTCATCATGATCGATCCGGACAGCAACCGGCTCGAGGTTGCACGGCGTTTCGGCGCGACCGACTGCTTCGACGGCAGCGGCGGCGACCCGGTGGCGGAAGTCATGAAGCTGACCGACGGCGTGGGCGTGGATTGCGCGATCGAAGCGGTCGGCATTCCGGCGACGTTCGAGATGTGCACGTCGCTCGTGGCACCCGGCGGGGTCGTCGCGAACGTCGGCGTGCACGGTGTCAAGGCCGACCTGCACCTCGAGAAGCTGTGGGATCGCAACATCTCGATCACGACGCGGCTCGTCGACACGGTCAGCACGCCGATGCTGCTGAAAACCGTGGGCGCCGGACGCCTCGATCCGGCGCGCCTGATCACGCACCGGTTCTCGCTCGACGACGTGGAACGCGCGTACGACACGTTCGGGCGCGCCGCGCAAACCCATGCGTTGAAGGTCATCATCGAAGTCGGCTGATTGCCGGGCCGTGCGCGGCGGGAACCGGTGGCCTCCGCCTCCCGTCACGCGCGGCGGGCATTTCGCCCGCGATTCGTCGGCAATTCGCCGGCAGTCAGGACGACAGCGCGGCGGGTTCCTGCGTGTTGCTTGATTCAGCCTCGTCCAGATCGACGCACTGCCCGTAGGTCGGCACCTCGCACCGCCAGTGCAGGTTCTCCGAGATGCGCCGGCGCATGGCGTCCGCAGCAGCGGGTTCGCCATGCGTGACGAACGTCCGCACGGGCGCGCACTGCATCGTGCCGAGCCACTTCAGAATCTCTTCGTAGTCGCCATGGGCCGACAGCGTCGTGATCGACTCGACCTGAGCGCGCACGCGAACGTACTCGCCATGAATCTTCAGCGTCGGCTCGTGCGCCGCCAGCGCCGCGCCGCGCGTGCCGGCGGCCTGATAGCCGACCAGCGCGATCGTGTTGCGCGCATCGGGCGCATAGCGGGTCAGGTGATGCAGCACGCGCCCGCCCGTCGCCATCCCGCTGCCGGCGATGATGACCATCGGGCCGTGGTGTTCGGCAATCGCCTTCGACTGGTCGACCGAGCGGATCATCGTCGCAGCGTGGCCGAGCGCATTCGCGTCGGAGACGGTCAGGCGGTGCTCGAGGATATGGTGACGATAGATCTCGGTCACGTCCGTCGCCATCGGGCTGTCGAGGAACACCGGGACGCGCGCCATGCGGCCGGACGCCTTGAGCCGCGCGATGTAGTGCAGGATTTCCTGCGCGCGGCCGACGGTGAAGCAGGGCATCACGACGACTCCGCCGCGCGCGAAGGTCTTGTCGAACATCGCGGCCAGTTCGTTCTCGGGATCCGACGTCGGATGGAGCCGGTCGCCGTATGTCGATTCCACGACCAGATAGTCCGCATGCGCGGGCGGGCGCGGCGGCTGCATGATCGGGTCGTGATACCGGCCGAGGTCGCCCGAGAACGCGAGCACCTTGTGATCCCAGTGCATCACGACGCTCGCCGCGCCGAGGATGTGCCCGGCCGGGAGCAGGCGGAACGACAGGCTGCCGCCCAGCGCCGTGCATTCGTCGAAGGCGACGGGCTTCAGCAGGCGTAGCGCGCGCTGCGCGTCGTCCAGCGTGTAGAGCGGTTGCGCCGGATGATGCTTCGAGTAACCGTGCCGGTTCGCGAAGTCGGCTTCCTCTTCCTGCAGCCGCGCGCTGTCGCGCAGCATGATGTCGCAGAGTTCGGCCGTGGCCGCCGTGCAGTACACCGGCCCGCGATAGCCTTCGCGTACCAGCACCGGAAGATAGCCGGTGTGATCGATGTGCGCGTGCGTGAGCACGACCGCACTCAGCGTGTCGGGCGCGAGCGGCAGCGCTCCCCAGTTGCGCAGCCGCAGGTTCTTCGTCCCCTGGAACAGGCCGCAATCGACCAGGACGCGCCGGCCGCCGTGCTCGACCAGATACTTCGAGCCGGTCACCGTCTCGGTCGCGCCGAGAAATGTCAGTTTCATGGATTGCCTCACCGGAAGTCGACGGAACAGTAAGTCGATTAGATTCCGAACGCGCGGGCAGCGGTTGACCGAAATCAGGAATTGAGGGATCACCATGCCGTCCGGGCGAGAATCCCCGACGGCGCCCGGTTTGACGACGATCAACTGCGAGCCGCGGCGGCGGCAGGATAGTGATTTCGTGCGCGCATGCGGTGTCGTGTCGTGACCCGTTATCCGCGCATGCCGTGCGCGCGATGCGTATCGGCATCACGAGTCTTTCGGGATGAACCCATCATGACGTTGATCGCCAATCTGGATGGCGCCGGGCCCCTTTACCGGCTGTGCTTCGTCCGCTCGCCGTGGGCGTGGTTCACATGCTTGCCGCTCGACGAGCAATGCGGCGAGCGCTGGGCGGACGTGCCGTACCAGAATGCCGCGAAACCGCCGTACAGCGATTCGCGCGCGCAATTGCTCCGGGTCGCGTTCGACGCGCCGAGTCTTTTGCCGCCCGAGGCCGGGCGGCACGGGCACGCGTGGAGCGTCCAGCAGATCAATCACGGCGCGGCGCCATGGCTGCGCAGCGAGGATTTCGTCGATGCGTTGACACTGACCGTGCCGGCCGGGGCGACGCTCGCCACGTTCGTCGAAAGGATCGAGGCCGCCGGCGGCACCGTCTACGGGCCGCTCGGCTGGGCGGAATTGCCGCCGTGGCAGCGGCCCGACGTCGCGGCGCAGACGGGCTGAATGGGGCCAGACGGGCTTGAATGGGCCTGAAACGGAGCTGAATGCCCGTGCGGCGCGCGTGTCAGCCCGCATCGCCCCAGCCGCCGCCGAGCGCGACGTAGAACGCGACCGTGTCCTGCAGGCGCTGCGCGACCGTTTGCAGCCACGCAATCCGCGCCTGATGGTATTGCACGTC
Source organism: Burkholderia sp. Bp9012 (assembly GCF_003853825.1). Taxonomy (NCBI): domain Bacteria; kingdom Pseudomonadati; phylum Pseudomonadota; class Betaproteobacteria; order Burkholderiales; family Burkholderiaceae; genus Burkholderia; species Burkholderia sp. Bp9012. Next base: position 74,469 of record NZ_QTQA01000010.1, on the reverse strand, counting down.
GGCGACCAGCAACTGGACGTAGCCGGCGATCCCCGCGTCGTAACCGGCTTGCGTGAGTTTCAGCGCGTCACGGGCCGCGGCCATTGCGCGCGCCTGCGCATCGAGCGCCGCCGCGTCGTTCGCAAGCGCGCGCAACGTGTCGGCCACCTGCGAGAACGCCGACAGGACGACCTGCCGATAGGTCGCATCGGCTTCGTCGTACGCATCCTGCGCGGCGCGCCGCTGGTTCAGCAGCGTGCCGCCATGAAAGAGCGGCGCGGCGAGCCCGGCGCCGACACTCCATGCGCGGCTGGCCGGCGCGAACAGCGTGCCGGCGACGACGCTTTCGAACCCGCCCGATGCGGACAGCGTGAGGTTCGGGTAGAGCGCGGCCGTCGCGACACCGACCTGCGCGCTGGCCACGTGCAGTTCGGCTTCGGCCCGCAGAATGTCGGGGCGGCGGCGCACCAGCGACGACGGCGCCGTGTCCGGCAGGCTGGCGGGCAATTCGATCCCGTCGAGCGACAGATCCGGCGTCCGCCAGTCGACCGGGTAGCGGCCGGCCAGTAGCGCGAGCAGATCGTCGGCCTGCGCACGCTTCTGGTCGAGCGCGGGCAGCGTCGCCTCGAGCGATGCCCGCTGCGATTCCAGCGTCAGCACCGCGACGTAGGCCGCCGCACCGGCCGCCACCTGTATGCGCGTCAGACGAATCTGCTCGTCGAGCAGGCCGATCATCTCGCGCGTCGCCGCGGCTTCGTCGTGATAGGCCGCGCGCGCGACCATCGTATTGACGACGTTCGCGGTCAGCATCAGATACGCGCCCGCCAGCGCCTGCCGTTGCGCATCGACGTCGGCCTTGAGCGCTTCGACCTGGCGCCGTTCGCCGCCCCACAGGTCGAGCGTGTAGCTGACCGTCGCCGACAGCGTGAACAGGTTGAAGATCGATGCCGGCAATGCCTGGCCGGTGCGCAGCGGCGTGGCGCGCTGGCGCGACGCGCCGGCCTGTGCATCCAGCTGCGGAAAGAAGATCCCCTGGCCGGCCCGCAGCGCGTGCTCGCTGCGCCGCAGCGTCGCTTCGGCGAGATCGAGCGTCGGGCTGCCGGTCAGTGCTTCGTCGACGGTCAAGTCGATCGCGCGGCTGCCGAAGCGCGTCCACCAGTCGCGCGTGAGCGCCGTGTCCGCCGACAACGCCTGCGTCCGTCCATCGCCGGTCCAGGGGCCGGACGCCGCGCCCGGATCGTCGGGCGGCACGAAGTGCGCGACGCGCGGCGCGGGCGGCGGGACGAAATTCGGCCCGACCGTGCATCCGGCGAGCAGCACGGCGACGGCCAGCGCGCCGGCTCCGCGGCGCAGCGCGGGTGCGCGACGGGCTCCGTTATTTGCCTGCGACGTAGACATCGACGATCTGCCCGGGAAACAGCCGCACGTTCCTGTTCGGCACGATACGGAAAATGACCGGCAGCACGCGCACGTCGACGCGCTCGGTGCGCTGGTCGGACAGCTCGATCTTCGGCGTGACGTACGGCTGCACGCGCACGAACTGGAGATCGGCCTCGACCGACGTGCCGCGCACGAACATGTGCGCCTTCAACGCATGCAGATCGGGTAGCTGGTGGATCAGGATTTCGTCGATGTAGCAGCGCACCTGCAGCTGGTCGGCCGGTGTGCCGAGCACCACGACCGGTGTGCTGCCGCGCGTATAGGTGTCGTAGAGCCCCTGCGAGTTCAGGTAGGCCCCGACCGCCGCGTTCATCGCCAGAACGGTCCCGTCGGCCGGCGCGCGCAGCGTGTAGCGGGCGAGCAGGGCGGCCGCCGCATCCGCCGCGCGCCGCAGCGCGATGGCCTGCGCTTCCTGGTTGCGCACGTCGTAGCCCCAGGCACCGGCTTTCGTCAGGCGATACTGCCGCGTGACGACGTCCAGGTTGGCCGCCGCGACGCGCACCGCGTTTGCGGCCGTGTCGAGCGCGTCGCGGCTCACCGCCTTCGGATCGATGTCGTACGCGTGCCGCTGCTTGTCGTACTGGTCCTGGGCGAGCTTCAGGCTCGCCTGCGCGGCCGCGGTCTGCGCACTGGCAACGTCAAGCACCTCGCGGCGCGGCTGCGCCTTCAGTTCGTCGAGCAGGGCGACGGCCGCGTCGGCCTGCGCCGCGAGCTGGGCGGCGGTGGCGCGCTGTACCGCGTCGTCGATCGTCAGCAACGCGTCGCCGGCCTTCACCGGATCGCCGTCGTGCACGAGGATGCGCGTCACTGCGCCCGAGACGTCCGGATAGACGTTCACGTTCGCGCCGGCGGGTTGCTCGCTCTCGACGATGCCGTTCGCATAGACGCCGCGCGCGTACGGATTGGCGGCCGGCTTGAATACCGGCGGTTGCGGCGGTTCCTGGCGGCTGTAGAGCCACGCGGCGGCGACGCTTGCCAGGAAGCCGAGCACGGCCAGCACGAACACGAGGCGGTGCTTCATCGCGCACCTCCGCGCTCGATCCCGTTCAGCCTGCCGTCTTCCATCCGCAGGATGCGATCCGCGTATTCGAAGATCCGCGCGTCGTGCGTGACGATCACGATGCAGCGCGTGTCGCTCAGCACCTTGTGCTTGACGAAGTCGATGATCATGCGGCCCGTGTCGCCGTCGAGCGACGCGGTGGGCTCGTCGAGGATCAGCAGGTCGGGCTGGCTGACGATCGCGCGCGCGATCGCGACGCGCTGCTGCTCGCCGCCGGACAGCTTGACGGGCGGGAGTTGCGCGCGGTTCGCGAGCCCGACGACGTCCAGGTACGTGTGCGCTTCCTTGATCGCGTCGTCCCACGGCCGGCGCTTCAGGATCAGCGGGATCGCGACGTTTTCCGCGGTCGTGAGCCGCGGGAACAGGTGGTAGTCCTGGAACACGAAGCCGATCCGGTTCAGCCGGAAATCGGCGATCGAATCGTTCGACTGCGCCCACAGATCGACGCCGTCGATCGACACTGAGCCGTCGTCGGGCCGAAGGATGCCCGAGATCACGCTGAGCAGCGTGGTCTTGCCGCTGCCGGACGGCCCGACGATCAGCAGCATCTCGCCGAAGTTCGCCTGGATCGATACGTCGCGCAGCGCCTGCGTGCGTGCATCGCCTTCGCCGAACCATTTGCTGACGCCGCGCGCGTCGATCGCGATGCCGGCCATCGTCAGCCCCGGAAGATGTCGAACGGCTCGATGCGCAGCACGCGCCGCACGCCGAGATAGCTCGAGATCGTTGCGATCACGACCACCATGCCGAATGCGAGCGACAGATTGCCGTAAGTGATGAGCGCCGCGTAGTCCGGAATCCTCAGCTTGGCGACCGTGATCATCAGCACGCACAGCCCGACGCCGATACCGTAGCCGGTCAGCGCGGTGAAGGTCGCCTGGAACAGGATCATCGCGACCAGCTCGCGACTCTTCGCGCCGATCGCCTTCAGCGCGCCGAACTTGTCCAGGTTCTCGAGGATGAACGCGTAGAACGTCTGCCCTGAGATCGACAGGCCGATGATGAAGCTGATGATCGTCATCAGCATGATGTTGGTGCCGAGGCCCGTCTCGTACTTGTAGAAGCGCGCGATCTGCGCGATGAATTCGTCGCGCGTGTACGCGCGATAGCCGAGCGACGTCACCACTGCCTTGATGTGTGCAACGTCCGCATCGGACTTCGGCTCGACGAGGATGTACGAGGTCGTGAAGCGCGGCGACGGAATGTAGCGGATCGCGCGCGCGTACGTGGTGTAGAGCGTCGGCGTGCCGAACAGGCCGCTCGCGGCGACCTTCGCGATGCCGACGATCACGCCGCGATGGTCGTTCAGTTCGAAATCGGTGCCGACGGACGGATTCTCGAGCTTCCGAAACTCGGGATCCTGAATCGCGATGAAGCCGTTTTCCGCGTAGATGTCCTCGATGCGGCCCTGCAGCATCGACGGGCGGCCGAACAGGCTGGCGTCGTCGAGGCCGACGACCGTCACGGCCTGGTAGGTGCCGGAACGCAGCTTGACGAGCGCGCCGCCGGAATAGAGCGGCACCGCATACTTGACGCCGTCGATGCTGCGCACGGCGTCGAGCACGTAGTCGGGCATGCCGATGCTGTTCGCGATCGTCTTCACGGCCGGGTCCATTACCCAGACCTTCGCGCCAATATTGATGACCGACGCCGACGACTTGTTCAGGATGCCGGCGAATAGCGACGTCATCTCGATCATCAGCAGTACCGAGAAGGTGATGCCGACGGTCAACGCCGTGAATTTCGCACTGTCGTTGACGAGCAGTTTGAACGCGAGACGGAGGATACCGTTCACGATGACGAATCCAGCGCGTCCGGTCCGTGCCGCTGATGTCCGGACGACGCGGGATCGAGCTGCGCGATGAACGCGACGATGCCCGACACCAGCGCAATGATCGCGTACGGAACGACCGTCTCGTCGATCAGCATCGCATGCACGACGCCCAGCAGCGAAGCGAGCGCGATGAACACGCAGAGCGTCGCAAGCGCGCTTCGGTATGGCAGACCCATCATGACGTTCTCCCGGGAAGCGGCCGCCGTGGACGGCGTTGCCGTCAACGTAGCTGCCACTGGTTGCGCAAGACATGGCGTCATGATCGCGTGCCGCGCTCCGGCACGATTGATCTGTATCAACGGACAAATTCCGGTGTCACGGGCGCGACGCGTCGATCAAGTCATCTGACCAATCGTCTTGCGGAATCGCGTGAGCGACAGCAGGAACAGCACGCAGCCGATCGCGAACAGCGCGGCAAACTGGGTCCACACCGCATCGAGCCCGGCGCCGCGATACAGGATGCGCTGCGCGAGCTCGACGAAATGGGTGGTCGGCGCGGCCAGCATGATGTCCTGCACGACGGGCGGCATGCTTTCGCGCGGCGTCAGTCCGCCCGACAGCAGTTGCAGCGGCAGCAGCACGAGGACGAGCAGCATGCCGAACTGCGGCATGCTGCGCACGAGCGTCGCGAGAAAGATCCCCATCGACGTGGTCGCGAACAGGTGCAACGCCATGCCGGCCACGAACAGCGGCACCGACCCGGGAATCGGCACGTGTAGCGCGCCGCCCACGACGAGCGTCAGCGACGCGACTGCCGCCGTCGCGACGACGAGCCCCATCGACCAGACCTTCGCGAGCATGATTTCCGCCGCGGTCACCGGCATGACGAGCAGATGCTCGATCGTGCCGTGCTCGCGCTCGCGAATCAGCGCGGCCCCGGTGAGGATCATCGACAGCATCGTCACGTTGTTGATCAGCTCCATCAGCGCGCCGAACCAGACTTCGTCGAGATTCGGGTTGAAGCGCATCCGCATCGCGAGATCGACGGGCGGCAAGGACGTGCCGCGATGGCGCCGCACGAAGGCATCGATCTCGCCCGCCACGATCTGCTGGACGTAACCGCCGCCGGTGAACGCCTGCGTCATGCGGGTCGCATCGACGTTGAGCTGGACCGTCGCGTGGCGGCCGGCGAGCACGTCGCGCTGGAAGTCGGGCGGAATGTCGAGCGAGAATGTGTAGTCGCCGTTGTCCAGCCCGCGATCGGCCGCGCCGGCGTCGACGATCGGCGGCGGTGCGAATTGCGGCGGGAAGAACGCCGCCGCGATGCGCGCCGACAGCGGCGACGCATCCTCGTCGACGATCGCGATCGGCACCTTGTGCAGCGTTTCCGGGCGGGCGGTGGCGGCGACGTAGATCGACGCGCTGAACGTATAGACGATGAGCGCGAGCAGGATCGGGTCGCGAGCGAGGCTCCACAGTTCCTTGACCCCGAGCCGGAAAACGACGAGCAGGCGGGACATGGTCAGCGCTCCTGCTTGCGCAGCAGCACGCCGGTCATGACCAGGATGACCGGCACGGCCGCGAGCATCGGCCAGAACTGGGACGACAGGTCGGCCAGCCCGAGCGCCTTGTTGTAGACGCCGCGGCTGATCGCGAGCATGTAGGTGGCCGGATAGACGGTGCCGATCCACTTGCCGCTGCCCTCGAGCGATGACAGCGGCGTGAGCAGGCCCGAAAACTGCACGACGGGAATCAGCGTGCCGACGATCGTCATGAAGATCGCGGCGATCTGGCTGCGGGTGAACGTCGACGCGAACAGCCCGATGCCGGTGGCCACGACGTTGAATATCAGCACCGCGGCCGCCAGCGTCGCGAAACTGCCCTTGATCCGCACGCCGAACACGACGTCGGCCAGCACGACCATCAGCAGGAAGTTCAACATGGCCAGCATGACGTACGGCGCCTGCTTGCCGAGCAGGAATTCGGCCCGCGTGACGGGGGTCACGTACAGGTTGACGATCGACCCGAGCTCGCGTTCCCGCACGACGGCGAGCGCGGTCAGCATCGCGGGCAGCATCAGCAGCAGCATCGGCATGATCGCCGGAATCATCGCCGGCAGGCTCTTGACGTCGGGGTTGTAGCGATAGCGGATCGCGATGTCCACGGCGGGGACGAGCGACACGCCGAGCCGGCGCTTCGCCTGGTCGCGCAGCCAGTTTTCGTGCATGCCGGCCACGTAGCCGCGGATCGTCTCCGCGCGCATCGGCATCGCGCCATCGACCCATGCGCCGATCTCCACGCGGCGGCCCCGCGCGACGTCGCGCGCGAAACCGGGCGGGATCTCGAGCGCGAGCGACAGCTGGCCGTTGCGCATGCGGCGCTCGATGTCGCGGTCGTCCGCGAGCGGTGCGCGCGGCACGAAATAGCGGGAACCGGCGAGATTCTGCGCATAGTCCTGGCTCAGGATCGACTGATCGCGGTCGAGCACCGCGAACGTCAGGTTGTCGACGTCGAGACTGATCCCGATGCTGATCACGCACATCAGCACGAGCGAGCCGAACAGCGCCAGCGTCGCGCGCAACGGGTCGCGTCTCAGTTCCAGCACTTCGCGCCACAGATAGCTGCCGGCGCGCGCCGGGCTGAACCATGCGGCCGCATGGCCGGCGCCGGCCGCGGCGGGCGGCGCGGCGAGCCAGCCGGCGTCGGACGGCGCATCGGCCGTCGTGCCGTCCGAAGCGCCCGCGCCATCCGCTTTCTGCGCGTCGCTCAGGTAGCCGATGAACGCGTCCTCGAGCGTGGCCGCGCCGCGCAGGCGCACCAGTTCCTCGGGCGCGGCGCTCGCGAGCACGCGGCCCGCATGCATCAGCGAGATGCGGTCGCACCGCGCGGCCTCGTTCATGAAGTGCGTCGAAATGAAGATGGTGACGCGATCGTTGCGCGCGAGCTCGATCATCAGCCGCCAGAAGTCGTCTCGCGCGACCGGGTCCACGCCCGACGTCGGCTCGTCCAGGATCAGCAGCTCGGGCTTGTGCACCATCGCCACCGCGAGGGACAGCCGCTGCCGCATCCCGAGCGGCAGGCGCTCGGGCAGCGCGTCGAGTGCGTCCGTGAGCCCGAAGCGCGCGATCATTTCGGTCACGCGTGCGGGCACATCCGGTTCCGGTACGCCGAACAGGCGCGCGTGCAGCACGAGGTTTTGCCGGACGGTCAGTTCGCCATAGAGCGAAAACCCTTGCGACATGTAGCCGACGCGCCTGCGCGTGTCGATGTCGTTCGCGGTGATCGGCCGGCCGAACAGCGTCGCCGTACCTTCAGACGCGGGCAGCAGGCCGGTGAGCATCTTCATGGTCGTCGACTTGCCGCAGCCGTTGGAGCCGAGAAAGCCGAAGATTTCGCCGCGGCGGATCTGCAGGCTCACGTGGTCGACCGCGACGAAATCGCCGAACCGCATCGTCAGCGCGTCGGCCTCGATCGCGTAGCCGGCCGCCTGATCGGGCTGGAACGGCTCGATCACGACCGGCTGGTGTCCGCGCCGGCGGGCCTCCGGCAGCAACGCGATGAACGCGGCTTCCAGCGTGTCGCAACCGGTGCGTTCGAGCAGCTCGCCGGGGCTGCCGGTTGCCAGCACGCGGCCCGCGTCCATCGCGATCAGCCGGTCAAAACGTCGAGCCTCGTCCATGTACGCGGTGGCGACCAGCACGCTCATCGCCGGGCGGGCGGCGCGAATGCGTCCGATCAGCTCCCAGAACTGCGCGCGCGACAGCGGATCGACGCCGGTCGTCGGTTCGTCCAGGATCAGCAGGTCGGGATCATGGATCAACGCGCAGCACAGGCCGAGTTTCTGCTTCATGCCGCCGGACAGCTTGCCGGCCGGGCGATCCAGGAACGGCTGCAGGCCGGTGCTGCGTGTCAGCGCGTCGATCCGGCGGCGGCGCTCCGCGGCATCGTGGCCGAACAGTCTCGCGAAGAACTGCAGGTTTTCCTCGACCGACAGCGTCGCGTACAGGTTCCGGCCGAGGCCTTGCGGCATGTAGGCGATGCGCCGGCATACGCGTGCGCGATGACGGCGCGACGACAGGTCGCCGTCGAGCGTCCATACGCGGCCCTGCTGGATCGCGCGCGCGCCGGACACGAGCGCGAGCAGGCTCGACTTGCCGACGCCGTCCGGCCCGATCAGCCCGATCATGCAGCCGGCGGGGATGTCGAGGGTCACGTCGTCGAGCGCGTACTTGTCGCCGTAGCGCAGCGAGACGCCGGACAGCCGGGCGACCATGCGCGGCTCGGCCGACACCGGCGAACCGTCGATCGATCCTGCATCCGTCTCGACGGGCGTCGTCGCATTCATTGCGGCACCCTGATCGCGAGGCGATCCGGCCAGCCCGCGTGCGGATCGGTCTTCAGCCACGCGACGCCCGGCAACCCGGTCTTCACGAGTTTCAGGTGGCGCTGCAACAGATCGCGATCGATGCGCGCCTTGACCCGGAACATCAGCTTCTGCCGCTCGGTGGCCGTCTCGACCGTCTTCGGGGTGAACTGCGCGGTGCTCGACACATAGGACACGCGTGCGGGAATCACGTATTCCGGTGCCGCATCGAGCACGATCCGCACGTCGGCGCCGAGCGGGACCCGGCCGACGACCGCTTCGGGCAGGAAGAACGTCATGTAGACGTCGGACAGGTCGACGACGTTGAGCACCTTGCCGCCTGCCGGCAGGACTTCGCCCGACTCGGCAATCCGGTACTGGACGCGCCCGTCGCGCGGCGACGTCAGTTCGCTGTCCGAGATGTCGGCCTGCACGCGCGCCACGGTCGCCTGCGCGGCCGTCACGGCCGAGCGCGCCGCGACGAGCTGGGCCCGGGTTGCGTCGACAGCGGCCTGGGCCGCTTCCACCTGGGCGCGTGCGGCGTTCACCGTCGCGCGCAGGCTGCCGGCGCGCGCGCGATCGTCGTCCAGTTCCTGCATCGATGACGCCCCGTCGCGCGACAGCGTTTCGGACCGCGCGAGCCGCCGCGAGGCCGCGTCCAGCTCGCTTTCCCGCTGCACGACGACGGCCGCGGCCGCGGCCTTGTCGCTGCGGCGCTGCGCGACCTGCGCGTCGACGCTCGCCGCGGTGTTCACGGCCTGTTGCTCCCGCGCCCGTGCCTCGTCGAGCTGCGCCTGCAGCACGACGACGTCCATGCGGGCGAGCGGCTGGCCGGCCGTCACGAAGTCGCCTTCGTCGACGAGCATGGCGGTGACGCGCCCCGGCAGCTTGGTCGCGACGTCGATTTCGGTCGCCTCGATGCGGCCGTTGCCGCTGACGAGCCCCGCATCCGTCTGGCCGTCGCGCCAGCGCGTCCACCCGTAGTACGCGAGGCCGATCGCGAGCACGGCCGCACCGACACCGATCAGAAGAGGGCGCGGGATGGTTTTCATGGTGTGTTGTCCGAGTCTGTCGAAAGGGGAGCCGTTGCCGCGGCGGTCTTGCCGGTGTCGATCACGCCGCCGCCGAGCGCGCCGTACAGCGCGACGCGGCTCGAGAGCAGCGCACGACGGGTCATGACCAGTTGCTGCTCGGCGTTCATCAGGTCCCGTTGCGCATCGAGCACTTCGAGGAAGCGGGTCGCCCCGCTGTCGTAGCGCAGCTTCGCGAGGCGTGCCCGCTCGGCCTGCGACGCCAGCGTGGCGCGCTCGATGGCGACCTGATCGGCCAGCCAGTGGCGCGCCGCGAGCGCATCGGACACGTCACGGAACGCGCGCTGGAGCGTCTTCTCGTATTGCGCGAGCGCCTCGTCGCGTTGCGCGTGCGAGAGCGCGAGATTCGACCGATTGCGGCCGCCGTCGACGAGCGGCAGCGTGACGTTGGGAATCACCGACCACACGCCCGCTCCGGACGACAGCAGGTCATGCAGCGCGCTGCTTCCCGAACCGATCGCGCTCGTCAATGCGATGCGCGGAAAGAATGCCGCACGCGCCGCGCCGATGTTCGCGCGGGTCGCCTCGAGTTCATGCTCCGCCGCGATCACGTCCGGACGCCGGGTCAGCAGCGACGAAGGCAGGCCGGGGGCGAGCGACGGCAGCACCGCACCGTCGTCCAGCGCGAGCGGCGTGGCGGCCAGCGCGGGCGGCGCACCGACGAGCAACGCCAGCGCATCGGCCGCCGCCGCGCGGGCTTGCTGCAACTGGACGCCGAGCGATTCCGCCTGCTGCAGCAGGATCTCCGATTGCGTCAGGTCGAGGCGCGAGATCGCGCCGGCCGCGTGACGGAGCCGGAAAATCCGCAGCGATTCGCGGCGTGTGTCGATCGTCGCGCGGGTCAGCGCGATGCGTTCGTCGATCTCGCACAGCGTCAGATACGCGTCCGCTACGCCGGTGACGACGCTCAGCGTCACCGCCTGCCGGGCTGCATCACTCGCGAGGTAGCGCTGGAGCGCCGCTGCTTTCAGGTTGCGCACGCGGCCCCAGAAATCGATTTCCCATTGCGTCTCGGCCAGCTGGACTTCATAGACCTGGCCGATGACGGGCGCCGGGGAGAGGAAGCCGCCCGGCGTGCGAAACCGTGCATAGGCCGCGCCCGCACCGATCGTCGGCCATTGATCCGCGCTGCGGATGCCGTAGACCGCGCGAGCCTGCTCGACGCGTGCAACCGCCGCGCGCAGATCCCGGTTGTTTGCGAGCGCCTGCCCGATCAACGCGCGCAGGCGCGCGTCGACGAAGTAAGCCTGCCACTCGGGCACGGGCGCCGCCGCTGTCGCGTCGGCGGAAGGATCCGGAAAGGATGCGGGAATCGGCGCGACCGGACGCTCGTCCGGTGGCGCAAGCGACAGGCAGCCCGACAGCAGCCCCATGCCCGCCGCGAGCGCAATGGCACGCAGGCGCCGCACGGCGGCAGGATGAAAGCGAACGGGAGGCGCGGCAGCGCGCATGGGATGCCTCGTCGAATACGAAAATGCAGGAATACGGGATGGCGCAGCCCTCCAGGCGTCGCCGATTCGGATTCACTTATATCCGACGAATGCCGGGTTTCCCCTTGATCTGTGTCACTTGGGCGGGAATGCGTTTCGAGCGGCCCCTCGCTTGACGCGCGGGTCGCCGCGTGCCTCGGCCGGTTTCGTGATGGCGTGCCGGACCGAACCACGCGGTGCCCGTCACGGGCGGTCGCCCGGCCTGAGATTGAGCAGCACGACGAACGCGAGGATGCTGGAGATCAGCGTGACGATCGAGTACCTGAACACTTCCTCGTCGAACAGCATCCCGTGAACGATGCCGACCAGCGACGCAATCGCGATGAACACGCTGAGCGTCGCGAGCATGATGCGGTACTGCTTGTGGATCATGACGGTCTCCCGGAAAGCGGTGGACGTCGACGGTCATACGAATGCGAAACGTCCGTGTTGCTGCGGTTTTCGCGACGCCGGCGGATTCATGATCGCGTCGCGCCTCGTCGCGCGGTTGATCTGCGTCAACGGGCAAACCGGCCATCGCCTGCCCGCCAGACTCTGCCGCCAGCCCGCCTTTGATTGATCCTCGTCAAGCCGCCGGCGCGGCCGTGGGCGATGCTGAACACGGTGTCGCACGCATTCGCTCGCGAGCTTTGCGGCCGGCACGGGCCGACGGGAGACCGACATGAAGTCCGATGCAGTACTCAAGCAGGATGTCGAGCAGGCGTTGTTCTGGAATCCGGCGATCGATGCGCGCCGGATCGACGTCGAGGTCCGCGACCGGATCGTGACGTTGCGCGGCACGGTCGACAGCTGGGCCCAGAAGCTCGAGGCGCAGAAAACGGCACTGCACATCGCCGATGCGCGTGCGCTGGTGCTCGAGCTGAATGTCGACCCGCCGGAGAACGCCTGCGCGGACCAGGAACTGGCGATCGCAATCACGTTCGCGCTCGGATGGCAGGATGCGCTGCGCGATCACAAGATCGGCGTCGAGGTCGATCACGGCTGCGTGACGCTCGACGGCGAAGTCGATCATGCGTATCAGAGCCGGGCAGCGGAAGCGATGGTGAGCCGGATGATCGGCGTCGTCGGCGTGGCGAACCGCATCCGGGTGCGCGCCGACCATACGGTGCCGGACGTCGGCGTCCGGATCGCCGAGGCGCTTGCGCGTCGTGCGCAGCGCGAAACAGCGGGAATTTCGATCGACGCAACCGACGGCATCGTCACGCTGACGGGCACGGTCGCGTCGCTGGCCGAAAAGCGCGCCGCATGCGGCGCGGCCGGGTCGGTGAAGGGGGTCCGGCAGGTCGTCGACCGGCTGACCGTTTCCTGACCCGCTTGCACGTGCTGTCTACTACCAGGAGAAACAGCGATGAACCGTTCGCATACCGGCCCCGGCCGAAACCATCTGCGCCGCGACAAGCGCATGCAGCCGCATACGAAGGACAGTTACCGTGATCCGAAGCGGCCGACAGGCGACCACATCTGCGAAGGCTGCGGCGCGGTCTGCGAGGCGGGCCGCTGGACCTGGTCCGCGACCACGCTCGACCGGCGCCAGCTCGAATGCCCGGCCTGCAAGCGCATGCGGGAAAACGTGCCAGCGGGCGAGCTGGTGTTGAACGGCGAGTATCTGCGCGCGCACCGGTCGACGATTCTCGAGTTGCTGGAGCGTCAGGCCGATCTGGAGACGAGCGAGCACGCGCTCGAACGCATCATGGACATCGAGAAATCCGCCGACTCGCTCATCGTTCGAACGACGGGCGTGCATATGGTCCGGCGCCTCGGCGAAGCGTTGCTGCATGCGCACCACGGCGATCTCAAGATCAACTATCGCGACGGCGAGGACGTGCTGCGAGCGCACTGGAAGCGCGACGACGCGTGAGCGGATGGTAGTCCACCGGTCAGGTTCGATCCCATGAAAAAATCATTCGACTACTCCGGGCTGCTGATCCCGATCGCGTTCGCCGTGCTGGTGGCGGTTCAACTGCTGGCGCGCCAGCCGGCGGCGACGTCGATTTCCTACAGCGATTTTCACCACCTGGTGGACGCACGGCTCGTCGACGATCTCGAGATCGGCCAATCGTCGATCTCTGGCACGCTCCGCATGCCGGCGGCCGGCGCCGCGCTGCCCGCGTCCGACGCGGCCGAGGTGAAGGAAGCCGGCCCGCCGTGGCGCTTCACGACGAACCGGGTGAGCGACGAAGGCCTGGTCGCCACGCTGACGACTGCCGGGATTCGCTACCGCGGCGCGACGGATACGGGCTGGATCGGGACGCTCGCGTCATGGATCTTCCCGTTGATCGGCTTCGTCCTGATCTGGAATTTCATGATGCGAAGGCCGGGCGGGATGAGGGACCTGAGCGGCATGGGCAAAAGCCGCGCCCGCGTGTACGTGCAGAAGGAAACCGGCATCACGTTCGACGATATCGCGGGCATCGACGAGGCGAAGGCCGAGTTGCAGCAGATCGTCGCGTTCCTGCGCAACCCCGAACGCTACCAGCGGCTCGGGGGCAAGATCCCGAAGGGCGTGCTGATCGTCGGTGCGCCCGGTACCGGCAAGACGCTGCTGGCCCGTGCGGTCGCCGGCGAGGCCGCGGTGCCGTTCTTCACGATCAGCGGCTCGGCGTTCGTCGAGATGTTCGTCGGCGTCGGCGCGGCGCGCGTGCGCGATCTCTTCGAGCAGGCCCAGCAGAGCGCGCCGTGCATCGTGTTCATCGACGAGCTCGATGCGCTCGGCAAGGCGCGCGGTGTCGGCCTGATGTCGGGCAACGACGAGCGTGAGCAGACGCTGAACCAGTTGCTCGTCGAGATGGACGGCTTTCGGGCCAATTCGGGCGTCATCATCATGGCCGCGACCAACCGGCCGGAGATCCTGGATCCCGCGCTGCTGCGCCCCGGGCGTTTCGACCGTCACATCGCGATCGACCGGCCGGACCTGACCGGGCGCAAGCAGATCCTGGCCGTGCATACGAAGCACGTGAAGCTCGCGCCGGAAGTCGACCTGGCCGAGCTGGCGCAGCGCACGCCGGGCTTCGTCGGCGCCGATCTCGCGAACGTCGTCAACGAAGCCGCGTTGCGTGCGGCCGAACTGGGCAAGCCCGCGATCGGGATGGCCGATTTCGACGAAGCCATCGATCGCGCGATGACCGGCATGGAGCGCAAGAGCCGCGTGATGAACGAACAGGAGAAGCGGACCATCGCGTACCACGAGTCGGGGCATGCGCTCGTCGCGCAAAGCCGCGCGCACTGCGATCCGGTGAAGAAGGTGTCGATCATCCCGCGCGGAATCGCGGCGCTAGGTTACACACAGCAGGTACCGACCGAGGATCGCTACGTGCTGCGCAGGAGCGAATTGCTCGACCGGCTCGACGTATTGCTCGGCGGACGCGTGGCCGAGGAGATCATATTCGGCGACGTGTCGACCGGCGCGCAGAACGATCTCGAACGGGCGACCGCGCTGGCGCGTCACATGGTGATGCAGTACGGAATGAGCGAGAAGGTGGGCCTCGCGACGCTCGACGATGGCGCGCGCCAGGGCGCGGCGCCGGGCGTGTGGACGCCGGGCGACGGTCACTGCAGCGAGCACACGGCGCAACTGATCGACGAAGAGGTGCGCGCGCTGCTCGAGGATGCGCATGCGCGGGTCACGGTAACGCTCGGCGAGCAGCGCGATGCGCTCGAACGGATCGCGCGCAGCTTGCTGCAGCACGAATCGATCGATCACGACATGCTGGTGGCGCTCATCGCGCCGGCGGACGATGCCGGCGACATGCCCCGGCCGGCGGAAACCGACTCGGAAACGACCACGGGCGTCTCCGCCTGAAGGAACGACCGCCGCGATCGCGCCCGACGCCTGCCGTCGGCTATCGTTATCGTTCAACAACCGATGCAGACAGGGCCGTCGCGCCGCGCGTGCGCCGCGTCATCGGTCACGACCGACGCGAGCCGCGGATCGGGCCGGAAAACCGTGATGCCCTTGAGCCCGTCGCGCCACGCCTGGAAGAACAACGCGTCGACCTCCGCGAGCGAACACTGGCCGGGCATCGTCACGGTCTTCGAGATGCCGGCGTCGACACACGGCTGCAGCGCCGCGAGCATCGCGACATGATCCTCCGGCGCGATGTCCGCGGCCGTGACGAAATAGCCCGGCAGCTTGACGCTCTCGCCATGCAGCTCGCGGAACAGCCGGTAAGCGTGATTCTCCGCACGAAACGACCGGACCTGCCCGTCGGCGGTGCGGACCATGCGACGCTGCGTCCAGCCGACGGCCGGCTCGATCCCGTTCGAGCAGTTGTCGCAGAACGCGAGGCTCACGCTGCCGGCCGGCGCGAACGACAGCAGATGGCTGTTGCGCAGCCCGTGCCGCGCGATCGCGTGATGCACCTTCAGCGGCAACAGCGTGCGATATGCGGGACCGGTCAGATAGGCGGCCGGGTCGTAGGCCGGAAACACGCCGCGCTCGGCTGCAAGCGCGGCCGATGCGGCAAACGCATGCTCGCGCATCGTCAGCACGATCCCGCGTGCGAGCGTGCGTGCCTCCACGCTGTCGTAGCGCAGCCGCAGCATCGTCAGCGCGTCGGCCAGCCCGGTCACGCCGACCCCGATGCGCCGTGTCCGCCGCGCCTCGTGCTCGTGCGCGGCGAGCGGCCACGCGGTCAGGTCGAGCACGTTGTCGAGCATGCGGACCTGGATGCGCACCGCGTCGGCGAGTGTCGCGAAGTCGAAGCGCGGCTTCCTGTCGACACCGAACGGATGTAGAACGAACCGCGACAGGTCGATCGGCCCGAGCACACAGCTGCCGTACGACGGCAGCGGCTGTTCGCCGCACGGGTTCGTCGCGTCGATCCGCTCGTGCTCGCGCAGCGGATTCGCGTCGCGGATCGTGTCGAGGAACAGCAGCCCGGGTTCGGCGCTGTCGCGCGCGGCGTTGACGATCTCGTGCCAGAGCGTGCGGGCCTGAACCGTCGCGTAAAGGTAACGTCCGTCCGGCCGCCGCGGCGGTGTGCCGGATACGTAGCCTGGCGGTGCGTGATGGACGAGCGCCCATGGCAGGTCGTGCCGGACCGCCTGCATGAACGCGTCCGTGACGCCGACCGACAGGTTGAACGTCGGCCAGCGCGAGCGCCCGCGCTTGGCCGCGACGAATGCGACGAGGTCCGGATGATCGCAGCGCAGCACACCCATTTGCGCGCCCCGGCGCGGGCCGGAAAACGGCAGCGCCCGGCACATCGTATCGAAGCGGTCAATCGCCGCGCATGCGCCGCGCCCGGATGACAGGTGCCGTTCGTACGCGTCGGCGGGCGGTACCGGCGAGAAGTCGTAGCCAATGCCGCCGCCCATCGCCAGCGTGACCCGTGCGTCGTCGAGTGCATGCGCGAGCGCTGCGTCGAGGCCATGAACGGGCGTGTCGGCCGGAATCGCGAGCGGATGGACGAAGCAATTGATCATCGTGCCGCCGGTATGCGCGCCGGCATTCGCGAGGATGCGGCCCGCGCCGATCGCGCCACGCTGCAGGTTCACGAAAAACGCGCGCTCCACCTGTGCACGGAGCTCGGCCGGCTCGGCGAGCGACAGTGCACGGGCGACGCGATGGAAAACGGCCGCGCGGGACGTCTCGCCGGGCTGCGCGTAGCGTTCGGCGAACACGGTGGTGCAAAGCGGCTGCTCGTCCATGACGGGGCTCGGCGACGATGAATGACTCACTGTAGGAGCCTGCCCGAACGTGTCGTTGATCGAGCGCAACCGTGTCCCTTCGCGACATCGCTTGACGGCGGTCAACGCCTTAACCGGCGTCGAACGTAAGGTAGAGCCACGGCCGGCACGCGGCGGTTGCCGCGAATCGCCGCGCCGTCGCGCCAGCCATCGACTGCGAACCACGCACATGACCGATATCGTTACCGTTACCTTGAATCCAGCCGTCGATGTCGCGACGTCCGTCGAGCACATCGTCGATACGCACAAGCTGCGCTGCGCACGCCCGCGGCGTGACCCCGGCGGCGGCGGGATCAACGTCGCCCGAACCATTCACCGCCTCGGGGGCGACTGCGTCGCGCTGTACCTGGCAGGCGGGCCGACCGGCGACGTATTGACGCTGCTGCTGGAAGCCGAGCGCCTGCCGGCCGTGCGCATCAGGATCGCCGGCGAGACGCGAGAGAACGTCTGCGTGACCGAGACCGCGACCGGGCGCGAATACCGGTTCCTGATGCCGGGGCCGTTGGTCACAGAGGCCGAGTGGCGCGACTGCGCAGCCCGCATCGACGCCATGCAACCTGCGCCGCGCTATCTCGTGCTGAGCGGCAGCTTGCCGCCCGGCGCGCCCGACGACCTCTATGCAACGCTCGCGCGGACGGCCCGGGCAAGGGGCAGCCGGGTCGTGGTCGATGCGGCGGGCCGGGCGCTGCAAGCGGCCCTCGAGGCCGGTGTTCATCTCGTGAAGCCCAGTCTCGGCGAACTGAGCGCGCTGGCCGGCGAACCGCTCGACGACACGTCGGCATGCCGGAAGGCGAGCGAACTCGTGGCGCGCGGGCAAGCCGACATCGTCGCGTTGACGCTCGGTGCGCGCGGCGCATGGGTCGTCACGCGCGACGGCGCGCTGCGCCTGCCCGGCAGGCCGGCTGCGGTGTGCAGCACGGTCGGCGCCGGCGACAGTTTCGTCGGCGGCATGGTCTGGGCGCTGGCGCGCGGCGTGCCGTTCGACGAAGCGTGCCGCTATGCGCTGGCGGCATCGGCTGCGTCGGTCGAGCACCCGGGCACGGCGCTGTGCACGCGCGACGACGTCGAACGGATTCATGCCGAACTGGTTGCGCAGGCAAGCTGACGACCAGGTGGCCTGACGCGAGCACGATCGCGTCCCCGTACGATCAATCGTTGATCTGGCTCAGCGGTTTTCGCGCCGCGATCGCGAAAAATGGGGCAGCCATTCCACGAGATCTTCCATGGCCTTTCGCCTGCTCGCCTGCCTGCTCCTGTTGTCGTGCGTGCCGCCGGTTTCGTCCGCCGACGTCGCGACCGTCGATTCGCCATCCCAGCGTGTGCTGATCCTGGTCTACCACCGGTTCGCCACCGCGCGACTGGATTCGATGACGGTCCGTACCGAAACGTTCCGCCACCAGTTGCAGGCGATCGAGGCGAACGGCTACCGCATCGTGCCGCTCGCCGACGTCGTGCGCTGGCACAGCGGCCAGGCCGATGCCGTGCCGGCGCGAGCGGTCGCGATCACCGTCGACGACGGCCATCGCTCCGTCTACGACGTGCTGCGCCCATTGCTGGCTGCACATCCCGTGCCGGTCACGCTGTTCATCTATCCCTCGGCCATTTCCAACGCCAGCTATGCGATGACATGGGACCAGTTGCGCGTGCTCGGGCAGTCCGGCGGGTTCGACATCGAGTCCCACACGTACTGGCATCCGAATTTCCGCACCGAACGCGCCCGACTCACGCCGGACGACTATCTGCGCTTCGTGTCGATCCAGTTGAGCCGGTCCCGCGAACGGCTCGAGTCCGAAACCGGCCAGCCGATCCGGATGCTGGCTTGGCCGTTCGGCGTCCATGATGCGCAGACCGACCAGTTGGCCGCTCGCCAGGGCTACATCGCGGCATTCACGCTCGATGCGCGCCCCGTGCGCGTCACCGACCGGGCAATGGCGCTGCCACGATATCTGATGACGGACGCCTGCGACACACGATGCATGAACGGATTGCTGAGAACCGCCGGGGGAAGTCATGATTGAACGCCTGATCGCCTGTCTGCTCGTGTCGCTCGCCGGATTCGCCGCCCACGCGGCGCCCGTCACGATCACCGTCGTCGATGCGACGAACGGGCACCCGCTGGCCGGCGCGATCGGCCATGCGTCGGGCGCGAACCGTACCGCGGATCGAGATGGCGCGTTTTCACTGGAGATCGACGCGGCGGTTACACGCCTGAGCGTGCGTGCGCCGGGCTACGCGCGAACCGAAGTCACACTGGCACCCGCCGTGGGCGCACAAACGATCCGCATGACCCCGATGCGTCCGAAAGCCGTCTATCTGTCCGCTTACGGCGTCGCGGACCGCACGCTGCGCGAGGCGGCGCTGTCCCTTCAGGACAAGACGGCGATCAACGCGCTCGTCATCGACGTGAAGGGCGACAGCGGCGTGACGCCATATCGCAGCCTGGCGCGTGAGATCTCCGGTGCCGCGAGCAATGTCGCCGGTGCCATCGTTCGTCCGCCCGATCTGCCGGATCTGCTGCGGACGTTCCACGCGCGCGGTCTCTACCTGATTGCCCGCATCGTCGTGTTCAAGGACGACCCGCTGGCTCGCGCTCATCCCGAGTGGGCCGTGCGCGATGCAGCCGGCGAGATCTGGCAGGACCGCGAGCATCAGCGCTGGATCGACCCGACGTCGCGCGCGGCCTGGCAACACAACTACGACGTCGCGGAAGAGGCCGCCCGCATGGGTTTCGACGAAATCCAGTTCGACTACCTGCGTTTTCCCGACGCCAACGGCCTCCGGTTCGCCGAGCCCAATACCGAGGCCAACCGGGTCGCGGCGATCACCGGATTCCTGATCGGTGCGCGGGAACGGCTGCGTCCGTACAACCTCTACGTGTCGGCGGACATTTTCGGGTACGTCTGCTGGAACAGCGACGACACCTCGATCGGGCAGCGGCTCGATGCGCTCGGACCGGTCGTCGACTATGTGTCGCCGATGCTCTATCCATCAGGCTTTACGTGGGGTTTGCCCGGCTGCCGGAAGCCCACCGAACATTCCGGCGAGATCGTCGCACGGTCGCTGGCCGAGGCGAAGCGCCGGACCGGACTGGACGGTGTCCGGTTTCGGCCGTGGCTCCAGGCGTTTCGCGACTATGCGTTCGATCGCCGGCCGTTCGATGCCGACGAGATCCGCGCACAGGTCGATGCGGCCGATGCGGCGGGCACGGACGGCTGGATGCTGTGGAATCCGCGCAATCGCTACGATCCTGCCGCGTTGCCGCGCTGAGCGGCAGGTGCGGACCGGCGCGAACGTGCAGGAGTCGAATCGATCATGCCGTGGAATGACGAGCGTTATCCGCCCTCGATGCGGAATCTGCCGCCGCCGGTTCGCGGCAAGGCGATCGAGATTGCCAACGCGCTGCTGCGGCAGGGGCGCACCGAGGGCAGCGCGATCCGCATTGCGATCGCGCAGGCGAAACGGTGGGGGCGTGCGCGTGCCGTCTTGCGGGGCCGCGGGTGATGGTCAAGTCGACGAATGACTGAGCGACGGCCCTGCCGTCGATACTAGGCCGAATACCGTGCCGGGCATTCGCGCCCGGCCATCGCCGGATGCAGTCGCGCGGCCAGAACGCACGCCATCAGCATGACGGCGACCGCGATGCCGTGCGCCGGGTTGCGCAGACACGACGCGACCTGCTCGCTTCTCCCCACACCGAACAGGCACCACAGGCAGAAATGCTCGCAGTTGTTCGTGAGCAGCCGGTATTGGCATTCGCCAAGGCGCGAGGCCGCGCGGCGCGCGGCTTCCGTTCCGTCGTACAGCGTGCGCGCGTGGCGAATGACCGCGAACCCGAAGCCGGCACGGAAACCGTCCAGGCTGACGACCTCGACCGGTCCGACGCTCGCATGGCGTGACCATCCCGCGTAGTGAATCACGTTGCCGTCGCCGATGTAGATCCCGTGATGGAGATAGCCGGGGCGGCGGGTCACGAGGTGGGCACCGACCGGCGGTTCGCCATCCAGCGTGGCGTCGTCGGCGTGCGCTGCGGTCGAATCGATCATCGCGAGCTCCTCGGTCCTGCGGCGGCGGGGCGGAAGCGTCACGCGCCGGCCGCGAAACACATTGCGTCCTGTCACGTCTCCAGTATTGACAGTGAAGCCGCACGGGACAATCAGCGTGGCCTGAACTTGCTGTCCGACATCGGGCCGCCGTGTCGGAAATTTCCGACGGGGCATGCAATATCGGCTGACAGCCGTCACGGACGATTGCGCCGTCAGCATCCCGCTCCCCCTGTTTTCAGGCGTGCCGCACGAGCAGATGAGGCGCGATGACTACTCGTTCGGCTTCGACAGGCGCGCACTTGACTTGAGTCAACGGGAAATCGACGTTCCGCGCGACGCTGACATCGTCGTCGACGCAAATGCGCGACGTCACCGCACGCAGCCCGTTCCGCGACCGGACGGGCGGCATCGCAGCCATGCGTGCTCAATCAGGAGAGTGAAGATGTGGACCGGAACCGTGAAGATGCTGCTGGCAGCCTGTCTGCTGAACATCGGTGCGAACGTGCTGGCTCAAACGTCGACCGAGCCGATCGTGCGCAACGGTGTCGCTTATATCACCGGCGGAATCGGCCAGGACGAGGTCACTGCATTTCGCGATGTCGCGCCTCGCTACAACCTGAGGATCACGTTCGCATCGAAGAGGGGCCATTATCTTTCCGATGTCGATGTCACGCTGTCGTCCGGCAAGTCGACGATTCTCGACGCACGCACGATGGGCCCGTTCCTGTTCGCGCGCGTGCCGCCGGGGCGATATACCGTGTCCGCGCACGACAGGGCCGTTCAGGAAGTCCGGCACGTCGTCGTACCGGCGCGCGGCGCCGTCGATGTGCGCTTTTACTGGCACGACCCCGAACGACAGGGCGCGATACGTCTGTGTGGCGAATGTTCCGGATCGCAGGAGCAGCCGGCCCGCTAGCCGCGCGTTCGCTCAGAAGCCGCGCGACGGCAATGCGCGGCGCTCGCGTCATCGACGTGGCGGGCCTCCGCACGCAGCTCGACTCCGCCGATGCGCTCGGCACGAAGGAATGGATGCAGTGGAACAGGCTCGATCGCTACGATCCCGCTGTGCTGCCGCGCTGACCGGCGCGCTGCTGTTCATGCTTGCATCAGCCGGTGCGCACGCGGAATCCGACACGGCCGCGGCTCGGCAGCAGACCGCCGCGATCGACGAGGCGATCGCCGCCGAGATCGCCGATGGCCATCTTGCCGGCGCGGTGGTCGTGACGGGCGACGCAAACGGCGTGCGGGTGCGCGTCGCGCGCGGCCTGCGCGTGACGGGCGAGCACGTCGAGGCGATGACGGCCGATACCGTCTTCGATCTTGCGTCGCTGACCAAGCCGGTGGCGACGGCGGTCGCGATCATGCAGTTCGCGGAGCGCGGCATGCTGCGCCTCGACGCGCCGGCCGCGCGCTACTGGCCCGCGTTCGGCGCGCACGACAAGGCCGGCATCACGATCCGCCAGTTGCTCGCGCATGTATCGGGGCTGCCGGCCGGCGTGTCGTCCCGGGCGCTGCGCAGCCGCGCCGCCGTGCTGGCGGACATCGTCGCGATGACACCCGGCGCGCCGGCCGGCACACAGGTGCGCTACAGCGACGTCAACTACGTGGTGCTTGGCGAGATCGTCGAGCGTGTGTCGCACCGGCCGCTCGACGCGTGGTGCGCCGCGCATGTGTTCGCGCCGCTCGGGATGGCGAGCACCGCATTCCGGCCACCGGCGCCGCTGTTCGCGCGCGTGGCACCCACCACCGTTCGCGATGGCCGTCTGCTCCGGGGAAGCGTCCACGATCCCATCGCGGCCGCGATGGGTGGCGTTGCCGGCAATGCGGGCCTGTTCGCGAGTGCGGACGATCTGGCGCGCTTCGCGCGCATGTTGCTGAACGGCGGTTCGCTCGGCCCGGTGCGCGTGCTGACGCGACGCAGCGTGGCCGCGCTCGAGACGCCGGCCACGCTCGACGCGGAAGGCGACCTGCACACGCCCGGCTGGGCGGTCGGGCCGCCGCTCGTCGCGAACCGCTACCGGCTACCGCCGGTCGGCGCGCTGCAACACCTCGGCTACACGGGCACGGCGCTGTGGATCGATCCCGTGACGCGCCGCTTCGCGATCGTGCTCACGAGCCGGCTGTACCCCGACGAAACCGGCACGGCCATGCCATTGCGCGCGCTCGTGCTCGGCATCGTCTCGAGCGAGGTCGCGCCCGTGACGTCGTCGTGGATCGCGACGCGCGTGCCCGCGATGGCGGCGGCGCTCGTGAAGGTCGCCCGGTTGCCGGCATCGCGCGGGCCGGTTCTGGCCGGCATCGACGTGCTCGCGGCGAGCGGCTTCGCGGCCGTCGCAGGCAAGCGCATTGCGCTCGTCACGAACCACAGCGGCTTCGACCGGTTCGGCCGGCGCACGGTCGACCTGCTCGCGCAGGCACCGGGCGCGCGGCTCGTCGCTCTGTTCGCGCCCGAGCACGGGCTCGGCACCGACGTCGACGAGACCTTCGGCGACACGGTCGACGCCGCGACCGGTGTGGTCGTTCACAGTCTCTACGGCGATCGCCGCAGGATCGCGCCCGCACTGCTCGCCGATGCCGACGTGCTGGTGCTCGACCTGCAGGACGCAGGCGTACGCTTCTTCACGTACCTGGCCACCCTCGGTTACGCGCTCGAGGCCGCCGCCGCCGCGCATCGCCCGGTGCTCGTGCTCGACCGCCCGGACCCGCTGGGCGGCGATGTGATCGGCGGCCCCGTCGCCGATGCCGGGCCGGCCACGTTCACCGGCTATTACCCGTTGCCGCTCCAGCCCGGCATGACGCTCGGCGAACTGGCGCGGCTGTTCAATGACCGCCTGCATATCGGTGCGGCGCTGACCGTGGTGCCGATGGCGAATTACGCGCGCGCGATGCGCTTCGGCGATACCGGGCTCGGCTGGGTACCTCCATCGCCGAACCTGCGCGATGGCGCCGCGATGTCGCTGTACCCGGAGACGGGGCTCATCGAGGGAGCGGCGGTCAGTGTCGGGCGCGGCACAGAGACACCGTTCGGCGTGGTTGGCGCGCCGTGGATCGACGGGCGCGTCCTCGCGGGCGATCTTCGCGCGATGCGGCTGGACGCGACGTTCTCGGCGGTCCGCTTCGTGCCTGCGGAGGGGCCGTATCGCGGCAAGGTATGCGAAGGGGTGCGCATCGAACGGCCGCCCGGCGCGGCGCGGCCGGGCGAGATCGGCCTGGCGCTCGCACTGGCGCTGCACCGGCGTTATCCAGCGCGGTTCCGGATCGATGCGATCCGTGCATCGGTCGGTTCGCGCGAGGTGGCGGACATGCTGGAGGCGGGGCGGTCGCTCGACGAGATCGAGCGCGTGGTTGTCGCGCAGGATGCGGCGTTCGGGCCTGAGAGAGCCGCATTTCTGCTGTACTGAACGGATGGCAAACAGGCGGCGGACGTGCATGGCATGCGCGACGCATGCCATGGCGCGATGTGCGGAGAATGGGCGGCAGAATGCCGGAACGGGCGCTCGTTTCGGTCGGACTCGCGGTGGAGCGTCTGCGCACCATCGTGGCAGGCACCGATCGGCGCGCGCGTCGCGCGGCTGTCCACGGGCGCTCGCTCGCGCAACTGCACGCTATTCGTGCGCCTCGGATTGCGTGGCAGGACCGGCCGGATGTTCATCGTGCCGTTTGCCGCGGCCTCGCTGCTTGCGTCCCGTGTCTTCGAGCATTCTCGTGACGTTGCCGAAGGCATTGCGCAGCGCGACGTAGACGTCCTCGTCGTGTTCTTTGCTGGATACCAGTTGATGTCCGGGAATCGTGATTTCGATCCGGATATTGAACGGCTTCCCCTGATGATCGCGCTTCTCGTCCAGCACGACATTGACCCTGCAATGCGAGATGTCCTGCCGGAATCGATCGAGTTTGGATACATGGCGAGCGGCTTCCGCCTCGAGCGCGTCCGAGCGCGGCATGCCTTGAAATACCAGTTCGTAAGGTGGCTTCATTGCTTGATCCGTTGATGGTTGATGAATGCCGGTCGTGCCTCGTCGTGCCGGCGGTCCAGAGATTCCGATTCAGAACGTGGCGATCTGAAGAGCGACATCGAACGCGATGACCACTGCCGAGCACAGAACACCGAGCGTCATGTTCGCGAGCCGATGCCCGACGTCCGGATGCTTGCCTGACCATGCCGTAATGAAGAACAACCCGTCGAGAATCACCTGCAATGCAAATACGAACAGCATCAGCGTGAACTCGTAGCCGGCCTGCGGCAGTTGCGCAAAATTCCAGCCATGCCGGCTCACCCAATAGCTGATCCGATACACCTCATATCCGGCCAGCAGCAGGGGAAACACGTAGGAAACGAAATAGGTCGGCAAGGTCGCATGCCGAAACTCGGGTAGGAAATGATGTCCGGTCTGCATGGTTGCCTCCCAACCTGAGCGCGTACGTCACGATGATGTCGTCCACGTTTTCAGCCTAGGCTTCAGGGGCGACCGCCGCTTGACACGCATCAACGGCGACTTTCATAGACCGCGTCGGCCCGCGGAAACGCGACGATTTCATCGACAGAGTGTTCAGGCCAGGGCGTAACGCGGACGACAAGGTTTGACCAACATCAACGGCGTGCGTACGGCACCCTTCATTGTGAACGCGAGCCTGACGCGGTTACGACCGGCATCGGTCGACCGATCGGCGACATGAGCGCCCCGTGATCGGCTGGAAGAGAGCAATTCCGATCGTGCCACCGACGCAAAGCGGATCCGCTGAACCTGCAATCCGACAGGAGACCGACATGAAGTCCGACGCGAAACTCAAACACGATGTCGAACAGGAACTGTCCCGGGATCCGGCTGTCGACGCGCGCCAGATCGAGGTCACGGTGCGCGACGGTGCCGTGACGCTGCTGGGCATGGTCTCGAGCTGGGCGCAGAAGTTCGCGGCGCAGAAGGCGGTCCAGCGCGTCGGCGGCGTGCGTGTGCTGCTGCTGGAACTCGAAATCGCCGCGCCGGCAGCCAGTCGTTCGGACGCGGAACTGGAAGCCAGGATCATGTCTGCGCTCGACTGGCAGGAAGCGTTGCAGGACCAGTCGATCCGCGTCGAGGTCGACCATGGCCGCGTGACGCTCGACGGCGAGGTGGAGTGGGGTTTTCAGCGTCAAGCGGCAGAGGCACTGGTGAGCCGGATGGCCGGCGTCGTCGGCGTCGCGAACCGCATTCAAGTGCGCGCCGCCCATACCGCGCAGGACATCTGCGTCGAGATTGCCGATGCGTTGGCTCGCCGTGCACAGCGAAAAGGTGCGGCGATCTCCATCGAGGTGGCGAACGGTGTCGTCACGCTGACCGGCACGGTCGATTCGATGGCGGAGAAGCGCGCCGCGTGCGGTGCGGCATGGTCGGTCAAGGGCGTGCGGGAAGTTGTCGATCATCTGACGATTGGATGACCTGACGGATACGTGAATCATTATTCAGTATCACTGACGCAATACGTGGCTTGAATCAACACCCGGCTCGATGTTTCCTGTCACCGGCATCCAGGGTGGGATTGACAGCCCTGCGACAGCGGTGGCGCCTGAGGCTCCGCTGCCGACATGAATTCCGCCTATCACGCTGGCGAGTCGTACGAGATCCACCGGCGGCACGCGCATGGCTCAGCCGAGTTCGGCGCCCCAGTTTCCCGATTGCGCGGCGCCCGGTGACGCGGCCGTGCGTGGGCGATGCGCGATCATGCAATCGGTCGTGAGCAGCAGCGACGCGACCGAGATCGCGTTCTGTAGCGCCGAACGCGCGACCTTGACGGGGTCGACGATTCCGGCAGCAATCATGTCCCCATATGTCGCCGTCGCCGCGTCATAGCCGAACGCTCCGGTTGCGACATCGACCGCGTGTACGACGGCCTGTGCGTCCGCTCCGGCATTTTCGGCAATCTGACGCAGCGGGGACGCCAGTGCGTCGTGCACGATCCGCGCGCCGGTGCGCTGCACATCCGTCAGGCATGTGCCATTGCCTACGAGCGCGCGCCGTGCACGCAGCAGTGCGACGCCACCGCCCGGCACAATGCCTTCCTCCATCGCGGCGCGCGTCGCATGCAACGCATCCTCGAAGCGATTCTTGCGCTCGCGCAGCGCGGTTTCCGTCGCGGCGCCGACGCGAATCACCGCGACGCCGCCCGCGAGTTTCGTCAGCCGGCGTGTCAGCGCGTCGCGCTCGTATCCGGCCGGTGTCGCCGCGATGCGTGTACGCAGCGCCTGGACGCGGTCGTCGATGTGCTGGCGTTCGCCTCGCCCGGCGATGACGGTCGTCGTCTCGCGCGTGATCTCGACGCGCCGCGCGGCACCGAGATCGTCCAGCGTCGTGCGCTCGAGTGTCCGGCCGGCCTGAGCGGAAATGACCGTCGCGCCAGTCAGCGCGGCGAGGTCGGCGAGCTGCTCGGTGCGTGCCTCGCCGAATCCGGGCGAGCGGATCGCGCACGATTTCAGCGTGCCGCGCAGGTGGTTGACGACGAGGGTCGCCAGCGCTTCGCCTTCCACTTCGTTCGCGACGACGAGAAGCGGCTTGCCGGTACTGCTGAGCGCCTCGAGTACCGGCAGCAGTTGTGCGATCGCGCTGATGTTCATGTCGCAGAGCAGGATGCGCGGCTCGTCAAGGACGACGCGATGATTGTCCGAATCGACGAACAGCGGCGACAGATAACCGCGATCGATCAGCGAGCCGTCCACCGTCTCGAGCTCGTCGTCGAGCTTCGTGCCGTCCTCGATGCTGATCGCGCCGTCCCTGCCCACACGCTCGACGGCCTGTGCGACAAGCGCGCCGATCGTGCTGTCGCCGCTGGCGGAAATCGTCGCGATCTGGCGCATCTCGTCCGCGCTCGCGCACGGTTTCGACAAGCGGTGCAGTTCGGCGACCACGTCGCGGCCGGCCGCTTCGATCGCGCACTTGAGCGCCATCGGATCGTGCCCGGCAGTGACGCACTTGATGCCTTCGGCAACGATTGCCTGTGCCAGGGTGGTGGCAGTGGTCGTGCCGTCGCCGGCGACTTCGCTCGTGCGGGTCGCCACTTCGCGCAACAACTGGGCGCCCATTTCCTCGAACGGGTCGGGCAGGTCGACAGCGCCGGCGACGACGACGCCCGAGTTCGCAACCAGCGGCGCGGCGCCGGTCCGCTCGACGATCACGTTGCGGCCGCCCGGGCCGAGCGTGATCTTGACTGCCTCGGCAATCGCGTTGACGCCTTTGAGCAGCCGTTGGCGAGCATCCTGGTGAAAGACAAGCGATTTTGCGGGCACGATACACCTCCTCTGCGACGAAGCCGGGCACGACGCGTCTCGGGACCGGCGCCGATACGGATATTCCACCTGCCGGCGCGTCGTGCCGATTGACCTGGGTCAACGAGCGCAATGCGTTTCGCACCGCGTGTGCTCGCCCAAGCGCCTTCGGTCTCTCGATCCTGAGCGTTGATCTCTGTCAATTGCCGCGGTCATCACCAATCGAGAATGACAGAAACAAGATCGAGGCGTCGTTCCAGAAAGGCATTCTGACGGTCACGCTGCCGAAGACGCCGAACGCACAAGGCCGAGAAGAAGATCGAGGTCAAGGCAGGCTGAAACAGGTTGCGGGCATCCGCCGACGCATGCCGGCGGATGCCGGTGCACATGCTTTCCGTTTCTTCTCGATCGCTCGATCATGCCGTGAAACACCGACATTCGGACGGTCGATGAAAGGCGATCCTGCATTCGCCATGCATGCAGAGCCGATAACCGGGATATCGGCCACGGCGCCATTGCGCCAGTGGTTGCACCGTCGCGTGCAATCCGCCCACACGGGACCGATTTTCTGCAGATCGCCCGCGCGTCATGGCGAATGGATTCAACGGACGCACGCGCCACCCGACAAGCGTGCATGAGGGAGGTCGTCATGTATGCCGGCAAGGTTCTCGTCGTATTCTATTCGCGCACCGGCACGACCCGCCGGGCCGCGTCCGCGCTGGCCGAGATGCTCGACGCCGACGTCGAGGAAATCGTCGTGACGCGCGATCGCACGGGCCCGTTCGGCTATCTGCGTTCGCTCGTCGAGGCAATCAACCAGAAGCCGGCGGAGATCGTCGCGGCGAAGCGCGACCCGTCCGCGTACGATCTCGTGGTGATCGGTTCCCCGGTCTGGGCAGGCTGCGTATCGTCGCCGGTGCGGGCGTATCTCGTCGCGAATCAGCGGCGCCTGCCGCGTGTCGCATTCTTTTGCAGCTTCGCGCAACGTGGTGCGGACTCCGCACTAACGCAAATGCGGACACTGGCACGCAAGTCGCCGCTCGCCGAATGTCGCGTGACGCCGCGCGAAACGTTGCATGGCGATGCCAGCCCGATTCTGGCGGCATTTGCCGAACAGGCAGCGCGCAGGCTGGCGGAAGCGGTCGCGACGCCTGCGGCGCGCTGAAGCATGCTAGGGCGCACGGAACCGTGCGCCCTCGTGTAACGGTGCGGCGGACGTTCCGACGCCGGCGCAAACACCAGCTTGCGCGATGGGCCGGCCTCAAGACACCGGTCGGTGTGCGTCTGCGGCCGCGAGATAGCCGACGATATCGTCGAGCGTAACCAGACGACCATAGTCGCGCTCCGGGATCTCCACCTTCAGCCGCGCATGAAGGCCCGTCAAAAAATTGAGCCAGTCCATCGAATCGAGATCGACCTGACTGCGCAGCGGACGGTCCGCACGCAGCGTCGACGGGTCGAGTTCCGGCGCGACGGATGCAAGCGTTTCCAGTACGACCGAAAGGATGTCTGCATTGTTCATCGGTTCAACTCCTCGGGGTGCTGCAGCAATTCACCCAGTTCAACCAGGAACAGCGCACCGCGATGGCCGTCGGATACGCAGCCGCGATAACCCGTCTCGTTGCCGGAGAGCGCTCGCCGGGGCGTGCCGGCCGCAGGCGAACCCGCCGCCGCGATCGCCCGTTCGACGTCCGCAAGCGTCACCGAGCCTGTCGGGCCAGTGCCCGTCACACTGTCGGGATCGACCTGGTGCTGCTGCGCAAGCTTGCGCGCGGCTGGCACATCCGGGATCGGGGGCGCCACGTGTTGCCCGTCCGACTCCCGATTCGACCGTGGCCGACACTTTCGTCGCAAGTGCAAAGAACCGGTGATCGCGGATCACGACGCCGCTTGAACGCCTGGATCGCCGCATCTGCGGTGCAATCGGCTGTCGGTTGACATCGCTCAAGCTTGTCCCGGGTTTCCGAGTGAAGCTTTCATCTTGCGGGCCAGCCGGTCTCAGTGAGTGCGTGCAGCTTTCGCCGCAGACGAGCCGGCGAGGGGCCAACGCATTGAAGGAGCAACCTTATGCGAGCGCGTGACGTGATGACGACCTCGGTCATTTCCGCCAGTCCGGAGATGAGCGTTCAGGAGACCGCGAAGCTGCTCGTGGAGCACTCGATCAGCGCGGTTCCCGTAATCGATGCGGACGGAAAGCTGATCGGGATCGTAAGCGAAGGCGACCTCGTGCACCGTGTCGAAATTGGCACGCATGCCAGGCGCCGCTCCTGGTGGCTGGAGCTTCTTGCGTCCAGCCGTGAATTGGCCAGCGAGTATGTAAAGGAACACGCGCAGACCGTGAACGACCTGATGACTGTCGACGTCGTCACGGTCGCCGAGGACACGCCGCTGTCCGAAGTTGCCGAATTGCTGGAACGGCACCGCATCAAGCGCGTGCCGGTCGTCGACAACGGCAAGATGGCAGGCCTGGTGAGTCGAGCCGATCTCGTGCGCGCGCTTGCCAGCGATACGCACGACAAACGGAAGTCGTTCGCGCATGCGGACGTCGAGATACGCGAGGCGATACTGAATGCGATGTCTGGCCAACGCTGGGCGCTAACGCGAGGCCAGATCATCGTCAGGAACGGCAAGGTACATCTATGGGGCGTGATCTTCAGCGAAGAGGAGCGCAAAGCGGTGTGCGTGGCAGCCCAGACTGTACCGGGCGTCAGACAGGTGATCAGCCATCTCGTCTATCCTCTTACGCTTCCCTCGATGTAAACGTAAGCGGTCGACACACATCAGCGGGGAAAAGGGCGGTGCTCACGTCGATGCCGAGTGGCGCACGAGCGTGCATTCGTGCTGCGCGAAGCAGCACGAACGCGAACACGAGAGACTACCTCGACCGGTCAGAACTGCTGATCGTAGTTGAGGCGGACATGCTCGGGCTGTGCGAGGCCGTCTCTCGTGATCGTGAGATTGATGTGATAGACACCTTTCCAACGTGCGTCGAACACGTTCCCGTACGTGACCGCATTGCCGTCCTGCGTCGGGTCGAGTGCTATCCGCGTCGATTTTGAATGGAAGGCACTGGCTTCGCTTCGCGGTCCCTGCACGACAGCAACGACGTGAGCATTGTCAATGCGCTTTCCGTTCGACCTGTCGAACAGGGCGACCGTGAGCAGGAACAGGTTCACGTTGTTCGATGCCACGCCGGAACCGCCGCCCGGCGTAGCGGCGCGACTCGCCGGAACCACACCGTAGTGGACGACGAGCTTGCCCGTCGTCACGCTGCGCGTCAGGTCGTTCGCACCGGCGGTCGATACCGCGCCGACAAGCAATGCCAGCCAGGCAAGCAGCACAAGAAAAATTCGCGATCGCATCGGGGCCTCCTCGGCGGTGGATTTACCGCATCGGCAATGCGCACGCAAAGCGACCGGAATCTTGCTTCCATGCTGACATCTCGCGAAAACGCAGGCTTGACGCAGGTCATGCCGCCGCCAGAGTCACGACGCCGCATCATTCGGCGGATGCGTCCGTTCCACCCCAGTGCACCGGCAAGCGGACGACATCCACATGCCCCGGGAGATCGCCCGCCACGTCGCTTTCCATGTACGAGAAGTAGACGACGACGAGACGCCGGAGATCGACAATCCGGACCACGTGTATCGATCCAAACACCGGATCGACGGATTCGTCGAACACCTGAGCCAGCCGCGGCAAGCGGGCGGTCGTGGCGAGCGTTCCGGTCTGGTGGCAGGACACCGATGCTCCGGCGCCATGTCTGTCGCGCAAGGACGGTCGTTCGTCGCGCGCGTGCGGCTCCGAGACGAAGCACGTTACTCCGTGGAGCTTCGGGTCGTCGTACGCGGATATGCCGATATGCGCGCCGTAGCGCTGAGAGTGTGGCGGAATGCGCGCCAGTTCCTCCGCATCGACGACGGATGCGCAGGAGATCGCCAGCGCGACGGACGCAATCCATGTACGTGTTCGCAGCGTGATCATCGCCAGCATCCTCGACTGATCGGCAAAACTGTCTCGGCAGGACTCCCGTGCAACGAGACGGATTGAACTTCAGACTAGGTGCCTGCCGGTATCGAACGCTTGACTTGCGTCAAGGCGGGATGAACGGGTGGCCGGATGCTTGCTGCAAGAGCGGCCGATCGGGCGCGACGCAACGGCCATGTGGCGGGCGGCATCGCACTCGCGACACGGCGCGCGCATCCGTGCGTTAAGAATCCGGTAAGGAATTCCCCCGAAGATGAACGCATCGCTCAGGAGAACCACGATGCGCATATCCGACTCGGTTCGCATGCTATGCCGGGCAGGCCTGGGGGCTGCCATATGCGTGGCCGCCATCGCCGACGCAGGTGCCGAAACGCCGGCCCAGTTGCTGGCCGGCTACACGGCACAGTCAGGCGTCGGCGCCATGCCGTCGCGCGGTCAGCAGTTCTTCACGTCCCGACATGGGCGCGACTGGAGCTGCGCGACCTGCCATGGCGGCACACCGACCGGTGCAGGCACGCACGTCGTTACCGGTAAGACCATCGAGCCGCTTGCGCCCGCTTTCAACCCGGCCCGATTCACGGACGGAGCCAGGACCGAAAAGTGGTTCCGCAGAAACTGCAAGGACGTCGTCGGGCGCGAATGCTCGTCGGCCGAGAAGGCCGACGTCCTGAGCTGGCTCATGAGTCTGAAACCCTGACGGCGAACGATCATGAACAACATCGACTCGACGAAGTCGCCGCGCAGGATCGCCGCGCGGCGCCATGCACGCGCAAGCGTGCTCGCGATGCTGCTGATATCGCTGCTGCCGTGCGCGGCACGGGCGGAAGACGAAATGCGCAGCGTCGCGATTCCATTACTGCCGAAGTACCGGCAGGAGTGCGCGACCTGCCATGTCGCCTATCCGCCCGGGGCGCTGCCCGCCGAATCGTGGCGACGCATCCTGAACGGTCTCGACCATCACTTCGGCACCGATGCGACGCTGGACCGGACAACGATCGGGCAACTGGAAACATGGCTGACGGCACATGCCGCGACGGGCGGCGCGGCGCGCCGTCCCCCGGAAGACAGGATTACCCGGTCGGCGTGGTTCGCCGCCACGCACGACGAGGTTCCTGCGTCCGTGTGGCGCAGCGCTGCAGTGAAGCGGCCGTCGAATTGCGCCGCATGTCATACGCAAGCAGACAAAGGAAATTTCGATGAACGATTCGTCCGCATCCCGAGTACACGGTGAACCGGCACCCTCGCGTCCCGCACGGATACTGGTCTGGGACGCTCCGCTGCGCGTATTCCACTGGCTGAGCGTCATTGCCTTCGCCGGCGCGTGGCTGACCGCAGAGAGCGAGCGATGGCGGCTGATGCACGTCGCGTTCGGCTACACGATGCTGGCGCTCGTCGCGTTTCGCGTCGTTTGGGGCGTGGCCGGCACGCGTCATGCGCGGTTCTCGTCGTTCGTGCGTTCGCCGGCGGCCGCTTTCCGCTACGTCCTGAGCCTCGCGAAAGGCCGGCCCGAACATCACGTCGGCCACAACCCCGCCGGCGCGGTGGCGGTCGTCGCCATGCTGGCGATGATGGTCGTCACGGGGGTGACCGGCTGGGGGGCCTACACCGGAAACGGCGAGTCGTTCGGTGATCTGCATGAGGGTGCGGCGAACGCCATGCTCGCGCTCGTCGTGTTCCATGTCGCCGCCGTTCTCGTCAGCAGCGTCGTGCATCGTGAGAATCTGGCCGGCGCGATGGTGACCGGCTACAAGCGCGGTGCGCCGATCGACGGCATCCGGCGTGCGTGGTGGGGGATCGCTGTCGTGATGACGGCCGCGGTGATCGGCTGGTGGTGGACGCAATGGCAGGCGGCACCGCAGCCCGCTCGAGCGGACCGGCCCGTCGCGACGGACACCGGCCGCCCCGCGCACGGCGCGGGCGGGGACGACGACTGACGGCCACCGGCGGAGTGCTCGATCGTGCGCATCCTGCTCGTGGAAGACGACGTCCTGCTCGGCGACGGGATCCGCGCCGGATTACGCCAGCAAGGGTTCCAGGTCGACTGGGTGCGTGACGGCGACGCGGCCCAGCGCGAGCTGCGCGCGCATGTGCATGCCGCGACGGTCCTCGATCTCGGCCTGCCGCTCGTGGACGGCATGGATGTCCTGCAGCGCATTCGCCGCGACGGCATGGCGTCGCCGATCCTGGTCCTGACCGCGCGCGATGCCGTGCCCGACCGCATCAAGGCGCTCGACGCGGGCGCCGACGACTACGTGATCAAGCCCGTGGACCTGTACGAGCTCGGTGCGCGCCTGCGAGCGCTGGTCCGGCGGTCCCACGGTCGGCCGACCGAGCGGCTTCACGCGCAGGACGTCGAGCTGGAACCCGCGTCGCGAACCGCGCGCCGCGCCGGCGTGCCGGTCGCGCTGTCCACGCGAGAGTTCGACCTGCTGCACATCCTGATGCTGAATGCCGGCCGGGTTCTGTCGCGCGAGCAGATCGAGCAGTATCTGTACAGCTGGGGGCAGGAGGTGGAGAGCAATGCCGTCGAGGTCCACATACATCGCCTGCGCGCCAAGCTCGGCAGCGAGCTGATCCGAACGGTGCGCGGCGTGGGTTACGTGCTGATGCGGGGCGATGCATGAAAGCCCTGCTGCCCGCGCGTTCGTTGCACGGCCGGCTGCTGACGCTCGTGCCGGCCGTGGTTCTCGGTGTCTGGCTATCGACGCTGATGCTGACCTGGCTGGATGCGCAGCGCGAGATCGACCGGTTGCTCGATGGCCACCTCGCGCAGGCGGCGGCACTGCTCGTCGCGCAGCAGGCGCGCGGGCCAGATGACGACGACAATGCGATCGACGCGCCGATCCTTCATCCGTACGGCCCGCGTGTGGCCTTTCAGGTGTTTCATGACGGGCGGCTCGGCCTGCATTCCGAAAACGCACCGGCGAAGCCGATGGTGGCGCCCGAGCTGACCGGACGCGATCGGGCTTCCGGATTCTGGACCGTCGTGATCGACGGGAATGCGTGGCGGGTATTCGTCGTGCACGGCGTGCGCAGCGACGTTCAGGTGTTCGTGGGCGAGCGAATCGATTCACGCGAATCGATCCTGCGCGCCGTCATGCGCAGTGCATTCTGGCCGATGGCGGCCGCGTTGCCGTTGCTGGTGCTCGCCATCGGCTGGGCGGTTCGCCGCGGCACGGCGCCGCTGCGCGATTTCGGCCGAGTGCTGGCGCGGCGCAATCCGCAGGCGCTCGATCCGATTCGGCCGGATCGGACACCGCTCGAGATGCGGTCGATGCTGGATGCGCTGAACCGGCTGTTCGAACGGATTCGCACCGTCATGGACGCGGAGCGCCGATTCACTGCCGATGCGGCTCACGAGTTGCGCACGCCGATCGCGGCCGTCAAGGCACAGGCGCAGGTCGCCATGGCGGAGCCCGATGACGAGCGACGCCGGCATGCGCTGCGAGGCGTGCTCGAAGGGTGCGATCGGGCCGCGCGCCTGGTGGATCAGCTTCTGTTGCTTTCGCGTCTCGATGCGGGCGCACTGACGGACCGTGCACCGGTCGACGTATCGGCCCTGGCGAAACGGGTGGTCGCGGAAGCTGCGCCACGGGCGATCGGAAAACGGCAGCGGCTGGAACTCGATGCGCCATCGCCATGCGTCGTCGGCGGCAACGAACCATTGCTCGAGTCGATGGTGCGCAACCTGGTCGACAACGCGATTGGCTACAGCCCGCCACAGGCGCGCATATCCGTTTCGGTTTGCCGACGGGAAGGGCATGCCGTGCTACGGGTCGAAGACGGCGGCCCGGGTATCGGCGACGACGACCTGCACAGGCTCGGCGAACGGTTCTTTCGGCCGCAGGGAGCCCGGCCGGGCGGGAGTGGCCTCGGCTGGTCGATCGTACGGCGAATCGCTGCCGCGCATGACGCGGACATCGAGGTGGGTCGATCGCCCGCGCTCGGCGGCCTGCGCGTGGTCGTCTCGTGGCCGGTTGCCGATGCAACGGACGCGGCCACGCACTAGTCAACCATGTACATCAACGATCAGACCGCACGCGTTCGACGGGTCACGGCAGGCTACGCGAGCAGCCGATCGCGACCGGCACGGCGTGCCCGTCGCCACGCACGCCGCGCCATGCGATCACTGGCCGACGGCGCCGCTTGCAGGGCCGCCAGGCTGGCCGTGCATGTAGCCCGGCCCCATGCCCGTGCCCATGCCTTGCCCCCGATGCATGCCCCACCTGGGCGGAACGTCGGGCAACTTGATGCCGCGCGCCTTTGCGCGCTTCTGCATCTCGGCGTGATGCTCCGCGCGGATTTTCTCGCGCTCGGCGTCCGATGCCGCAGCGAGCATCCGGGTACGGTATGCGCTGCGCTCGGCGGGTGTCATCAGCTGACTGCCGTACATCATGCCGCCCGGCTCGACGGCGGAACCGCCAGCGGGCTGGCGCGGCTGGGCATCGGCCAGACCGGCCGTCATCGCGACCGCGACGCCGATCAGGCACGAAACGGTGAACCTGCTCACTGCGGACATGACGCTCTCCAAATCGTTTGCATGGTTTCAACCGTACGCAAAGATGACGATCGAACCTTTGCCGCAGATCAAGTCCCCGCGGAGTGCCGGCGATCATGCTGTTGTCAAACGTTCGGCGCATCATTCGGCGTCACGGCGACGAAGCGTGGTGCGCCCACTCGATTCCTGTCATGTCGGAGCTGCCAGCCATGTCGAATTCATTGCATTATCGTGAAAGAACCGCGGAAGTCGCCGAGCAGATGCGCAAGCTTCGGCAGTCGCAGCCGGACCTCATGTCCGCCTTCGGCGCGCTGGGCGTGGCCGGTACCAAAGAGGGCGCGCTGACGAAGAAGACCCGCGAGCTGATCGCGTTAGGCATCGCGATCTCATGCCGCTGCGACGACTGCATCGGTTTCCACATGCAATCGCTGATCAAGCTGAAGGCGACGCGCGAGGAGATCGAGGCGGTCGCCGGTGTCGCCGTCTACATGGGCGGCGGCCCGTCGATGATGTACGCGGCACATGCGTTGATCGCGTTCGACGAGCTTTCGACGTGACGTGCGGCCTTGCTCAACCCTGGAAGGTGACCTGAATCGTGATGTCAAGAAATCCGGACGTTGTTTCGGAAACCGTCGCTGAATCGACGCCCGCGATGGCCGCCGCAGCCACGCGAAGCACCTGGGTGAGCGTGGCGGTCAACCTCGCGCTGAGCATCGCGCAAGTGGTAATCGGCATCCTGTCCCGATCGCAAGGTCTCGTAGCGGACGGGATTCACTCATTGTCCGATCTGATCGCGGATTTCGTCGTGCTGCTGGCCAGTCACCATAGCCGCAAGCCCGTCGACGAAAAGCATCCTTACGGCCATCAGCGCTTCGAAACCGGCGCATCGCTGGCACTTGCCGCAATTCTGCTGCTGGTCGGTGGCGGGATGCTCTGGTCCGCCATCCAGAAGCTCGAGCATCCGGAAGCGATCGCGCGCGTCCACGTCGCGGCGCTCTGGGTCGCGCTCGTCGCGCTCGCCGCGAAGGAAAGCCTGTTCCGTTACATGTTCTCGGTCGCCACGCGAGTGAAGTCGAGCATGCTCGTCGCCAACGCATGGCACGCGCGTTCGGACGCCGCATCGTCGCTGGTCGTCGCTTGCGGCATCGTCGGCAACCTGCTCGGTTATCCGCTGCTCGATCCCGTCGCCGCGCTGATCGTCGGCGGGATGATCGTGAAAATGGGCGCCACGTTCGGCTGGGACGCCTTGCACGACCTGATGGATCGGGCG
Source organism: Burkholderia sp. Bp9012 (assembly GCF_003853825.1). Taxonomy (NCBI): domain Bacteria; kingdom Pseudomonadati; phylum Pseudomonadota; class Betaproteobacteria; order Burkholderiales; family Burkholderiaceae; genus Burkholderia; species Burkholderia sp. Bp9012. The sequence goes on along the minus strand of NZ_QTQA01000010.1, from coordinate 36,549 downwards.
GCCGACGCCGAAGACGTGCAGGCGATCCGCGCGACGCTGCGCGCGACACCGGGCGTGCTCGACGTGCACGACCTGCGCACGCGAAAGACCGGCGACCTGATCCTCGTCGACGTGCATCTCGACATCGACGCCGATCTCACGGTTGCGCAAGGGCACGACATCGCCGTGGACGCGCGTGCTCGCGTGATGAAGCATCACCGCGTCCTGAACGTGATGACCCACGTCGATCCGCGCAAGCGGGAACGCATCGCTGAAACCGCGTCCGGGATGCGCGGCCGGTAAGCGGCACCGGTCGGCCGGTCAGCCGGTGCGGCCGATCGGCACGGCGTGCATGCCGGGTGTCACTCCGCGCCACGCGGAGGATGGCCGCGCCGGAACGTCAACCGGCGTTCCTTGAGAAGCGCGCGCCAATTGAGCTTCATCAACGCGAAGACGACGCCGAGCAACGCCAGTTGCGTGACGATGAAGTATCCGCCGAGATAAGTGCCCTCGAGCCCGGACTCCACGTCCAGCCGGGTCGACGCAAGGCGGCCGAGGTGCGCCCAGATCGCATAGGTCGCGGCGCGGCCGACGAAGAACGCCGCGGCGATGATCCTGAGCGGCAATCCGGAAAGGCCGTATGCAATGAACAGATAGTTCGACGGAAGCGGGCTCAGGGCATAGAAGAAGAACGCACCGGCGGTGAGCGTCCTGTGCTTGCGCAGCCAGTGCGTGGCGACGTCGATGTTCTCGCGATCCGATTGCCGCATCCAGCGGGCGCGCACGAGCGATCTTGCGAAGGTCGCCAGGATGACGCGGCCAGTCGTCGCCGCGCCGGCCGCCACGATGGCAAAGATCAGTGGATTGCCTTCGGGCAGGTTGAACCCGACCCACGACATCGCCATCCACGTGGGCGGGGCGAACGCCGGCATGAGATTCAGCAGAAGAATCAGCAGAAACAGTACCGCCAGCGTCAGCACGATATCGCCTCCAGGCGCTTCGGTGTCACGCTTCGATTGTGCTGACGAAAGGCGCCGCCCGCTTGACTCACGTCAAGCAACGCGCCGTGCCGGTCATTCGCGTGACGCGCTTCGCCGTGACTCAGGTCAACGGTCGAACCGCGGCATTTCCTAGACTGATGCCACGCCGTGAGCAACCGGAACCGGATGCGGCGAACCCCGCCGTGCACGGCAATCGGAAGAATGGTCATGTCCCGAATCCGCTGGTCGATCGATCTCGCGTTGCTGGTCCTTGCAGCGTCTACGCTCGCCGCGGGGGGCATGTGCGTGGCGTTCGGTCTGCTTTCACTCGCGCGGGGCGTCTGGCTGGTGGGTACGGTGCCGGTCTTGCTCGCGTTGACCGTGTCGCTTGCAAAGGCCGTGGCGAAGCGGCAGGCCGGCATCGACGTGCTCGCATGGCTGGCGATCGGCCTGGCAATCGCGCTGGACGAGACGCTGACCGCCGCGGTCATCGCATTGATGCTGGCCAGCGGCCGGACGCTGGAGCGGTATGCGCAAGACCGCGCGCAACGCGAGATGACGGCGCTGCTCGGCCGTGCCCCCCGACAGGCGACCCGGTTCGAGAACGGTGAATGGCGTTCCGTTGCGCCGGAAACCATCGTTCCGGGTGACAGGCTGCTCGTGCGTAGCGGCGAATGCGCGCCGGTCGACGGCACGTTGACCGACGACGCGGAACTGGACGAGTCCATGCTGACGGGCGAGTCGTCCACCCAGCGGCGACGTTCCGGCGAAACCGCATGCAGCGGCGTGGTCAACGCAGGCGCGCCGTTTGAAATGGTCGCCCGCACCACGGCAGGCGACAGCACGTTTGCGGGCATCGTCCGCATGGTCGAGCGCGCACAACACGAGCGCGGTCCGGCCGTGCGTCTCGCGGATCGCTACGCGGCATTCTTCGTGCTCGCCTCGCTGCTCGTCGCCGGCATCGCGTGGCTGCTGACCGGCGACGTCACACGCGCGCTCGCCGTGCTCGTCGTCGCCACGCCTTGTCCGTTGATCCTCGCCGTGCCGGTCGCCATCGTGTCCGGCATGTCGCGTTGTTCGAAACGCGGCATCCTGGTCAAGGGCGGGGGCGCGCTCGAACGTCTCGCGCAAGCGACGATTCTGTTCTTCGACAAGACCGGGACGCTGACGGGCGGGCGGGCACGCATCGTTGCGATCGAATGCGGCACGAACGTCGGCGCGGGCGATGTGCTGCGTTTCGCGGCGTCATTGGCACAGGCTTCGGGGCACGTCATTTCGGATGCGCTGACGGTCGCCGCGCGGGAACGCCGGATCAATCTGTCGCCGCCATCGGTCGTCATGGAAACGGCGGGCGAGGGCGTCACAGGCCGGGTCGACAACCGGACCGTCGCGATCGGCAAGTTCGGATACGTCGCCGCCTCTTCAACGGTCGCCCCCTGGAGCGACGCGTTCCTCAAGCGGGTCGGCAACGAGGGCGGGGCTGCCGTGTTCGTCGGCGTCGATGGTGTCATGATCGGTGCGATTCAGATGGCCGACCAGGTGCGGCTGGAAACGCCGCGGGCATTGCGGCTGTTGAAACGAGAAGGCGTCGAGCGCCTCGTCATGCTGACCGGCGACCGGCGAGACATTGCCCAGGCCGTCGGCGAGTTGCTGGGTGTTACCGACGTGCGTGCCGAGCAGACGCCGACGGACAAGCTTGCCGCGATTCAGGCCGCGCGCAAGGAAGGCGTGACGATCATGGTCGGCGACGGCGTGAACGACGCGCCGGCGCTTGCGGCCGCCGACGTCGGTATCGCGATGGGTGCGCGGGGGGCGGCCGCGTCATCCGAAGCGGCCGACGTGGTACTGCTGGTGGATCGGCTGGATCGACTCGTGGATGCGATACGTATCGCACGACGGTCGCGCCGAATCGCACTCGAGAGCGTGGTGGCCGGCATGTCGCTGTCGGTCGTCGCAATGACGATTGCGGCGGCCGGATTCCTGCAGCCGATTGCCGGTGCGGTCATTCAGGAAGTCATCGACGTCGTCGTCATCATCAATGCGTTACGCGTGTTGCTGGTTCGCCCGAGGCCAGCGGACGCCCGACTCGCCGATGTCGACGTCGAGCAACTCAAGCGCGAGCACACGGCATTGTCACCGTTGCTGGACCAGATCAGGGACCTCGCGGATCGTATGCCGCAACTATCCGGGGCAGCCATCGCCAGTGAGCTTGTCCACGTGATCGACTCGCTGGACGAACGGCTGCTGCCGCACGAACGCGCCGAGGATCGGGACGTCTACGCGCGACTCGCCCCGCTTCTCGGTGGCGAGGACCCGCTAGCGGCGATGAGCGGCGCACACCGGGAGATCTTCAAGATGGTCCGATCGCTCAGGCAGATGGTCGCGGACCTTCCGCGCGACGGAACGAACGCCCTGCAGGTGCAGGCGATACAGCGTTTGTTATACGGGCTGGAAGCGATCGTACGCCTGCATTGCGCTCAGGAGGAGGAACTGTTCCACGCCGTCGGAGCGGATGCGTGACGATGACACGCGTCACGCATGCGGCGCACTCACCAGAAGAACCGGCGTTTTCGTGATGCGCGCAACGCGTCCGGCCACGCTGCCGACGAGCCAGCCCGTGACGCCGCGCCGCCCATGGGTGCCCATGACGATCATGTCCGCGCTCCATTCGATGGCGTCGTTCACGATCAGGTGAGGCACGTCCGCGCCGGTGCGATCCGTTTGAATGAGTTGAGACTGCGCGTGCGCGGGTGTGCCATCGAGCAGGGCCATGGCTTTTTGCAGTGCACGATTGCCTTCGCTGACCAACGCGGCTTCCAGCGTCTCGACGGGGACGAAATCACCCAGCGATGTGGGGCGATCGAGCACGTGTATCGCTCGGAATTCGGTCTCGGGACGCGAGAATTTCAACCCCGTTTGCAATGCGTGGAGCGCAATCGGGCTTCCGTCGACAGCGAACAGCATCCGCCGCGGCAGGTGCTCGGCGACCGACGCAAAACCTTCCGGAACGATGAGCAGCGGGCAACCAACGAGCTTGCCGAGCGGGCCGGAAACCGTTCCCTCGATCCATCCGAGCAGGCCATGATGCTGACGTGTGCCGACGATCATGAGTTCGGCCTGCCAGGCGTGTGCACTTTCGGCCAGCGCATGCACGACATCCCCGCCGTGCGTGGACAAGTCGATGACTTCCGTGTCGATCGAGATGTCGTCGCGCGAAATGGCGCCTTGGGCACGCGACAGCGCGTCGGATGCGTCTCGCAACAATTCGTCGCGGGCCGATTCGAGAAATGCCGTGGCTTTCGACCCGAGCGGGACGAGCGTTCGCGGATTTTCCGCAACGCTGACGATATGCACCGCGGCATTCGACGGGAGGAACGCTTTGGCATACGCGAGGGCATGTGTGGATGCGGTGGAACCGTCGACGGCGATCAATACCCGCTGGGAGGCGGAGACTGCCTGGACGGGTGAAGTGCTGGTATTCATGAATGTCTCCCGGTGACAACCGACGGTCTTGTACACGGCAATTTTTCGCACGAGGGGCGTCTACCGGCTTGACCTTCGTCAAGCACGTTCGTCTTCGCAGTGCCGGGCGAGATGGCGGGTCGATCGCGTCGAGTGCATGGCCGTTGCCACGTTGAATGCCATGATCCTCGCCAGGATGACCTCACCGGCATCCTAGGCCCGACCGAAGCTTCAAATCAAGCGTTTGCCGGCATTCACGGTCAACGGCATGGTGACGTGCTCGACGCTCAATTCCGGTCACCGGACGGGACCCGCTGCCGGGCGACGCGCGCGCGCAAAGGCAGAATGCGCGGAAACACGTTCTCCGACCTGAACAGCTTGTGTACCACCGCGCCCAGCACGTGCAGGCCGACCAGCGCGGCCAGCCCGTAAGCCGTCAGCGCGTGCAGTTCTCCCAGCCAATGCGACAGCTCGCGACTCCTGGGCACCAGGGTCGGTAGCGAGAAGAGCCCGAAGCAGCTGGCCGTGTGCCCGGCCGCGTTCGTCTTCATCCACCCGAGCACGGGAATGGCGAACATCAGCACATAAAGCAGCCCGTGGACGCTGCGTTCCGCGAAATGGTTCAGCGTGCCGGCCGGATTGACCGATGGCGGGAGGCTGCGGCGCATACGCAGCCGATTCACGATACGAAGCGCCACGAGCCCAAGAATGGCGATGCCGATCGACTTGTGCAGGCTGACGAGGTCCTCGTTGTCGTCGAGCAGCAAGCCGACGATCAGGTTGCCGATCAGCGCGGCGGCCAGCAGCCAGTGCAGCAGGCTGATCGACAGCGGATAGCGGGTATTGGTTTTCATGACGGGAATGCCTGTTCAGTGGCGAAAGCGTGCCCTGCTCGGATTATCCGAGCAGGTCGTGGTAGTGCTTCTTCGTACCGTCTATCCGGCGCAACGCCTGCTTTGCGGCGGGTAGATCATTGGCCTGGATGGCCCGGTCGACCGCGGTGAATTCATCCCGCAATGTGCGCATGCCTTCGTCGTAAGTCGGTTGGTCATTGCGATACCGCTGGCGGCTCGCCTGTTGCGCATCGCTTTCGAGCCGGGCCACGTAGCCGTTCATTTCCGGAATCGTCCGGCTGTTCATGGCACCCTGCATCGCGTGCTTCATGTCTCGCATCAGCGTCTTGATCTCGCCTGCGGACGCCGGTGCGGCAGCCACGAAAAGCAACGCGCCCAGCGTTGCGCAAAAACGGAGTCGGAACGGTAGCCTGTTCATGGTCGTCGATTCGATTGCGAGTGTCGGTGACGGCGACCATAGAATGCCGACGTTAACGGATTCTTAAGGACCGGATTTTTCCCCGCCGTGCTTGATGCCGGTCGGTTTCTACGGTTATCGTGCGCCAATGGACGCCATGTCCCGACCAAAAGGAACGCGACACCATGCGGGTGTTACTCGTGGAAGACGACAAGCTGATCGGCAGCGGGGTGGAGGATGGCCTGATCGAGGCCGGCATGACGGTCGACTGGGCGCACGATGGCAGGCATGCGCAGCTCGCGCTCGAAACCACGCCGTATGACCTCGTCGTGCTCGATCTCGGCCTGCCCCGCATGTCGGGAGTCGAATTGCTCGACTGGCTTCGCAAGCGCCGCGACCATACGCCGGTGCTGGTCATGACCGCGCGCGACACGGTGGCCGATCGCGTGAGCGGCCTGAGCGCGGGCGCCGACGACTACATCGGCAAGCCGTTCGACCTGACCGAACTGATCGCCCGATGCCGTGCGCTCGTGCGACGCTCGCAGGGCCGCAGCACCGACACGATCGAATACGGCGACCTGTCGGTCGATCCTTCGTTGATGACGGTGACGCGCGGCACCGAACGGATCGCGCTGACGTCGCGCGAATGCGCATTGCTGGTCGAACTGCTGGCGAATCAGGGCCGCCCGCTCTCGCGTACCCAGCTCCAGGACAGCCTCTACGGCTGGAACGAAGAAATCGAAAGCAATGCGATCGAAGTGCATGTGTCGAATCTGCGCAAGAAACTGGGGGCCGAATTGATCCGCACGATTCGAGGTGTCGGCTACGTGGTGGAGAAAGCGTCGTGATGCGCTCGATCCGGCAACGGCTGACCTTACTGGTGCTGTCGGGTGTCGTGGTGGTCTGGGCGTATTCGCTGGTGTCGAGCTATCGCCAGGCGATTCACGAAGCGGAGGAATGGGACGAAACCCGCCTCGAGCAGATCGCAAGAGCGTTCGTCGCGCTCGATGCGTCCGATCTGCCGGTCTTCGCGGACATCGTCCTCGGCTCGGGGGAAGACAACGATGGCGACAACGATGCATCACCGCGAATGCTGTATCAGATCAGTGATGCGGGCGGACGAATCCTGGCCGCCAGTCCGGGGCTCGACTCGCTCGATCTGCCGGTGTTGCCCGCTGCCGCATCGAGCCCGATCCGGTTCGGCAATCCGAAATGGCACGCGTACGTGCTGACCGATGCCGCGCGCGGCCGCACCGTGCGCATCTTCGAACAACGCACGCACCGTTCGGACTTGTCCGCGGAGGTGGCGCGCCGTGTCGCCCGGCCGCTCGCATTCGCGTTGCCCGTGCTGGCCGTGTTGATCTGGCTGGCGATCGGACGCAGCCTGACGCCACTACGGACGCTGTCGGAGGCAATCGCCGCACGTTCCCCCGACAGCCTCGATGCAATCGGCACGAAGGGCATTCCCGACGAAGTGCGGCCGCTGGTTGCAGCACTGAACACGTTGCTGCAACGTTTGCGAGGCTCGCTCGATCGCGAGCGCGCATTCACCAGCGACGCCGCGCACGAGCTCAAGACCCCGCTCGCCGCGCTCAAGGTTCAGGCACAGGTCGCGCTTACCGCACGCGATCCGGACCGTCAGCGGCGCGCGATGCAACGGGTGGTCGAGGGCGTAGACCGAAGCACGCATCTGGCGGACCAGTTGCTTGCACTGGCGCGACTTGACGAAACCGTCCCGATGCCCGGCGAGGACGTCGATCTCGCACGCGTGGTGCAGACTTGCATCGACGACCACCAGGCGCGCGCGGATCGCAAGCAGATGTCGCTGATTTCATGCGTCGGCGGTCCGGTTATCGCACATGCATCGTCGACGCTTCTGCGCGTCCTGCTCGACAATCTCGTCGATAACGCGATCAAGTACGGTCGCGAACAAGGGCGCGTCGAAATCACGTCGTGGCAGGATGCCGGCGCGATCTGCCTGCAGGTACGGGACGACGGACCCGGCGTCTCGGAAGAAGATCTGTCCCGACTGCAGGATCGCTTCTTTCGCGGCGCGGATCACGACGAAAGCGGCAGCGGCCTGGGGCTGTCCATCGTCGCGCGCATCGTGGCAAAACTCGGCGGGAGTCTGACGTACATCGACGGGTTGAACGGCAACGGGTTCGGCGTGCGCGTGACGTTGCCGTCATCGGCGTGACCGACGCGGCGATTCCGGGTCCGCCCCTGTCTTTCACATCCGATGCGTTCGACGACGTGAAGTTAACGTTGCCTTCAGTTTGGCGGAGCATGCTGTCTCTACGGCAGAAGAGGTGTCCTCGGATGCCGGCCCTGTTCACTGGAGGTCGAGATCATGAAATTCGCAATCCGTACCATCGTGCTGGCGGCGGCCATCATCCCCGCATTCGCATTGGCAGCTCAATCAGGCAGCGGCCTGACCCGAGCGGAAGTCCGCGCCCAGATCACGCAGGTCGAGCAGGCCGGTTACAACCCGGCCCGCAAGGACATTCACTATCCGCAATCGATCCGGCAGGCCGAGGCACGCATCCGGTCTTCCGAATCGACGCCGCAGGCCGATGTGTCGGGCTATGGGCCTGCATACGGGGCGGGGGCCGACTCGGGAGCCGCGATCCCGAATCATGCCGCGGCGCCTCGGTTGTACACGCATCATTGACGGCACACGCCGCGAGCGTCGGGACACCCACGTTCAATACGACTTGCCGGCAACGGTCGCCGACTCGAGCTCACGCGTGATGATCCGGGTGCCGGCGGTATCCGCGACCGGCTTGACCAGACCGACGCCTGGCGCGCGCCAGTCGTCGGCGGCCGACGTGCTGGTCAGCGCCGGATTGTGGAACGTCTCGGTGGTCTGATGGTGACACGCGTTTTCGAACACCTTGCCGTGCTTCAGGCTGACCGTTTCTCGCGCGACGTACGCGCCGCCGTCTGGACACCGCCTGACGGAAAGACGGGCTATCCACGTTCGATGAACAGAAGCCGGCGTGCGTCCAATACGCCGGCGTCCGAATCCCCAGGGTGAACCGGTTAGGTAATTTGGTGCGCCGGCGCGCACTGCGAGGGCAACCGCCGCCGCCGGCGCCGGCTCATGCACTGAAATGGGGAATGCAGTTCGCCGGAATTCCTGTCTGGTGCCGGCGCGGCAAGCGTTACACGGCGATGGCCCGGTTTTTGCTGGAGTTGTTTTGGCCGCGCAACGGTTGCGCGCTGCCCGACGACATACCAGACAAGGAAGATTCACCGTGAGCCCGACGACTCGACCGTTCCCCCGCCGCACCTGGCTGGCTGCGCTGATCGCAGCCCCCGTGATGGCGCTGTTCGCTGCTGCGCCGGCCCATGCCGACGCGCTCGACACCATCGCGAAAAGCGGCGCGCTGCGCGTCGCGGTGCCTGAAGACTATCCGCCGTTCGGCTCGGTCGGCACGGACATGCAGCCGCAGGGCTACGACATCGACATGGCTGAACTGCTCGCCAAATCGCTCGGGGTGAAGCTGAAGCTGGTGCCCGTCAACAGCGCGAACCGGATTCCGTATCTGACGACCAACAAGGTCGACATGGTGATCTCGTCGCTCGGCAAGACGCCGGAGCGCGAGAAGGTCATCGACTTCTCGACGGCGTATGCGCCGTATTTCCAGGGCGTGTTCGGGCCGGCGGACGTGAAGGTGAGCGCGCCCGCCGACCTGACCGGGAAGACGGTCGGCGCCACGCGTGGCGCGCTCGAGGAGATCGCGCTGTCGCAACTCGCACCGAATGCGACGATCAAGCGCTTCGAGGACAACAACGCGACGATCCAGGCATTCCTGTCGGGGCAAGTGCAACTGATCGCCGCCGGCAACATCGTCGCTGCGGCGATTCTCGCGAAGAATCCGCCGCGTCGGCCCGAGGTCAAGTTCGTGATCAAGAACTCGCCGTGCTTCGTCGGCGTCAACAAGAACGAACCGCGCCTGCTCGCGAAGATCGACGATGCGATCGCGCATGCGAAGCAGGACGGCACACTGGGTGCGATGTCGAAGAAGTGGCTCGGCCAGCCTTTGCCGGCCGGCCTGTGACGAATCGCCGTGCCGCCTGATACCTCGCCGCGGCCGTCACCGCCGGCGCGGTGGGCGTCATTGTCAGAACCCGAATTTACTCAATCGTCATGAGCTATCAGCTTCAATTCGGCGAGCTCGCCGAATACGCCGGCGTGTTCGCGAGCGGCGCGGCGATCACGCTTGCGCTGACTGCGGTCGCAACCGTGCTCGGCGTGGCGATCGGCGTGCTCGGCGCGGCCGCGTACAGCGCCGACGCGCCCGCGGCCGTGCGGCTGCGCCCGCTGATCGGCGCGTACGTCGAGGCGATCCGCAATACGCCGTTCGTCGTCCAGCTGTTCTTCATCTTCTTCGGATTGCCCGCGCTCGGCGTGCACATCGACGAATATACGGCCGCGATTCTCGCGATGACGCTCAATCTCGGCGCGTACTCGGTCGAGATCGTGCGCGCGGGTGTCGCCGCCGTCCCGAACGGGCATCTGGAGGCGGCATCCGCGCTTGCGATGTCGCGCGCGCAGATGCTGCGCCACGTCGTGCTGCCGCAGGCGCTCGCCAAGGTGTTTCCCGCGCTCTCGAGCCAGATCGTGATCACGATGCTCGGTTCGGCGGTCGTGTCGCAGATCTCGGTGGCCGATCTGACCTATGCGGCGGGCTACATTCAGTCGCGCAACTTCCGCGCATTCGAGACGTATTTCGTCATCACGCTCGCGTATCTGGCGATGGCGCTGCTGCTGCGTGGCGCGCTCGGCACGATGGGGCGCCGCCTGTTCTCCCGCCGCGTACGAGGTGCGCGATGACCGATTTCACGTTCGGGCAGATTCTCGCGAACCTGCTGCTGGCCGCGCGCTGGACGATCGTGCTGTCGATCGTGTCGTTCGTGTCCGGCGGCCTCGTCGGCCTCGGGCTGCTCGTGATGCGCGTGTCGGGTTCGACGGTGCTGCGCGGCTGCGCGAAGCTGTATATCGAGATATTCCAGGGCACCCCGTTGCTGATGCAACTGTTCATCGTGTTCTTCGGCCTGCCGCTCGTCGGGCTCGACGTTCCGCCGTGGGTCGCGGCCACCGCGGGGCTGACGTTCTTCACCAGCGCGTATCTCGCGGAAATCTGGCGCGGCTGCGTCGAGGCGGTGCCGAAGGGGCAGTGGGAGGCGTCGGCGAGCCTGGCCATGAGCTACGTCGAGCAGTTGCGTCACGTGATCCTCCCGCAGGCCGCCCGCATCGCGATCGCACCGACGGTCGGCTTCGGCGTGCAGGCCGTGAAGGATACGGCACTGGTATCGATCATCGGCTTCACCGAGCTGACGAAGGTCGGCATCGCGATCTCGAACGCGACGTTCCGGCCGTTCGTCGTGTATGGCCTCGTCGCGCTGATCTATTTCGCGCTCTGTTATCCGCTTACCCGCTATGCGCGCACGTTGCAAAGGAGATGGCATGCCGCTCGTTGAAACCCGTGGTCTCGAAAAGAACTTCGGCACCCATCATGTGCTCAAGGGCATCGATTTCTCCGTCGAGCGCGGGCAGGTCGTATCGATCATCGGCCGCAGCGGTTCGGGCAAGAGCACGCTGCTGCGCACGCTCAACGGGCTCGAGAGCATCGACGCGGGCACGATCTCGATCGACGGCGAACGCGTCGACGCGCGGCACGCGGACCTGCGTGCGCTGCGGCTCAAGGTCGGGATGGTGTTCCAGCAATACAACCTGTTTCCGCATCTGAGCGCCGGGCAAAACGTGATGCTGGCGCAGTCCGTCGTGAAGAACACGCATCGCCAGCAGGCGCGCGCGATCGCGGAGCTGATGCTCGAACGCGTCGGCCTCGGCGACAAGTTCGACGCGTTCCCGGAGCAGCTGTCGGGCGGCCAGCAGCAGCGCGTCGCGATCGCGCGTGCGCTGGCGATGAAGCCGAGCGTGCTGCTGTGCGACGAAATCACGTCCGCGCTCGATCCCGAACTCGTCGGCGAGGTACTGGGCGTCGTCGAGCAACTCGCGCGCGAGGACATGACGCTGATCATGGTCACGCACGAGATGAACTTCGCGCGTGCGGTGAGCGACCGGATCGTCTTCATGCACCAGGGCAGGGTGTGGGAGAGCGGGACGGCCGAAGAGATCTTCGAGCGGCCGCAGACGGTGGAATTGGCGCGCTTTCTGGGCAGCGTCCGGAACACGGAAGCCGTTGCGCGCTGAGCGGCCACGCCTGCGCGGTGCTGACATCGTCGCCCGGATCGCCGACAATCCGGCGTGTGCGCCGCGCCCGCGCGCGCCGAGCCGCCCGAGAGAGTCCTCCATGTCCGGAATATCCATCAGGTCCGCCAGCCTCGACGATGCGCAGGCGATCGCCGATTTTCACGTCAAGGTCTGGCGGCATACCTATCGCGATCTCGCGCCGGCGCAAGCACATGCCGCCCTCGACGAGCAGTATCGCGGCAGGAAATGGCGGGAGAAGCTGGCGTCGAACGAGCGCGACCAGCTGGTGCTCGTGGCGCAATCCGGTTACCGGATCGTCGGCATCGGAGCAGCCGGCGCGCCGTCGGAGCCGATTTTCGGCGGCCGTGGCGAAATCAAGTTTCTTTACGTCGATCCCCTCTTCAAGCGCCGCGGCATCGGCCGCATGCTGCTTGCGCAACTCGCAACGCATCTGCAAGCGTTACGGTATCCGGGCGCCGCGTTGAGTGTCGTCAAGGGAAACGCGGCCGCGATCGCGTTTTACGAGGCGTTGAACGGCCGGTTCGCGGGCGAGTACGTCGATGCGGGGCCGATCTGGCGTTCGCAAAACATCGTCATGGTGTGGGACGACTTCGCGAGCCTCGTTTCCTGACGTCCAGCCCGACCGCAAGCGAGCGCGCGCATTACGCGAGCCGCGCGCGCAGCCACGTGGTGAACGCGGTCACGAGCGGCGTCTCGGTCAGCTCGTGACGCGTGACGAGATAGTACGCATGACGTGACGGCACCGTTTCGCTGAACGGCCGCACGAGCGTGCCGTCGATCAGGTCGTCGCGTACCGACAGGCTGTCGCCGAGTGCGACGCCCTGGCCGTGCACCGCGGCTTCGACGCCGATGTGCGCGTTGCCGATCTCGAGGATGCGGATGCCCGGCAGCCGGTCGGCTTTCGCTTCGGCCAGCCAGCGCATCCACGAGCCCGCGTGCTCGCAGAACAGCGTGCGCCCCGCGAGATCCTGCACCTTGCGGATCGCATCGCGCCCGTTCATCAGCGCGGGGCTCACGACCGGGAACAGCGCCGGATGCTCGAGCAGCTCGACGTGCCGGTTGCGCCAGTTGCCTTCCCCGTAGCGGATGCAGACGTCGACATCCGGCGAATAGATCTCGCGCTCGTCGTTCGACGGAATCACCTTCAGATGGATGCCCGGATAGCGCTCGAGAAAATCGCCGATGTGCCGGGCGAGCCAGCGCGATGTCAGCGACAGCGGCGTCGACACGACGAGATCGCCGACGGCGGCCGGCGAATCGAGCCTGACGGTGGCGTTCGCGATGATGTCGAACGCCGTGCCGACAGGCTCCAGCAGCGCTTCGCCTTCGGGCGTAAGCTTCACGCGCGCCTTTGATCTGACGAATAGGGCGACGCCGAGCGTGCTCTCGAGAATCCGGATCTGGTGGCTCACCGCGCTCGCGGTCACGTGCAGTTCGTCGGCGGCGGCCGATACGCTGCCGCGCCGGGCGGCGGCCTCGAACGCGCGAAGCGGGTTCAACGGGGGGAGGCGGTTGCGCATCGGCGGGCGTGTCGGCGAGGACGGTGCTGAGAAAAATTTCATTTAAGCGGATTCAATTTCTCGCTACAACAAAAAAAATTGAATGCCTACAGTGAGGGCACTCCAACCGAGACGAGGTCGTCCGCAATGAGCCTTACCGAACCGATCGAGCGCCTGTGGGGCGGTCGCTTCCAGTCGAAACCGTCCGAGGCGCTGCAGAACCTGTCGCGCTCCGATCCGAGTTTCTACCGACTCGTCCCGTACGACCTGGCAGGCTCCCGCGCGCATGCACGCGAGTTGAACCGCGCCGGCATCGTGAATGACGACGAGCTCGCGCAGCTGCTGGCCGCGATGGACGGCATCGCGCGCGACCATGCGGCCGGTGCGATCGCGCCTTCGCTCGCCGACGAGGACGTGCACACGTTCCTCGAACGCGTGCTCACGCAGCGGCTGCCGGCGCTCGGCGGCAAGCTGCGCGCCGGGCGCTCGCGCAACGACCAGGCGGCGAACGACCTGCGTCTGTACCTGCGCGACAAGGCGCGCCAGCTCGTACGCGGCGTGCTCGACCTGCAGGATGCGCTGGTCGGCCAGGCAAGCCGGCACATTGACACGGTCACCGCCGGCTTCACCCACCTGCAGCCCGCGCAGCCGATCGTGTTCGGTCATCAGCTGCTCGCGCATGCGCAGTCGCTGTATCGCGATGCCGACCGCCTGGTCGACTGGGACCGCCGCACCGCACGCTCGCCGCTCGGCGCGGCCGCGCTGGCCGGCTCGGCGATCTGCGTGCACCCCGATCTTTCAGCGCAGGAGCTCGGTTACGACGCGCCGTGCGAGAACTCGATCGACGCGGTGGCCGCGCGCGATCACGTCGCCGAATTCGCGTTCGTCACCAGCATGCTGGCGGTTGATCTGTCTCGCCTGTCGGAAGAAGTGATCCTGTGGACGTCCCGGCAATTCCGCTGGGTGGAACTCGACGACGGCTACGCGACGGGCAGTTCGATCATGCCGCAGAAGAAGAACCCGGACATCGCGGAACTCACGCGCGGCAAGGCGGGGCGCCTGATCGGCAACCTGACCGGCCTGCTCGCGACGCTCAAGTCGCTGCCGCTCGCATACAACCGCGATCTCGCGGAAGACAAGATCGCCGCGTTCGATTCGATCGACACGCTCGAACTCGTGCTGCCCGCCATGGCGGGGATGATCCGCACGATGCGCGTCAACGTCGACGAGATGCGCCGCCAGGCGCCGCTCGGCTTCACGCTCGCGACCGAGGTCGCCGACTGGCTGGCGCTGTCGGGCGTGCCGTTCAGCGAGGCGCACGAGATCACCGGCGCGCTCGTGCGCGCGTGTGAACGCGACGGCATCGAGCTCGCGGATGCCAGCACGGAGCAGCTGCAGGCCGTCGACGCGCGCCTCGCACCGGCGGTGCGCGCGCATCTGACGCTCGACGCGGCCGTCGCCGCTCGCGGCGGCGCCGGCGGCACGTCGCCCGCGCGCGTGCGCGAGCAGATCGGCCGCCTGAGCAACGCGATCGAACGCCAGGCCGCGTGGGCGGCCGACTACCGGGGGCCATCATGCTGAGCGCATCCGATTCGCACCGTCTCCACGGCGCACCGGCCGCGGCCGTCGCCGCGGCGGACGACACCGCCGCACTCGTGCGCGTGCGCCGGCGCTACTGGGGCCGCTATGTCGCGTCGATCGCGATCATCGCCGCGCTCGCCTACGTGGCGCTCGCGTTCGCGCGCGGGCAGATCGAATGGCGCGTCGTCGGCCAGTTCCTGACCGCGCACTCGATCCTGACCGGCCTCGGCAACACGATCGTGATGACCGTCCTCGCGATGACGCTCGGCATCGTGCTCGGGGTCGTCACCGCGGTGATGCGGCTGTCGTCGAACCCTGTGCTCGGTGCGATCGCGCAGGGCTACATCTGGCTGTTCCGCGGTACGCCGGTGATCCTCCAGCTACTGCTGTGGTTCAACCTCGCGCTGGTGTTTCCGACGCTCGGCATCCCGGGGATCGCCGAGTTCCGGACCGTCGACGTGATGACGCCGTTCCTCGCGGCGGTGCTCGGGCTCGGCATCAACCAGGGCGCGTATACGTCGGAAGTCGTGCGCGCGGGGCTGCTGTCGGTCGACACCGGCCAGTACGAGGCTGCGAAATCGATCGGCATGGCGCGCCTGCAGGCACTGCGCCGGATCATCCTGCCGCAGGCGATGCGCGTGATCGTGCCGCCGATCGGCAACGAGCTGATCGGCATGGTCAAGCTGACGTCGCTCGCGAGCGTCGTGCAGTACGCCGAGATGCTGCACAACGCGCAGAACATCTACTACGCGAATGCGCGCGTGATCGAGCTGCTGATCGTCGCGGGCATCTGGTATCTCGCAGTCGTCACCGTGCTGTCGTTCGCGCAGGCTCGTGCCGAACGGCGCTTCGCACGCGGCGCAGGCCGCGCGGCGGGCCGAAAATGAGCGGCACGACCCACAACCGTAAGGAGAACGTGATGACGAACGCGGTCGTTCGCGCGGTCGACGTGTGCAAGTCGTACGGCGATTTCCAGGCGCTGCACGGTATCACGCTCGACGTCGCGCAGGGCGAAGTGCTGTGCATCATCGGGCCGTCCGGCTCCGGCAAGAGCACGTTCCTGCGCTGCATCAACCAGCTCGAGACGATCAGCGCGGGCGCGCTGTGGGTCAACGGCGAGCTGGCCGGTTACCGGCGCACGGGCAACCGTCTCCACGAGCTGTCGGAGCGTCAGGTCGCGCGCCAGCGGCTCGCGACGAGCATGGTGTTCCAGCGCTTCAACCTGTTCCCGCACAAGACCGCGCTCGAAAACGTGATCGAAGGCCCCGTGCAGGTGCTCAAGCGCCGCCGCGTGCAAGCAGAAGAAGAGGCCCGCGCGCTGCTCGCGCGCGTCGGCCTTGCGCACAAGTGTGACGCGTTTCCGGTCGAGCTGTCGGGCGGCCAGCAACAGCGCGTCGCGATCGCGCGGGCGCTCGCGATGCATCCGCAACTGATCCTGTTCGACGAACCGACGTCGGCGCTGGACCCCGAGCTCGTCGGCGAAGTGCTGGCCGTGATGCGCGATCTCGCGAAGAGCGGGATGACGATGATTGTCGTCACGCACGAGCTCGGCTTCGCGCGCGAGGTCGCCGATCGCGTCGTATTCATGGACGCCGGACGGATCGTCGAGAGCGGGCCGCCCGACCAGGTGCTGTCCGCACCGACGCATGCGCGCACCCGCGACTTCATCTCGGCCGTGATTGCCTGAGCGGATCGCGCCGCCGACGAGACGTGCAACGCAGCACCGCGGTACCCCCTTACACCACCACGACAAGGCGACACCCCATGAAAGCATCCGTCCTGACCCGCACGCTGGCCGCTGTCGCATTCGGCGCCCTCGCGCTTCATGCGTCCTTCGCGGTCGCCCAGGCCGCGAACGTCAAGCGCACGCTGAACGTCGCGATCGTGCCGAACTACCCGCCGTTCGAATACAAGGACCCGGCGACCGACAAGCTCGCGGGCTTCGACGTCGATCTCGGCGAGGCGCTCGCCGCGAAGATGGGCGCGAAGCTGAACTGGGTCGAGACGAGCTTCGACCAGATGATGAGCGCGGTCGCGACGCAGCGCGTCGACATGATCCTGTCCGGCATGACCGACCTGCCGACGCGCCGCGATGCGGTGACGTTCGTCGACTACATCGAGACGGGGCCGCAGTTCTACGTGCTGAAGACGCGCGCGGGCGAGTTCGCGCAGATGGGCGCGCTGTGCGGCAAGCGCGTCGGGTCGAGCCGGCGCACGTCGTTCCCGGACAATACGACGGCGTGGAGCGCGGAGAACTGCGTGAAGGCCGGCAAGCCGGCAATCGTGGTGGTCGGCACCGACGGCTCGTCGGATGCGCGCATGCAGCTGCGCCAGAACCGCATCGACGCGGCCGTGCAGGGCGGCGAGACGCTGCCTTACCAGAACAGCCTCGAGCAGAACGCCTACGCACCGGTCGGCAAGCCGTTCATGTCGCAATACACGGGCATCGGCGTCGCGAAGAGCAACACTGCGCTGAGCAGCGCGCTGACGACTGCGCTCAACCAGTTGATCGCGGACGGTTCGTACCAGAAGATCCTGGCGAAGTGGGGACTGCAGGAGCACGCGGTGACGAAGGCGATGATCAACGGCACGCACTGAGCGCGCGATGACGGACCTGGCTCCCCGGTGGCCGGACGCGAAGCGCGCGTGCGTCGCGCTCGCGTTCGATCTCGACGGCCCGACCGGCGACGCGATGCTGAACGGGTCGATCTGGCGCAACCCCGCGTATTTCACGCTCGGCAGCTACGGGCCGTGGCGCGCGCTCGGCCGGCTGCTCGACGTGCTCGCGTCGTTCGACCTGCCCGCGACGTTCTTCGTGCCCGCGTGGGTCGCGCGGACCTGGCCCGCGCAATGCGCGGCGATCGTCGAGCGCGGGCACGAGATCGGCTATCACGGCTACCGCCACGAAGCGTTCTGGACGCTCGAACCCGAACGGCAGCGCGAGATCATGGCGCAGTCGGCCGAGATTCTCTACCGTACGCTCGGCGTGCGGCCGGTCGGGTTCCGCACGCCGTCCGGCGACTGGAGCGCGGCGACAGTGAGCGTGCTGCGCGAAGCCGGCGTGCGCTATTCGAGTTCGATGCGTGGCGACGACCGTCCATACCTGCTGCCCGGTGCTGACGGCGAGCCGCCGCTCGTCGAGATTCCCGGCCGCTGGGAAACCGACGATTACGCGTCGCTCGCATATCACCGCAACCCCGACTATCCGGCCGGGCTCGACCGGATTGCCGGCTACGATGCGACGCTCGACAACTGGACGCGCGAATTCGACGGTATATACCGCGAAGGGCTTTGCCTGACGACGCTGCTGCATCCGAAAGTCTGCGGCAAGCCCGGCCGCCTCGCGCTGCTCGAAGCGTGGTTCGAACACATGCGCGCGCGGGACGGCGTCTGGTTCGCGCGCTGTCGCGAAGTGGCCGACTGGTGGCTCGCGCAGCACTCGCCCGACACGCAATCGACACAACGGAGCGGCCTGTGACGACACTTCCTGCCTGGCCGGACGGCGCGCGTTGCGCGATCGCGATCACGGTAGATTTCAACGACATACACGGTATCCAGACACGCGAGCCGCGTATCGTCGGCCGCGAGAAATCGCTGTCGGTATGGCGCTACGGCGCGACGCGCGGCGTCGATCGCTTGCTCGATGCGTTCGATGCATTCGGTGTGCCGGCGAGCTGGTTCGTCCCGGGCATCGTCGCCAAGACGCATGCGGATGCGGTGCGCGAGATCGACGCTGCCGGCCATGAACTCGGCGTGAGCGGCTATCGCTGCGAAGACTTCGACGCGCTGCCGCTCGCCGCGCAGATCGACGCGTGCCGCACCGGGCGCGCGGCGCTCGCGGACACGATCGGCCGCGACGTCGAAGGGTTTCGCTCGTTCACCGGCAACTGGGCCGACGGCTTCGCGGACTGGCTCGTCGCGGAAGGCTTCACGTGGTCGTCGTCGTGGCGCGGCGACGATCTGCCGTACGTGCATCCGCGCGGCGAGGGCCACGCGGACGGTGCGCGGCTCGTCGAGCTGCCGCTGCACTACGAGCTCGAGGACGAGCCGTACTTCGAGTTCAACCTGTCGCCGCCCGTGCCGAGCGGCCAGCCGCGCATCGCGGCGTACCGTGACGTGCTCGACAACTGGCGGCGAGACGTCGACGGGTTTCGCCGCTTCGGGCTGTGCTGCGTGCTGCGCCTGCATCCCGAGATCATCGGCACCGCGGGGCGCATCGACTTGCTGCGCGCGTTGCTGGCGCATCTGCGCGACGCGGGCGACGTCTGGTTCGCGACCGGGCGCGACATCGCGCGCTGGTGGCGCGCGCAGGTGCCCGTCAATCCGCCGGGCCATCCGGTCGACGTGTTCGCGCATTGCGTGGCGGACGAGTCGGCACGATGAAGACGGTGACGGAAACGCGTGCCACGCAGCTCGCGGCGTTCGTCGCGCGGACAGACGCCAATGCATTGCCAGACGATGTCGTCGCGAAGGCGAAGCGTCATATCCTCGACACGCTCGGCGCGGCGCTGGCCGGTACCTCCGCGGTCGAGACACGCAGTGCGCGCGCGCTGACCGGTACGGTCGCGCATGACGGCGCGACACTGTGGGGCACACGACGGGCCGCGGGCGCACGCGATGCAGCGTTCGTGAACGGGATCGCCGCGCACGCGCTCGAGCTCGACGATTCCGGCGGCTGCGATCATTCGGGCGCGGTCGTGGTGCCAGCGGTGCTCGCCGCGCTATCGTGCGCGGACCGCCCCGTCACCGGCCGGGAATGCGTGGCGGCGATCGTGCTCGGCTACGACGTCGGCCGGCGCGTGCTCGAGGCGGCTGGCGGCTATTCTGCGCACAACGGTGCCGGCTGGCACTCGACGCTCAGCTGCGGCGTGTTCGGCGCGGCGGCAGCAAGCGCACGCGTGCTCGGGCTCGACGCCGCGCGCACGCGCGACGCGCTCGGCCATGCGGCGAGTTTCTCCGGTGGCTTGTGGGGTTTCATCCATGACGGATCGCAGACGAAGCGGCTGCACGCCGGGCGGGCGGCGGAGGGCGGCGTGCTCGCGGCGCTGCTGGCACGCGAAGGCGTGAGCGGCCCGGCCAGTGTGTTCGACGACGTCTGGGGCGGCTTCTTCACCACGTTCGCCGCGCAATCGCATGCGCCCGACGCATTGACCGACGGCCTCGGCGTGCACTGGAAACTGATGCGCTGCTCGATCAAGCCGCACGCGTCGTGCCGCAGTGCGCATGCGGCGGTCGACGCGGCGCTGAAACTGGCCGAAGGTCGCACGTTCGAGGCCGGCGAGATCGAGCGGGTGGTCGTGCGGGCGAGCGCATTCGTGGCCCGGATGTGCGGCGGCCGCGACCTGTCGACACTGTCGTCGTCGCAGATGAGCCTGCCGTACGCGGTTGCGGCAGCGCTTGCGTTCGGCGACACCGGAATCGGCGCTTATCGCGACGACAGGCGCACGGATTCGCGCGTCACCGCGCTGCTCGCGCGCATCGCGATCGAGGTCGATCCGGCACTCGGCGATCTCGACGAGCCGACCGTCATCCTGCATCGCGCGGACGGGCGGCGGCAATCGCATCACGTGCCAATCGCACTCGGCGATCCACGCAATCCGCTGTCCGATGCGGCACTGCTGGCGAAGTTTCGTGCACTGGCGGGCATCGCGCTCGTCCCCGCGCAGGTCGATGCGCTGAGCGACACGTGCCTGTCGCTGGAGCGGTTGCCGGACGCGCGGGTGTTGAACGCGTTGCTCGCGGCCGATGAAGGCGATTCACCTACCACGCCGAAATTCCGCCCATAACGCCCCGTTTCCGGAAACGTTCCTTGTCGGTTCCGCACTAATTCACGCGCCGCTCCGGTCGTTATCGTGGCATCGGTCTCGCACGTGCCGCCTTCGATCGGCTGGACACGCATGCGTCGCATGCAACGGTTTCGTGCTCAACGCTTCCCTCATCATGATCAGGAATTTCAGCATTCGCGTCCGGCTGGCGCTGGCGATGGGCTTTCTCGGCGTACTGCTCGTCACCGGCGGCATCATCGGTGTCATTGGCGTAGCGATAAGCAACGACGATGTGAAGACGCTTTATTCCGACCGGCTCGCATCGTCGGAGGCGCTCGGGCAGGCGAATGTCGCGCTGTCGAGAACCCGCCTGTGGCTGTATCGCATCGCGCTCGATCCGAGCAGTCCCGACGTGCCGCAGGAAACCGCGACATCCCGGGAACTGCTGGCCGTGTCGAAAAAGGCGTGGGACGCGTATCGCGCGCTGCGGCTCTCCGGCCCCGAAGAAGCGCGCCGCGCGGCCGACGCGAACACGAAGTTCAACGCGCTCGTCGAGAACGGCCTCGAACCGATGTTCAGCGCCATTGACGCGCGCGATCCCGTGAAAATCCCCGACGTCTGGCGGCACATACCGCCGTCGCTGTTCATCGACGTCTCCGACGCGATGGACGCGCTCGGCCGAATCCAGATCACGGCCTCCCGGGTCACGTTCGATGCCGCGCAGGCGCGTTTCCACTGGTTCGTCGGGATCGCGATCGCCGGCATCGTGGTCGCGCTCGGCGCAGCCGTACTCACGTGGTGGTCGCTTCAGCGCGCGATCGGTGCGCCGCTTGCGCACGCACTCGACCATTTCAGCGCGATCGCCGGCGGCGACCTGACGACGCGGATCGATGTCGATTCGACCGACGAGATGGGGCAACTGATGACCGGCCTGCGGACGATGCAAGGCAAGCTGCTGCAGACGATTCGCGTGGTGCGGGAAGGCTCGCACTCCATCGAGACGGCCGCGCACGAGATCACGGCCGGCAACATGGACCTGTCGCAACGGACCGAAGAGCAGGCCGCGTCGCTGGAGGAAACGGCCGCCTCGATGGAGCAACTGACTTCGACGGTTCGCCAGAATGCCGAGAATGCGAAGCAGGCGAATCAGGTGGTGCAAGACGCGGCGTTGCTGACCGAAGAGGGCAATCAGGCGACGCAGGAAGTCGTCAACACGATGCGCGGCCTGTCGGAAGCGTCGGGCAAGATCGCCGAAATCATCTCCGTCATCGAAGGCATCGCATTCCAGACCAACATCCTGTCGCTGAATGCGGCGGTCGAAGCGGCGCGGGCAGGCGAGCAGGGCCGCGGATTCGCGGTCGTCGCAGGCGAAGTGCGATCGCTCGCCCAACGCAGCGCCACGGCGTCCCGCGAGATCAAGGAACTGATCACGGATTCGCTGAGACGCGTCGAGACCGGTGCGCGACAGGTCGATCGCGCGACCGGGACGATGGCGGATATCCTGACGTCGGTGCAACGCGTGCACGTGCTGATGGGCGAGATTGCGGCCGCGTCCGACGAGCAGTCCAGAGGCATCGAACAGGTCAATCAGGCCGTGACGCAAATGGATCAGGTGACCCAGCAAAACGCGGCGCTGGTTCAGCAGGCGTCGGCGGCCGCGCTGTCGCTGAAGGAGCAGGCGGGGCAGCTGGAGGCGACTGTCTCGGTCTTTCGGATCGGTTCCGCGCAGGCTGATTCGTGATCCCGGGCGGCCGTCTCGATCCACATGGCCAGTAACATGGCGAGCAGCCTTGCCCGAGCGGCGCTTTCACGTGACAAGGTTCAGCGACCAGCGGATAGGGTGTCGCCATGAATGACACGGCCGCGTTCAGCGAAATGTAAGTTAAAGGAACTGCCACCCATGCCGGCATCAACCGATCGCGAGAACCGCTCGTAAACGCTACAACCGGCGTAGTGACTGGCCTGGCCCCTGTTACCCGACGCAGCCTATAATCGCTGTCAGCTTGTCCAGGAAATCGCTGTGACCAGAGTGAGGGGGTGTCCAAATGGGACAGTGCCGTCGCATCTATTCGCGCTTCGTTCTCACAAGCTCGATCGCCGGTCTGGCAATTCTGGCCGGCCCAGGCCACGTTCACGCCGAGGACAGTCCGTCGAGCTTGCCGACCGGGGGCAAGCCAACTGAAAGAAAAATCAACGTCTATGCCGTGTATGGCGACGGACGTGCGACCGAGGGCGGCGACATGCATTGGCGCGCCTACGAAGTCGGCTTCGGCGACGTCTTGAATGACTACCTCTCGGTCTACCTCGCGTATGTGAACGAGGGGCATCCGCTGGATCACCACCGTGACGGCTTCGCCGCCCTGGGTTCGTTTCGCTGGCCGGTCGGCAACCGCGTGGCGCTCGAATTCTCGGCGGGACCGTATTTCAGCATGGACACGACGCATGTCGACAACGCGGTGCGCAACGACAAGCGCTGGGGTGTGCGTG
This sequence comes from Burkholderia sp. Bp9012, assembly GCF_003853825.1. NCBI lineage: Bacteria > Pseudomonadati > Pseudomonadota > Betaproteobacteria > Burkholderiales > Burkholderiaceae > Burkholderia > Burkholderia sp. Bp9012. Next base: position 13,301 of record NZ_QTQA01000010.1, on the reverse strand, counting down.
CGTCGGCAGGGGTGCGGTATTACGTCGTTCCCAACCGCTTCTTCCTCAAGGTCCAGTACAACCACGTCCAGATGATTGGCGGATTCAATTCCGACGCGGTGCTCTTCGGCATCGGCTCGGATTTCGGCGGCGATCCCGGCCCCGCGCTTTCGGACGGCAAGACGCAGGTTGGTGTTTGGGCCGGGACGTCGCAGACGAACCGTCCTCAAGTGCCGATCGAAAAAGGGTATATGGTCGAAGTCAAGCGGCCGCTCGGCAATGCGTGGGCCTATTCGGCGAGCTTCGTCTACGAAGGCAATAATGGCGTCGCCGGTCGAAGAGGCGTGGCAGCGCAACTCTGGTACGTCGCGCCGATCAAGAGCAAATGGACGCTTTCCGCAGGCGTAGGTCCGTATCTCTCACGCGATCGGGACGAAGTCTCGAGCAAGACGAGACTCAATGCCTTGCTCAGCGCGCAGGTGAGCTATCAGATCACGAACGATTGGGCTGCCAGCTTGCGCTTCAATCGTGTCGCAACGGGCAACGACAAGGATCAGGACATGTTCATGGTCGGCCTGGCACGCAATTTCTAATGGCTCGTTCTTGCGTGCAGGCTCATGCTTTTTGGGCGAGGTCACGGCCGACGTGTTCGCGGTGCTCGACGTGAACAGGCGAGGCGAGGCGATCGTGTGGGCGCGCGAGCGCGGGTTAGTCGGTGGAACAAGCCGTCGCAGCAAGTGAGTCGCTTTGTCGGCGGGGCGAGTTTTATGCAGGCGACATTATTAAGAGTTCCAACAAACGGATGCTGAATTGGAACGTCGTCGCAGCTGGAATGCGGACTGGTTCGCTTACTGACTCCCGGCGATCTTCACCAGCGGTGAGGTTCGCGAGATGCCGGACCGTGGTCGGGCATCTCGTCCGAGTCTTCATCCTTCTTGCTTGACCGCGGTCGACATATACTGCTCGCGGACTGCCAGTCCCCCGTATGGCAAGTGGGATGCGGTAACTGTCGCAACGTAATCCGAATAGGCGTAGCTCACCCGTGCAACCGCCACGGGTTTGCCTATAAGCGATTCCAGCGTTGTATCTCCAGACACGGATGTTGGCGCACCGAGCAAATTGCGCAGATTCTGGACGGCGATCTGCCAGCTCTGCCGTGTTTCGTCTACGGACATGTCGCGACGGTACACATTGATGGCCATCAGCGTGCGATCCGGCGCGAAGCTGAACCATATTTCGCTCACTGGTGGGCCATGCGAGCCGAGCGTTTCTGCAGGCACTCCCCGACAGCGCAGGTAGCGCAAGCCTCGGGACAATTCGAGGCATTGCGCTTTGTCCCGCGACATTCTTTCCAACACTTCTCGTTCGGTACTGCGATCAAGCTGCAGGCCGAACGCAGGACGGTTAGGGGCCGCTGATACGCCCTTCTCCAGCAAAATGGCTTTGTTGCGAATCGACAGCACCGTTCGGGTATCGACGGAATCAACTGGACACTGCACGCCAAGCTCGGTGAGGAGCCGTCGCCCCTGTGACGTGTGCAACCAGCCGATCCCGGCAACACTCACGAGCATTGCCGCAGTGAGCCAGGCAATCACGTGAGTTCTGCGCACCGCAGTCAGCCCGTGCATGATGTTGCAACCGTGGGGGGAAGATACACCGGGCCGCCGGGCGTGGCGTTGATTACGGTACTACGCAGGTTGAACAGGGTTGGTACCGCACTGAACTGGAACTTCGTGCCAACCGGGATGCCGGCTGAATTTTTCTCGGTGAGCGCGTACGTTCCGTTTGTCGTCGACGTCAGTGCTGCAAAGTCTGCGGCCGAGAGTTTGCTTTGCAGCGTCGCGACGAGATCCACCATGAACTGGTCGAACACGCAGCCGGGAACGCCGACGTCGTTATGGGCAGCCGTCATGTCTTGGCACATCTCCGGCTGGGAGTCGATGTCTCCAGCGACCTTGACCGGGCCAGGGTAGGTGTACGGACCGCCGAGGAGCGATTCAAACTGCAGCGTGAGGCATGCTTCAAGCCGTGCGGGGGTGTCATGGGCTGCACTGCTGTGGCTGGCATTACCGGTTACCGCCGCAAAATAGGGCGCCTCGACCGGGTCCGCCAAGAGGCCTGCGACAGCTGCATTGACCACGCCGGCCACCACGCCGGGGGCAGCCGAATCTCCACCGAGCGCAGCCCAGATGGCCTGATTCTCCGGGTGTTGCGCGACCGCTGGAGCAATGTCATCTCCGCCTCCGCAAGCGCTGAGCGCGAACAGCGCCGCTGCGGCAACCGCGATACCAATGGAACGCTTCATGAGTTGTCTCCTCTGGATGCCATCGCGACGCCATTTCCCGAGGTGGGACGCCAAGCACCTTGGCTGGATGGCACACCCATATACGGCGGCAAAGCAAGAACGGATGCAGTGACGTCCGCAGATGGACATGGTTTCGACACCCTTGCCAGTCCCCCGGCCGCAGATCTGGTCACGATGAAGTGGTCAACCGCGCATCCGCTGCGCGGGTCGACTCGTATATCCGAATGCTTCCAGCCAACAGCGGCAAATTTCCCGGAGAACCCAAATGAAATCTTGCAGCAAAGCAAAACTGGGGGGCGTGGCGCTCGCCCTTGCATTCGCAACGTGCATTTACGCGCAGGCCGCCGAGGCAGGATCCATGTCGATGGAGCAGACGGTCGAGGTGGGCGGCGCTGCGATGTACCCGTCCAGGAACATCGTCGAAAACGCGGTGAATTCTCATGATCACACGACGTTGGTCGAAGCGGTCAAGGCCGGGGGGCTGGTCGACACATTGTCGAGCAAAGGGCCGTTCACGGTATTTGCACCGACCAACGAGGCATTCGCCGCGTTGCCGGCTGGCACGGTGCAGACGTTATTGAAGCCGGAGAACAAGGGTGTGCTCGTCAAGGTGCTCACGTATCACGTCGTACCCGGACGACTCACGGCACTCGACCTTGTCAAGGCGGTCGACCAAGGTGGCGGCAAGGCGACGCTGAAGACAGTCGAAGGTGATGCCCTGACCGTCAGCCGTGGCACGAAGGGGCTGGCCATCACCGACGACAAGGGTAACGTCGCGCACGTAACGATCGGCGATGTCATGCAGTCCAATGGCGTGATTCACGTGGTCGACTCCGTGCTGATGCCCTGATACTTCAGCCTGTATCTGACAGAGAACGTGATGTGCGGAAGCGGGCGGCACGCTCCTGCACATCACATCGACCCCTGTGTGTCGCCGGGGCGCTTCTTTCGCACGGTCGAGCCCGAACGTTGCAACCGACGATTCGTGCTCGATCGCAGCGATCGATCTTGCTGCGCAGTCCGCGTCACCGTGGTGGGATCGACGATACCGGCTTCGACGAGATCGACGAACTTGCCGGTGGCCGGGTTGTAGCTGAAGTTTCCCGTGCCGTCCCGTACCTTCTCGATAATGACCGAGGATCACTTCCTTTGGCTTTTGGTATCCAGGAGATCTAACGAGCTGAGGGCTCGCGCGCGTGCAAGCTGGTGATCCACGATCGGAAAGGGATAACTTGCGCCGAGACTGATGGATGCTTCTTGCAGCGCTTCAGTAGAAGCGGTCCATGGGCTGTGGACGGATTCGGCGGGAAGTGCAGAGAGTTCGGGCACCCACCGCCGCGTGTATTCGCCTGTCGGATCGAATTTTTTCCCCTGCAAAACAGGATTGAAGATTCGAAAATACGGGGCTGCGTCAGCGCCGCTTCCGGAAACCCATTGCCACCCGGCGGGATTGCTTGCCTCATCCGCGTCAACCAGCGTATCCCAGAACCATGCTTCGCCCTCACGCCAATCGATGAGCAAGTGCTTTGTGAGAAATGACGCTGTCACCATGCGCACGCGGTTGTGCATCCAGCCAGTGTGCCAAAGCTCGCGCATGCCGGCGTCTACCAGCGGGTATCCTGTCTTTCCCGTTTGCCACATGCGAAGCGCCGTTGCGTCGGTGCGCCACGGCATAGAGTCGAACTGCGGCCGAAAATTAAACTGATGAAGGGGTTTGCAGTGATAGAGAAGATAATACGAGAATTCTCTCCATCCGAGTTCACTAAAGAACTTGTTCAACGACTCATTTTTGGAATCGTCAATGCGAACGACTCGCCTGCTTCGCATGGCGTCTACCGCTGATAACGTCGCATACCACACTTGCCGAGCTGAGATGTTGCCAAAGCGAAGATAGGGAGAAAGCCGGCTCGTCGCTTGAGTGGCTGGAAAATCGCGTGCGCCGGCATAATCGGAAAACGAGTTTTCAATGAAGGCCTCAAGTTGATGTCCAGCCGCTTCCTCGCCGCATCGCCAGGTCGCACGCAGGCCCTCCGCCCAGTCAGGCGTTGAGGGCTGCAGTGCAAGCTCGGCAAGCGTACAGATGTGTGCTTTGACGTTTTTGGAGACGGAAAAGAACGTGATCCGAGAGGGCGCCGACAGTGGACATGGCGGGGAAAAATTATCGCGCTGAGCGGCTCTCCAGTACGCGCTGAACACCTGAAACGGCAAGCCTTCACGTGTGGTGACTGTCCAAGGTTCCCGCAAAAGATGGCCATTGAATGTTGAAACTTCGATTCCGCGGCCGATCAAGTCTTTCTTGATCGATGCATCTATTTCCGTTTGCGCTTTCGAGTAGCGGCGATTCCACAAAACCATTGCCGCCTGGGTCTCGAGGGCGAGACTCCTGATGGCTTCATGTTCGTTTCCGCGAAGCACGATCAGCGAGCCACCGAGAGCGGAAAGCGCGTCATCGAGTTTTCTCAAGGACTCGTGCAGCCACCACCGTTGCGCGCCACCCATGGGACGCCCGAGCTTCGGGGCAGGATCGTACACGTATACGCAAATAACAGGATGGCCGGTACTGACCGCATGAGAAAGTGCGGGATTGTCGCTGAGCCGCTGGTCATCACGAAACCATACGATAACGGGGCGGGATTGATACGGCCATTCGGAGCTGGTCATGTGCGTTGCCTGAGAAGGTGCGTTGGCAATGTGAACGGGATCGGAGAATCGGAGATGAAGCGCTCTTGTGCGTTTCCGGCTCTATCGAGCCAATGTCTCTATTCGGCGCGGACGTCATTCATGACGTCTGCGCGGATTGTTGGCGGAGAAAGGGGCGTTACTCCGTCCCAATGGCGTGCAATCGCGAGCGCGGCCGGCAAGATGAACGCCCAGCCGGTTGCGATAACGACGAGCGCTGCAGTCGGATCCTTGAAATGAACGGCCCCCAGCGCCGCACCTGCGCGAAAGGACGCCGGGCCTGCGAATGCGCCGACGAGCACCGAGATGAGCGGTCGCTCCCGGAGCCAGTGCAGCAAAGTATTGAGTTGAATCGCGAACAGCGCCCATAGCCCCGCAAGCCAGTACGGCGCCGTTCCTTCGAGCAAAACGCCGTTCGGGTACACAAGCAGGCCGGAATGCGCAACGGCACTGTCCCATAACCATCCGGACACCGTGACCGTGAGGACGAGCCGCGCCTCGGAGGACGGTCGGCGCGCGAAGAGAAGATGGCCGACCGTCGCGATCAGCGCGTACGCGACTCCCCACGCGGCGCGTTGCGATGCGGCAGTCATCACGCATGCCAGCCATCCTATCTGGGTCGTCGCGAGATAGACGTACACGCGCGCGGCGGCCAGCGCTGGCGTGCTCGACGTTCCTTGATTCGTAGCACTTGCCATGATCGTTCGCGCGGGATCAGTAACGACATGGTCGCCATGCCGCGTGCATCAGTGGTGCACATATGTGCGCGCCGAGCAAAGCGCTACGTCGCCCTCGACAACAAGCGAAATCGATCCTGCCGCCACGGCGACGTTGCATCTCGGGGAAAGTGGCAGGTAGAACGTTCATGGCAGACGGCTCTCAATATCGTCGACGAGCGGAACCATTGCCAGACGATAGCTTTGCAGGGAGCGATTGTCGGCATTCGGCGTCGATTCTCATCTCCAATACGACGCTGCATTGCGGACGGATGCACTTGCGAAGGGAATATCTGGATGCCGTTGAGCGGGCACCCGGTGGCCGGTAGCGCTGTGGACTGCACAGCCGCTTACGATGTCGCCGCTGCAACGCGTTGGGATAGCGCACCTCATGTCGCGCAGCGTCGAGGTTTGAATCGGGCCGACGGGTCAACGGGTCGGCATCCGGGCAGGGCGTTCGAACGAGACGCGAGATTGCCTGAGCGTGCCGGCGCCCGAACGATGAACATCCGCTCGTGGCTCCTGGACGGCGGGTGTCGGCTGTCGTGCGATGCATGCATCCGCGTCCGCGCAAGTTCCGTAAATCCCCCTACACGGCGGCGGATGCGACCGGAATCGTCAGGTAAGGAGATTTGCATGAACATGAAAGCCGGACTGGCCGTCCTGTCGGTGCTGCTCGCGGTCGGTTTCCTCTGCGCGTGTAGTCCGGTGCGGCTCCTGAACGCGCTAACGCCGAGGTACACGTTCAGTCTTTTCGCAGATATCCCGTACGGACCCGGCGAGCGTCAAGTGCTCGACGTCTACTTGCCCGCGCGCGTCTTGCATCACTGGCCGGCCGATGCGAATGCGGGCGCGCCTGTGGTCGTGTTCTTTTACGGCGGAAGCTGGCAGTCCGGCGAGCGCAAGGACTATCTGTTCGTGGGAGAGGCACTGGCGTCGAGGGGTTTTGTTGCCGTGTTGCCCGACTACAGGACGTATCCGGCGACCACCTTTCCCGGTTTCGTCGACGATGCGGCGCAGGCGGTGGCGTGGGCACGCGAGCACGCAGTTGCGTTCGGCGGCGATCCGCGTCGCCTGTTTCTGATGGGGCACTCCGCGGGCGCACAGATTGCCGCATTGCTTGCGACCGACGGCCGCTATCTGGCGGCACAGGAGATGCAGAAGAGCGATATCGCCGGCGTGATTGGTCTGGCCGGCGCTTATGACTTCCTGCCGCTGCGTGATGCAACGCTTGAAAAGATATTCCCGCAGGAAGCGCGTGCGGCGAGCCAGCCGATTCGATTCATTCAGGGTACAGAGCCGCCGATGTGGCTGGCAGTCGCGGAGAACGACACGGTGGTCGAGCCCGGCAACACGTACCGCTTCGCACGCGCATTGCAAGACATGGGCGACGCCGTCGTGGTTATGCGTTACAGGAACGTGAGCCATGCGTCGATCGTCGGTGTTCTGGGCGCGCCGTTGAGAGGGGTGGCGTCAGTGCTCGACGATCTCTCCGCATTCGCGGATCGCGTCGCGAAGGCGTCGAATGCTGGAACCGCGAGCGGGCAGCCGACAACCCCTGCCGCGGTGGCTCGTTCTTCGGTTCCGGCTCGATGATCGAGGAAAGCCCTGCGTTGCACGCGCAAGTGTGCCGGTCCTGGATCGACGGCTTGTCGTGCGGTCGGACAAACCCGCGGCGTCTCCGCTCAACGACGAACGCGTCGCAAAAGGGTGGCACTCGTTGCCAGCACATTGCGCGCGACGATGCGCTTGACAAGTGTGCTGCGCAGCATCGCCACCCATCGTCGCGGGCAGGTCGGAACAGTCAGCGGCGCTTGCCGCGCTACAGCGCCTTCAGCTCCGGCGTCGTTCCGCCCAATCCCTCTTCGCGAAGAATGATGGCAAGCGCCGTCTCGAGCAATTCGGCCGCGCGGTTCGCTGCGTCTCCGAGGTGGCGGTGCAGCAACGCATCGGCCGGCGATCGTGACACGCATTCATCACTGTATCGCTCGAACGCACCAAGCTGCATGATCAATTCGGAGAGATGACGCGGACACTCGCATTTGACGGTGGTGGACAGGCCGCTGAGCGACGCGAGCGTCGCTTCGTCGAAGCGTCGCCGCGTGCGCAGCCAAAGCCCGCGATCCGCCTCGTTCGACTGGCGCGCCTTGACGACGGCTTGCGCCAGTCTCGAAATGATGGATGCGGGGTTGGTCTGGCCTTCCGTCGACCGGAAAAGCTCGAACCCCGACAGACGCGCCAGCTCGACCGCCTCTGCGGTGCCGAACGCGTACACGACGGCCACGGCGTGCGCGTTGAGCTTTTGCGCCAACGCAGCGAGCTGCGAAACGACATCCTCGTGGAGCGACGTGGTCGTCGCGATGAGGGCGTCTACTGGCGTACTCGCATGCTCGCTCGCGTCGTCAAGCGAGTCGATTCGTGCGGCGATCCGGATTCCCATTCGCTCTACCGCGGCTTCCGAAATCGAAAGCGCACCGATGACCGCGAGGCTCACCGCCGCCTCGGGAAGCGCCGGGCCACGCGTATTCGTCACCGACAACGCCTCGAGTTCCTCGCGGCTCAGGCTGGCGATCGAGCCGATCGCGTGGCCCTGATTGACGAGCGCTTTCAGCAAACGAATTCGCTGTACGTCGTCGTCCGAGTACATCCTTTGTCCGGACGGCGTTTTGGGCGGAGCAATCACGTCATAGCGCCTTTCCCAGATCCTCAGCGTTGCTGCCGGCATGCGCGCCAGACGCGCGGCCTCACCGCTGCGATAGCGGTGAGGAGTATCGCGATCCTTGCGAGGGGGCATCGTTGCTCTCCTAAAGTCGACGTACAGTTGTCTCAGGATTGTACGCAGTTTGCCTGAAATTTGAAGCAGGAAAGTGATTCAATATGCGGATTTTTGCCCGGAAAGCTGGTTCGCGAAGTGCGAGCCGACTAGAATGCTTCGCAGCGGTACCGCTCGGTGTCGCGAGGTCAGTCAGGTCGCGCGGTGCCAGGCGTCGGGAGGGGGCAAGGTGTTTGATTCGACGCGCGATGACGCGGGCGTTTCCAGACAGCGCCGCCGACAGACGGGCGAGCGTGGTCGTGACGCGGCGACAGATTCTGGCGTGGGGCGTGCCGCGAGGTGGCGATGCAGGTGTCTCGACAACTCAGGCGGCGATCATCAATGGCGAAGCGTTCCATGAAGACTTTAAGGCTTGTTCTCGGCGACCAGCTGGACCCGAATGATCATTGGTTTTCCGATGTCCGGGCTGAAACGACATACGTGCTGATGGAAGTTCGGCAGGAGACCGACTACACGCTCCATCACGCTCAGAAGCTGATTGCCATCTTTGCGGCGATGCGTCGCTTCGCGAAGCTGTTGCGCGATGCGGGCCATCGCGTGCACTACATCGAGATCGACGACCCGCTCAATCGCCAGGCCATTCCCGCCAACCTGGACAGTGTCGCCGAGCTTCACGGCGCAGCGTGCATCGAGTATCTGCTGCCCGACGAATGGCGTGTCGACCAGCAACTGAGCGCCTATGCAGCAGCTGCGAGCGTGCCGGTTCGCGCGGTCGATACCGGTCATTTCTACACGACGCGCGACGAGGTCGGGCGGGTGCTCGGAACGGGCCGATCATGGATCATGGATCGCTTCTACCGGAACATGCGCGTGCGCCATCGCGTATTGCTCGACGGGGAAGGGCAGCCGGCAGGCGGGCAATGGAACTACGATGCGGAAAACCGCCAGGCTTGGTCCGGCTCGCCTGCGGAACCGGCCGACTGGCGTCCGCATCACGATCATCGCGCGCTGTGGCGGCAGATCGTGGCGGCTGGGGTGCGCAGTTTCGGGGAGCCGTCGGCCGACGACTTCCGCTGGCCCGTCGATCGAGCCGAAGCGCTCGCCTGCCTCGACGCCTTCATCCGGCACGCACTGCCGTTTTTCGGGCAGTTCCAGGACGCGATGCATGGGAGTGCTCGGCGACTGTTCCACTCGATGCTGTCGTTCGCGCTCAATGTGAAAATGTTGAATCCGCGCGAAGTCGTCGCGCGGGCCGAGCACGCGTATCGCAGTGGTGCGGCACCGCTTGCCGCGGTCGAAGGGTTCATCCGGCAGATACTGGGCTGGCGCGAGTTCGTGCGAGGTGTGTACTGGGCACGCATGCCGGGCTACGAAAAAAGCAATGCGTTCGGTCATCGCGGCCCGTTGCCGCATTGGTTCTGGAATGGCCGCACGCGAATGGCCTGCATGTCGCATGCGTTGCGGCAGTCGCTCGAAGACGCGCATGCGCACCATATCCAGCGGCTGATGGTGATCGGCAACTTTGCGCTGCTGGCCGGGCTGGATCCGCACGCGGTGCATGAGTGGTATCTCGGTGTCTATATCGATGCGTTCGAATGGGTCGAGATGCCGAACACGCTCGGCATGAGTCAATTCGCCGACGGCGGCGCAATGGCAACCAAGCCCTACGTTTCCAGCGCCGCGTACATCCATCGGATGAGCAATTACTGCAAGGGCTGCGCGTACGACCGCAACGCCCGAACCGGTGCGCGCGCATGCCCGTTCAACGCGTTGTACTGGGACTTTTTCGATCGGCACAGGGACGCGCTGCAACACAACCATCGGCTTGCGATGGTCTATCGGCAGCTCGCGCGTTTCGATAACGAGGCGCTCGAAGCGATTCGCATGCAGGCGGACAGCGTCGCACGGAATATCGAATCGCTGTAGGCCGTTCGGTCATCGGCCGCCTTCGTCGAAAACGACCTGTGCGAAGCATGCGCGTACGGCGTGAGTGCGTCATTCGCTTCGGATCGCCAATGATCTCCATTGCCTCGCGCCGGCGCAATCCTGCCGACCGCCGACCGCCGCGCTGCGCGTTCGCGAAGCGAAGCGGGTTCGAGTGTTCGACGTGGTTTGAACAGCGAGGCATCACGCAAGCGCAGCAACCCGCGCCGGCAAGCGAAGGCGCGCTCGGGTCGCCGCCGTGATGCGGCGGCGATCCGAGCGGTGCCGCTCAGCGCGTGATCAGGGTGTCGGCCACCGCGCTGCCGAGGCCGGTGCCGCTGAGCCATGCGCCTTCGATCTTGCCGCCGCCCAGCCAGTCGCCGCACAGTCCGATGCGCGGCCCCGCCCGCCACGCAAAGCGGCCGGGAGCTGCAACAGACGACGACGCCAGCTCGGCATAGCGCCAGCGATGGGCGGTTGCCGTGTCGGCGGTGGCGCCCACGATGTCTCGAAAGGCGTCCAGCAGCGTGCGCGTGATCCGCTCGGGCGGTGCCTCCAGATGAGCCTGGCTCCACTCGGGCGTCGCGTGCAGCACCCAGGTGCTCACGCCGGTGCGCCCCGGCTTGGATGTGTCATGGGCGATCCAGCCGAGCGGACCGAAATTGACGAATGCGGCGTCGAAGCCCGGATCGGGCAAATGGCCGCACTGCGCCATCACTGCCCAGGCCGGGCGCATCTCGGTACGCTGGGCGATCACCGCGAGACCCGGTTCGGCGCGCCGCAGGAGCGGTACGGCCTGCGGCGCCGGGACTGCAACGATGACGACATCGTGATGCACGGCCAGCGCACCCCGCTCGGCCGAGATCAGTCGCCAGCCCTGTTCGTCGTGCATCAACTCGGTGATGGTGGTCTCGAGCACCGTCTTGATTCCCGCCGACAGATGCCGCGCCGGTGCAGTCATGCCCGGCACGCCCACATATCGCTGAGCTGGCGCGAGCAATTCCCGCGGCCCGAGCGAGCCAATCGATGCGACGCGCGCGGCCCACGGGGCGGCTGCGCCGCTTGCGACCCATCGCGCGACTTCGGCCGCGAATGCCGGATGTTGCGCAGTGAAATACTGCGCGCCGTGATCGGCCTGCCAGCCGTCCGCGCGACGCGTACTCGTTCGCCCACCCACTCCACGGCTTTTCTCGAACACCGTCACTTGATGACCCGCTTCGGCGAGGACGCGCGCGCAGGCCAGGCCGGCAATTCCCGCGCCGACGATCGCGATGGTGGTGGGTGAGTCGGAAAATGCAGTCATCTGATTCATCTTAAAAAATGCAGAATAGTGCGCACATTTTGCGCGCTCACACCAGGAATTCTACGTCATGCGAGTGTCATCGGCTGAATTCTGTGATTGTTGACCCGAATATACTGCGTCATTCGCGTAGCGTGAGTCGTAATGTCGCTTCATTCTGCGCAAAAATGGCATAGAATGAAGTCCGTAATCAATGGCATGACGCGACCCGGTCGCGCATCGCGCGGCGGTCGTCGAGCGCCGCGCATGCAGGCGCCGGGGTCGCCGTACGGGACGGATGCTCGCAACAGGAGTCACCATGGCTTTTGTCTGGATCTGCGGTGCAACGGGGGCCGTTGGCAGCGCACTCGCGCGTCGTTTGAACGCCAAGGGCGTTTCAATGGTGCTCACCGCACGAAACGCGGATCGTCTCGGCGCCCTTGCCGAGACGATGTCGCGCGAGCGTGTGGTCGTTGCGCCTGCCGACGCGACTGACGCGGCGGCGCTCGATCGCGCGCTCGAGACGGGCATCGAGCGCTTCGGCGTGCCCGACGGGCTCGCGCATTGCGTCGGCTCGATCGTCGTCAAGCCGATGCATTCGACTTCGGATGCGGAACTGCACGACGCGTTCGCTGCGAATTACTTCTCGGCATGGAACGCATTGCGCGCGTTCGTCCGCGTGTTGCTCGCCGCTCGGGCAGGGGGCAGTGCGGTGCTGTTCGGCAGCGTCGCTTCGAGAGCCGGCTTCCCGAACCATGAAGCCATCGCCAGCGCGAAAGCCGCGGTGGCCGCGCTCGCGCAGTCGGCGGCCGCCACCTACGCGGCGCGCGGGATTCGCGTCAACTGCATTCATCCCGGCCTGATCGCCTCGGCAATGTCCGCGCGTCTGACCAGTGCGCCGCAGGTCGCGAAGCGCCTCGCGGACGCGAATCCGCTCGGACGGCTCGGCGCCGGCGACGATCCCGCCGCGCTTGCGGCGTTCCTGTTGAGCGACGATGCATCATGGGTGACCGGCCAGCAATTCGGCGTCGATGGCGGCCAGGGCGCGCTGATCGTTCCGCCGAGGCCATGACCATGCGTGCGGTCCTGCGTCGTTACCGCGTGCCCGCAGCGTTGGCGCTGGCCGGCCTCGTGCCGTTCATCGCGCTGTCGTGGCTGAGTGTCCACGCGTCCGCTGCCAGTGCCGATTACGTGCACGCGCTGCTGAACTACGCTGCGTGTATCGCGTCGTTCGTCGGCGCCGTGCATTGGGGTATCGCCCTGCGTGCAGCCGAATCGCCGCGCCGCCAGCGTGTTCTCTACGGGTGGAGCGTGATTCCCGCCTTGATGGCGTGGGCCGTGCTCATGATGCCTGGCATCGGCGCGCGGCTCACGGGAATGGCGATCGTGCTCGTCGCCTGCGCGGCCGTCGACGGCATCCTGTGGAGAAAGGATTTCATTCCGGCCTGGTATTTCGCGTTGCGGTGCCTGCTGACGAGTGTGGCAGGCCTGTCGCTACTGGCCGCCACACCTTCGATGAACGGTTGATCCGGATCCCTCCATGACTACGTCCCGAACGCGACGCCAACCCGAATACCGGAACATCGGATTCGGCGATATCACGATGAAATATCGCATGCCCTTGGCGGCGATATTGTCGATTCTCCA